>JBPYFB010000300.1:0-24106 GCA_051986465.1 Rugosimonospora sp.
CGTTGCCGACGTCGATGATGTCGAACATCTCCCACCCCCCGACCACCGCGCGGTTGGCGATCAGCGGCTGGCTGCCGGCGTTCTCCGCCGATACGTAGCGCAGGTTGCTGTGCGAGAGCAGCGCGACAGACGTGACCCACACGTGCAGCGTCAGTGCCGCCGTGGCGGTGGTGGTCAACGACAATGCATCCGTGACCGTCACCTTCACCTGGTAGGTGCCGCCGCTCGCGTACGTGTGGTCGACGGTCGGTGTTGTCGTCGTGACGCTGGTGCCGTCGCCATAGTCGAAGGTGTACGAGACGACCCTCGCCCAACCGGGTGCGGATCCGGAGGCGTCTATCTTCACCCAGGCGCTGTCGGGCTGCGCGGGCGTGGCGGTCACGGCGGCCTTCGGCGGCGCGGGCGCGAGGCGGGTGAAGGCCATTCCCGTCGCGGGCCTGATCTGACTGATGGGTTCGGTGACCGTGTTCGTCGATGTGTCGACGACGGCGACCGTGTAGTCCGCGGTGGAATCGACGTATGCGCGGTTTCCGTCCGGGCTGACGCTGACGTAGACGGGGTTCTTGCCAACCGTGATCGTGCCGGTGACCGCATTGGTACCGGTGTCCACCACCGATACCGTGTTGGCGCCACCGTCGGCGACGTAGAGGTGTCCGCCGTCCGGAGTCATCGCCACCCCGTCCGGGCCGGCGAGGCCGGGGATGGCGACGTTCCCGGCGGTTGCCGTGTCTATCACCCACACCGTGTTGGCCTTGGCGTCCGCGGCGTACAGGTGCCCGCCGTCCGGGCTGATCGCCATTGCGCGCACGCCGGTGGTGCGCGAGGGCTTGAGGCGGCCGGTGACCGCGTTCGTCGCCGTGTCAATGGCGTCCACCGTCCCGTTGATGCCGTTCGCCACGTACAGGTGGCCGCCGTCGGGTGCCATCGCTAGGCTCCACATACCGGCATCGACCGGGATCGTGCCAACGACGCTGGCGCTGCCGGTGTCGATCACGGATACGTCGTTGCCTTGGAAGTTGGCGACGTAGGCGCGGGTGCCGGCCGGGTTGACCACGATCTCCTCGGGCATGAGGAATCCGCGGATGGTCGCCGCGACCGTGTTGGTGGCCATGTCGATGACGATGACGGTGTTGGCGACCTCGTCCGTGACGAAGGCGCGGCCGGCGCTGGCGGCGATCGCTACCGAGCGCGGGTGGTTGAAGCCGGTCAGCGTGGCGACGTCGGAGTTGGTGGCGAGGTCGACCGCGGACACGGTGCCCCAGCCGTAGTTTGCCGCGTAGGCGATGTCCCGGTTGGCGGCCGCCCGCGCCGGGAGGTCGCTGACCAGTACGGTGCCCGCGACGACGACCGCGGCGATGCTGAGGTTGACGATTTTGCTGCGCACGCTTGTTCCTCGCAGGTGGGGTGGGTGAGGCGTGAGCGTATCGCCGATCCGTCCGACACGCCGTACCCGGTTCGTGTTTTCGCCCCTCCGATGAGGGAGAATTTCGGGAACTCGGGTTTGGGGAGGAGCGGCGGGATGCGGCAGCAGAGCGCGGTATACACGGCGGATCGGGCCGGCGACCGGCTCGCCGAGTTGGGGCTCACGGCGGAGGTCCTGGAGTTCGCGCTGCGCGGTGCCGACGCGGAGGCGCGCACCTACACCGAACTGGACCCGCCGAACATGCAGGGCATGGCCCGCTACTCGCGCACGGTACGGCTGCTGCGCGAGCAACTCGTGCCGCTCGGCTGGAGCTATGACAACCCTCGCAACCTGGCGCGCACTGTGCGATCGGACCGGCGGGTCGCGCTGATCGCGACGCTGGGCGACGCCGCGACCGGCTGCCCCGAGGTACCCCCGTCCACCCGGTACGAGAAGGGCATCGCGACCGCGGAGGCGATCACCCGAAACTTCGTCCAGCTGAGCCTGCCGATCGACCTGGACGACGAGCCGGTGGAGGACGACTTCGGCACGGCGACCTGGGTGCTGCTCTACCACGTGACCGACACCGAGATCCGGGCGGAGCTGTCGCTCCCCGACTCCATGGTGGACGGATACATCGACACCTGGCTGGAGCGCGTCATCCTGCCGCCGATCCCGCTGCAGCCCGCCGTACCGGTGGTGGACGAGGCGGACGAGGCGCGTGTACCGGTGACCCGGCGCGTCGCCTGAGATGCTGACGCCCAGCCGGCTGACGCTGGCCCGGCAGCGCCGTGGGCTGACTCTGGTACAGCTCTCCGCCGCGATGGGGATCAGCGTGCGCAGCCTTTCCGCGTACGAGAACGGCCACCAGCAGCCGAATCAGTCCACTGTGGACAAGTTGGCCCGTGCGCTGGAGATGCCGGGCGAATTCCTGCGGGCCTCCGATGTGGACCCGATACCGCTGGACGCCATCAGCTTCCGGGCGCCCAGCAAGCTCACCGCGGGGCAGCGCGACGCGGCCCGCGCCGCCGGACGCATCGCCCTGCTGCTTTCCGACTGGATCGGCGAGCGGTTCGAACTGCCCGCGCCGGACGTACCATCACTGTCCACTATGGATCCGGAAACTGCGGCCGAGGTGGTACGGGCCCGCTGGGGACTGGGCGTGGCGCCCCTGGGCAACCTGGTCTGGTTGCTGGAGGCGCACGGGGTACGGGTCTTCTCGCTCGCCACCGACTGCGCCGCGGTCGACGCGTACTCCTTCATCTGGCAGCAGCGCCCACACGTCCTGCTCAACACGGCCAAGTCCGGGGAGCGCGGCCGGTTCGACGCCGCGCACGAACTCGGCCACCTGGTCCTGCACAGCGACCACCGCCTACCGCATGGCCCAGCGGCCGAGCAGGAGGCCAACCGGTTCGCCGCCGCCTTCCTCATGCCGCGGGCCAGCGTGCTCGCCGCCGGGCTGGTCGGCGCGACCAGCGACCGGATCCTCGCGGCCAAGGCCACCTGGCGCGTGGCGGCGGTCGCGCTGGCGTACCGGCTGTACGAGCTGGACCTGCTGACCGAGTGGGGTTACCGCACCGCCTGCGTCGACCTGTCCCGCCGCGGCTACCGCACCGGCGAGCCGGGCGGCATTCCCCGGGAGACCTCCCAGCTTCTCGACAAGGTGCTGCGCCAACTGCGCGCCGAGCGGGTCACGCCCGCCGACATCGCCCGCGACCTGCACATCACGCCGACCGAACTCAACCGGCACGTCTTCGGCCTGGTCCCGACAGCGGCGCCGAGCGGCCCGGTAGCGGCAGCGGCGCCGAGCGGCCCGGTACCGACAGCGGCGCCGAGCGACCCGGTAGCGACCGGCCCGGTACCGAGCGGCCGGAGCGCCGCACCCGCCACCGGCCAGGGATCGAGGCGGCTGAGGCTGGTGCGGTAAGCATTCTCTGACTAAAGTCAGAGGATGGATCGCGCGCTGGTCGATCGGGTACGGCGCTTCAACCGCACCGTCACCCAGCGGGTCGGCGCCCTCGACGACGCATACCTTTCCCGGGACCGGCCGCTGGGCCAGGCGCGGCTGCTGTGGGAGATCGGCGCGGACGGAAGCGAACTGCGCTCCCTGCGCTCCCGCCTCGACCTGGACTCGGGCTACCTGAGCCGGTTGCTGCACGCGCTCGAAACGGATGGGCTCGTGGAGGTGGACCCGCACGGCGCCGACGCCCGGGTACGTACCGCCCGGCTCACCGCCGCCGGCCAGGCCGAACACGCCGAACTGGACCGCCGCTCCGACGAACTGGCCGCCGCCATCCTCACACCACTCACCGGCCAGCAGCGCGACCGGCTCGTCGCGGCCATGGCCGAGGTCGAGCGCCTGCTGCTCGCGTCCATGGTCCGAGTATCCACTGTGGACCCGCGACATCCGGACGCCCGGCACTGCCTGCGCGCGTACTTCGCCGAGCTGGCGCGGCGTTTCGACGATGGCTTCGACCCGGGGCGCAGCAACCCGGCGCTGGACACCGAGCTGACCCCGCCGGCTGGGCTGCTCCTGGTCGCCACGCTGCACGACGACCCGGTCGGCTGCGCGGCGTTGAAGCTGCACGGGGAGCTCGCCGAGGTGAAGCGGATGTGGGTCGCGCCGGCCGTACGCGGGCTGGGACTGGGCCGCCGGCTGCTCGCCGAGATCGAGGAGCGGGCCGCCGGTACCGGCGCGCGCATTCTGCGGTTGGAGACCAACCGGGCACTGCGTGAGGCGATCGGGCTGTACCGATCCGCCGGCTACCGCGAGGTCGCGTCCTTCAACGACGAGGCATACGCTGACCACTGGTTCGAGAAGCGACTGAACTGACCACCCCGCGCAGCCGCTGGACGGGTGTTATAGTGCCGCGACGCTACTGGACGTAACTGCGTGTGCGACAGATGAGCTAGGACCAAGCATGGATATGAGCGTCGACACTCGTGCGCCGGTTACCGACTCGCCACGGGTACGCGCCGCGCGTCTGCGCGACAGCCTCGCCGCCACCTTCCCCAGCGCCTCCGGCCGGCCGACCACCAAGCGGGCATTGCTGCTCGGTGCGCTCGCGGTCGCCGTGGGTACCGTGGTCAGCCTGCTGCGCATCGGTGGCACGGGTGCCCTGCAGACCATATTTGAGGAGGATGCCGGCGGCATCCTCACCGACGCCCTGTCCACCTCCGCCATCAAGGCCATCACCCGGCCGATCTCCGGCTACTACCTGGTCGGGCCGCGGCTGATCGGCGAGCTCGCGACCATCTTCCCGATCAGCTGGGCCGCGCCGGTGATGTCCCTGACGTCCGCGATCGTCGTCGCCCTGCTGACCGTGCAGGTGTACGTCGCGAGCGGCGCCCATCTGTCCAACCGTTTCGCGCGGTTTCTCGTGGCGGCGCCGATGCTCGCCGCACCGGCCGTCGAGAACCGATTCTCCGAGGTCTACAACCGCCCGGTATGCCTGCACTTCTTCGCGATGTACGCACTGTTCTGGGTGCTGTTATGGACGCCGACCGGACGATGGGGCCGGTTCGGCGCGCTGTTCACCATCGGCATGACCGGACTGAGCACCATCCTGATCATCGGGTACGTACCGCTGGCGGCGGCGCGGTTCGCGCTGCGCCGCGACAGGTACAGCGGTGGCCTGCTCGGGCTCGCACTGCTCGGCACGGCCGTACAGCTCAGCGTGTTCGTGACGAACGGACCCGGGCGGGAGAGCGGCTCGCGCTTCGACCCGATCTGGGCGGCGAAGAGCTACGTCGGGTGGGCCATGCCCAACTCCCTGTTCGGGATGCGCCCCACTGAGGCCATCGCGTCCAAGGTGAACGACCCCGGCGTGTTCAGCCACAACATCGGCGTCATCGCCGTGGCGTGGCTCGTCGTCGCCGCGATCGTCGCGGTCGCGGCCGTCGGTGCCCGGCTGGGCCTGCTGCGTCCCCGATGGGGGCTGGCGCTGCTCGCCGGCGCGCACAGCGTCTGGTTGCTGATGATGATGGTGATGGCGCTCGGCCACAACACGCAGCGATACCTGGTCGCGCCGGAACTGCTGCTGTTCGCGGCGCTCGTGCTGCTGCTCCTGCCCGCACCCGACGGGCTACGGTGGCGGTCGACCGCGGCGCTCGCCGTCTTCACGGCATTCCTCGCCGTCGTCGTCGCCATCAACTATCGCTGGAGCGACACGTACCGCAGCCACTCACCGGCCTGGTCGGACACGGTCCGGCAGGCATCGGCCGCGTGCGACCAGGATCAGCGGCTGGCAGCGGTCGCGATCCGCAACGCCAACCCGCCGCTCGCCTCGTGGGCGACCATCCCATGCCACGACCTGCGCGGCGGCGAGCCCACCTGCAATGCCCCGGCGTGCCGGCCCTTGCCGCCAGCCACGCCGGGGCGCAGGCGTTAGCGGCTCGCCTCGGCCTCGGTCGGGACGCTCGGGCCGGGTGCCGCGGACTCGGTCACTCTCCGGTAATGCGGCATGACCAGCAGCGCGATCATCGCCAACACGCAACAGCCGATGATGTAGATGCTGATGCCGGTACTGGAGCCGGACGACTTCAGGATCTGCGTCGCGATCAGCGGCGCCGGGCCGCCGGCGATGACCGAGGCGAGCTGGTACCCGAGCCCCGCGCCCGAGTACCGCACGTCCGGGCCGAACGTCTCCGCGATCAGCGCCGCCTGCGGCCCGTACTGCATGTCGTGGAAGACCAGCGACAGGATCACGCCCAGGAGTACCAGTCCCGTCGTCTTGGTATTGAGCAAGCCGAAGTACGGGAACGCATACAGTGCAGTGAGCACGATTCCGGTGCCGTAGACGAGACGCCGGCCGAGCCGGTCGGAGAGGTGCCCGAACAGCGGCACGGTGAGCAGGCCGATCGCGGCGGCGATCAGCACATCGTTGAGCATGTCGTTGCGGGTCAGCTTCAGCTTGGTCGTGGTGTACGTCAGCACGAACACGGTGAACAGGTAGAACGGCGCCTGCTCGGACATCCGCACGAACGCGGAGCTGAGCACCTGCCCCCACTGCCTGCGCAGCACCTCGAACACCGGGAAGCGCACCACTGCCTGCCGCTCGCGTACGTCCGTGAACTCGGGCGTCTCCAGTACCCGCAGCCGCACGTACAGGCCGACCCCGACGAGCACGATGCTGACCAGGAACGGTATCCGCCAGCCCCAGTTGTCGAAGCTGGCCCCGGTCCACGAGGTCAGCAGCCGCACCGCTCCGGTGGACAGCACCAGGCCCAGCGGTACGCCCAGCTGCGGCCAGCTCGCCATCAGCCCGCGACGCTTGCGCGTGCCCCACTCCATGGACAGCAGCACCGATCCGCCCCACTCGCCGCCGACGCCGAGGCCCTGGGCGATGCGCAGCAGGGTCAGCAGGATCGGTGCGGCGTAGCCGATGGCGCTGTAGGTGGGCAGCAGGCCGATGAGGAACGTGCCGACACCCATCAGCACCAGCGTGGTGACGAGCATCGCCTTGCGCCCGATCCGGTCGCCGAAGTGCCCGAAGATCGCGGCGCCCACCGGGCGCGCGGCGAAGCCCACGAACTGGGTTCCGAACGACAGCAGGATGCCGGTGTACGCGGCCTGGTGCGGGAAGAACAGCGCGGGGAAAACCAGCGCGGAGGCCGTGTTGTAGAGGAAGAAGTCGTACCACTCGATGGTGGTGCCGACGGTGCTCGCGATGACGGCACGGTTACGGGGAGCGGACATGCTCGCCTCCAACCCCAGGGGAACCCGATCATCGGACCATTTCCCCATCTGGATGGAGCGTCAACCGCCGCGTCGGCGAAGTAACCGCCTCGCGCGCCGAACGGTCCATACCGGGGCCCAGCCAGCGCCAGGGCCGATTCCCGCCAGACTGGCGGCGCCGCGCCGGTCACGATGGGTGCATGACCGGACTAGCTGGCGCTCGCTCCGCTCGCGCGGGTCATGCCCGATCCTCGCGGGAGGAGCGGGCCACGCCCGCGCTGTTACTAGCCGGGCCACCCTGTAGCCGGCCCTCCGACTCAGTCGCTGCGCTCCCTCGCTCCAGGCCGGCTGTGAGGACCGCTGGCTGGAGCCGCTCCGCAAGCTGCGCGGCTGCGGGCGGCGGCGCATGACCGATTTTCGTATCCACGCCCTGCCGGCCGCGGTACTCGACGCCGTACGCGCCAGCGGCCTCGACGCGTCCGGGTACCCGGTGGAACGGGTACTGGCCGGCGGTGGCGAACCGCTGCGCTGCTGCCTGCGCGACGCGAAGTCGGGCGAGGAGCTGATCCTGTTCGGCTTCGAGCCGCCGCTGCCGGCCAGCCCGTACCGGGAGATCGGACCGGTGTTCGCCCACGCCGAGGCGTGCGACGGGTACCCGGAGTCCGGCGACTACCCGCCGGATTGGCAGCGGCGCCCACAGGTGCTCCGGGCGTACGACGCGCGGGGCTGGATCCACGAGGCCACCCGGGTGCACGACGGTACCGATCCGAGCGGCGCTCTCGCCGAAGTGCTCGCCGCCCCCGGCGTGGTACAGGTACACAGCCGCAACGTGGCGTACGGGTGCTACATGTTCACGGCAACGGTGGAGTAAGACCGTTCAGCCGAGCAGCTTGTCGAGCGTGATCGGCAGCTCCCGTACCCGCACACCCGTGGCGTGGTAGACGGCGTTGGCGATGGCCGCGGCCATGCCCACGAGGCACACCTCGCCAAGTCCCTTGGATCCCATGGGATTCGTGTACGGGTCCTGCTCGTTCAGCCAGTACGCCTCGACCAGGCCGACGTCCGCGTTCGTGGGGATGTGGTACCCGGCGAAGTCGTGGTTGACGACGTGCCCGAAGCGCGGGTCGAGCACGCTGTGCTCGTGCAGGGCCATCGACATCCCCTGCGTCATGCCCCCGATCAGTTGGGAGCGCGCCGTTTTCGGGTTGATGATGCGGCCCACGTCGAAGACCCCGAGCATCCGCGATACCCGCGTCTCGCCGGTGTCCTCGCAGACCCGTACCTCCGCGAACTGCGCGCCGAAGCTGTGCATCGAGTACCGCTGCTCGTCGGGGTTGTCCGGCATGTCGGCGCTGACCTCGATGCCGCGCGGCGGCGGCACCCCGCCGTGGGTACGCAGGTTCGCGCGCAGCGTCTCCGCGGCGGCGCATATCGCACCGCCCCAACTGCTGATTCCGGAGGAGAAGCCGGCGGTCGAGGCGCGCGGCGAGGTGGTGTCGCCGATCCGCAACTGTACCTGGTCCACCGGTACGCCCAGCGCGTCCGCCGCGATCTGGGTCAGCGTGGTCCAGGTACCGGTGCCGAGGTCCGCGGCGGCGATGCACACCGTGTACCGGCCGTCGCGGCCGAGCCGGATCTGCGCGCTGCTGCCCGGTAGCCGGGGCGACGGGTACGTGGCCGCGGCGACGCCGGTACCGATGAGCCAACCCTTCTCGCGCCGCACCCCGGGTACCGGATCCCGCCCGGCCCAACCGAACCGGTCGGCGCCCTCGCGCAGGCAGGCCACCAGATGGCGGCTGGAGAACGGCAGGCCGGTCTCGGGGTCGCGCTCCGGTTCGTTGCGGATGCGGAACTCGATGGGATCCAGGCCGCAGGTGATCGCCATCTCGTCCATCGCCGACTCCAGCGCGAACATGCCCTGCGACTCGCCGGGCGCGCGCATGATGGTCGGCGGCGGCACGTCCAGGTCCGCGAGGCGGTGCGTGGTGCGCCGGTCGGGCACGGCGTACATGACGCGGGAGCAGACCGCCGCGTGCTCGGCGTACACCTTGGCCCGGTTCGTCTGCGTGACGGCGTCGTGTGCGAGCGCCGTCAGGTGCCCGTTGAGGTCCGCGCCGAGCCGGATGCGCTGCACGGTGGGCGTGCGGTTGCCGACGAACGCGAACATCTGCTGCCGGGTGAGGGCGAACTTCACCGGCCGCCCGGGTACCTGCTGCGCGGCCATCGCCGCGAGCACCGCATACGTGTGCGGGTACACCTTCCCGCCGAAGGCACCGCCGACGTGTGGCGACAGCACCCGCACCCGCGCCGGTTCCAGGCCGAGCACCAGGCACAGCAGGTCCTGCGTCAGCGTGACGCCCTGGGTCGAGCAGTACACGGTGAGGCAGTCATCGGTCCAGACCGCGACCGCGGTGTGCGGCTCCATGGAATTGTGGTGGTGCATCGGGGTGGTGTATGTCGCATCGAGGGTCAGGTCCGAGGCGGCCAGCGCCTCGGTGAACCAGCCGACGGTGCTGTCGGCGGGCGCGCCGGTCTGCAGCTCGCCTTCGAGCGTGCCGAACAGCGCGCCGTGCGCCGGCTTGTGCAGGCCCTCGCGGTCCGCACGGAGCGATACGTCATGCGCGCGCGGCTCGTACGTGAAGCGCGCCAGCCGGGCCGCCTCCCGAGCGTCCTCAATGGACTCCGCCACGACGCACCCGACGATCTGGCCGCGGTACGCGACCTCGTCGCTCTGCAGCACCGCGAGCTCGATGTCGCCGGGCGTCGCCAACCGGGGCGCGTCGAACGGCGTGAGCACGGCGAGTACGCCAGCCGCCCGGAGCGCGGGCCCGGTATCGACGCCGGTGACCCGGCCCGCCGCGATCTCGGCCTGCAGCGGGTACAGGTAGACCGCGTTCTCCAGCAGCCACTCGTACGCGTACGTGGCAGCGCCCTTGACCTTCTCCGGTCCGTCCAGTCTGGACAGTGGCGTACCGATCGCGCGGACCGGTACCTTGACGGTCTTCACGGCATCTCCCGGGTGAGTTCGGCGAGCGTACCGGCGAGCGTGTTGCGCGCCAGCCGCACCTTGAACGCGTTGCCGGGCAACGGTTCCGCCCGGGCCAGCTCGGCATCCGCGGCGGCCTCGAACGCGTCCCGGGTAGCCGGTGCCCCGCGCAGCATCTCCTCGGCCGCGCGGGCGCGCCACGGCTTGTGCGCGACGCCGCCGAGCGCGAGGCGCACGTCGCGGACGGCGCCGTCCCGAACCTCCAGCGCGGCCGCCACCGATACCAGGGCGAAGGCGTACGACGCGCGGTCGCGCACCTTGCGGTACCGGGAGTTGACGGCGAGCGGGCAGGGCGGCAGGTCGATCGCGACGATCAGCTCGCCGTGCTCCAGTACCGTGTCCCGCTCGGGCGCGCCGTCCGGCAACCGGTGCAGTTCGGTCAGGGGAATGGCGCGCGCACCCTGGGAACCTTCCACATGTACCACGGCGTCGAGCGCGGCGAGGGCGACCGCCATGTCCGACGGGTGGGTCGCGACGCAGTTCGGGGAGTGGCCGAGGATCGCCATCTCCCGCTCGTACCCGCCGCGCGCGGAGCAACCCGAGCCGGGCTCGCGCTTGTTGCACGGCGTCGTGAGGTCCTGGAAGTACACGCACCGGGTGCGCTGCAACAGGTTCCCGCCGGTGGTGGCGGCGTTGCGCAACTGGCCGGAGGCGCCGGACAGCAGCGCCTGCGACAGCACCGGGTACCGGCGACGCACCTCGCGATGGGCCGCCAAGTCGCTGTTGGGTACGGCGGCACCGATACGCAATCCGCCGCCGGGCAACTCCTCGACGCGGTCGCTGGTCACCCGCCGGACGTCGACGAGCGTGTCCGGTGTCGTCACGCCCAGCCGCATCAGGTCGACGAGGTTGGTACCGCCGGCCAGGAACGCCGCGTGCGGCGCGTGAGCGAGCATGGCGACCGCACCGGATACGTCATCGGGGCGCTCGTACTCGAAGGGCGTCATGCGCCGGCCACCTCCGCGATCGCCGGCACGATGTTGGCGTACGCCGCGCAGCGGCACAGGTTTCCGCTCATCCGCTCGGAGATCTCCGCATCGTCGAGCGCCGGGCGACCGCCGTCCGGGTCGTCCGTACTGACCGCGCTGGGCCAGCCCGCAGCCGCCTCGCGCAGCATGCCGACCGCCGAGACGATCTGCCCCGGCGTGCAGTATCCACACTGGAACGCGTCGTGCTCGACGAACGAACGCTGCAGCGGGTGTAGCGTGCCGTTGGATGCCAGACCCGCCGCGGTCACGATCTCCGCGCCTTGGTGGGCCACCGCCAGTGCCAGGCAACTCAGCACCCGGCGGCCGTCCAGCAGAACCGTACAGGCGCCGCATTGCCCGTGGTCGCAGCCCTTCTTCGGGCTCGTGACGCCCAGCCGCTCGCGCAGCGCGTCCAGCACGCTGGTCCTGGTATCCACGGCGAGCCGGCGCTCGGCACCGTCCACATGCAACACGATCTCCACGTCCACGTGCCACTCCCTCGACTACCGGCGCGGTGCCGCATGCGTGATCCGGTCCGGGATGCTGGTACGCGGCACCCGCTCCGGACCGGGAAAGGTGATGACGACGGGCAGCCCGTCCGGGTCACGCCCCTCCACGAGTTCGATGCCCTCGTTGCTGTCCCGGCGTTGCAGCGCGCCGCGCTGCTGGAACAGCCGGGTACACCGGTCCAGGTCCGCTTCGCTGCCCGCGGTCCAGGCGACCCACTGGATGCCGGGCGGGCCGTCCCGCACCTCGCGCAGGAATATCTGCGATCCGTCCGGACCGACCAGCAGTGCGGTGTCGCTATTGCTCACGGTGACGGTGTATCGCAGCAGCGACTGGTAGAAGCCGAGCGACTGGCTCAGGTCGGAGACGAACACGACCGCGGAGGCGAGCCGCACGCTGCGCACCAGCGCGTCCACCACGTCGCCGATGACCACGATGCCGCGTACCTTGCCGTCGGCCACCACGGGCAGGTGCATGGTCGTGGTCTCCAGCATCGCCTGGGCGGCGTCGATGAGCGAGGCGTCGGGGTGCACGGTCCGCGGATCGCGACTCATCCAGTCCACGATGAGCGCCTCGCCGGTGTTCTCGCCGTGCGCGACCGCGCGCATGAGGTCCCGCTCGGTGATGAGAGCCACCGGCCGGTTGAGCTGGTCGACGACGACCAGCGCGCTCTGGTTGGCATGGTTCATGAGGTACGCCGCGGCCGCGAGGTGACCGCCGGTCTCGACCGTGGTGACGGCCGGACGCATCACATCGCCGACGGTGTACCCGCCGGCGGCCGTCCTGGACTTGGTCAGCTGTGTCGCCACTCAAGAATCGTCGGCCGCGGGTAGGTGAGGCGGGTTCACCCGACCGGGATGGTTACCCGCTGTGAAGGTGCCGGCGAAGGGTCAGCGACTGGAACGGCCAGTACTCGTCGTCCGGCATAGCCGTGTGGAAGTCCAGGATCTCAAAGCACTCGCTCGCGTACCGCTGCAGTTGTTCGTCGGTGCGCCGGGAGAAGAAGCGCGGCGGGCGGTGCCAGTCCTTCTCGTGGATGCCCTCGGTGGTCTCCTCCGCGCCGTACACGCCGAGGAAGAACAGGCCACCGGGGCGCAGTACCGTCTGGATGGCGCGCAGCACGGCCGGCAGGTCGGCATTGGGCACGTGCAGCAGGCAGTTCAGCGCGTACGCCGCGTCGAACGACTCCGGCGGGAAGTCCAGGTGCAGGAAGTCCATCACCCGCGCGTCGACGCCCTTCTCCCGGCAGCGCGCCACGTTCTCCGGTGACAGGTCGACGGCGACCACGTCGAGCCCCTGCTCCTGGAAGAACAGGCTGTCCTGCCCGGTACCCGCGCCGAGCTCCAGCAGCCGCACGCAGCCCGCTTCCCGCAGCCGGGCGAGGAAGCTGTCCCGCTCGGCGACCTTCCACGGCTGCTTCTGCATGCCGTCGCGCCGCTGCGCCCCCGCGTCGTACGCCTCGCGCAGCGGATCGAGCAATTCGTCGTATCTCATGTGTCTACTTTCGACAGTCGCATGTGGACGACGGCGGGAGAGGCGTCGAACCCGGTGCACTCGTACCCGTACGGGCCGCCGTCGAGGTTGTCGAAGAGCCGTTCGCCGCCGCCGAGCAGTACCGGCACGATGGGCAGGTGCAGTTCGTCGACGAGCCGGGCGCGCAGGTACTGCTGGACCGTGGAGACCCCGCCGCCCAGCCGTACGTCCTTCCCGTCGGCGGCGGCGAAGGCCTGCTCCAGCACCGCCTCGATGCCGTCGGACACGAAGTGGAACGTGGTGCCGCCGGCCATCGGCAGCGGCGGCCGCGGATGGTGGGTCAGCACGAAGACCGGGTGGTGGTACGGCGGCACGTCGCCCCACCAGCCGACCCAGTCCGAGTCGTCCCACGCTCCCCGGATCGGTCCGAACATGTTGCGCCCCATGATGGTGGCGCCGATACCCTCGTCGCCCCGCCGGAGGTACTCGTCGTCGAGCCCTTCGTCGCCGCCGTCCTGGCCGATCATCGCCCGGCCGTAGCGGGTGGCGAACACCCATTCGTGCAGCCGCTCCGCGCCCACACCGAGCGGCGCGTCGAGGCTCTGTGCCAGCCCGGCCGCGTAACCGTCGAGGGACACCGAAAAGTTGTGTACGCGCAGCTTCGGCATGCCCGTCACCCTATCGGCTGGCGGGGTACCGTGCCGGTGTGACCGAGACAACGTGGCTCGATGCCACCGCCCAGGCGGAACTGGTACGCAAGCGCGAGGTCAGCGCGGAGGAGCTGGTACGGGCCGCGATCGCGCGCATCGAGGCGGTCAACCCGCGACTTGACGCCGTGATCCGCACCCGGTTCGAGGAAGCGCTGACGGAGGCGCGCAACGTCAGCCCTGACCGACCATTCGCGGGCGTACCGATCCTCTTCAAGGATCTCGGCTGCCTTGTCGCCGGCGAGCAGACCGCGTTCGGGATGGGTCCACTGCGCGACATCCGCTGGCCGGTCACGAGCTATCTGGCCAAGCTGTTCCGCGGGGCCGGCTTCATCCCGCTCGGCCGCACCAACGTGCCGGAGCTGGGCACCACCGTAACGACGGAGGCGCGCAGCTTCCCGCCGGCCCGCAACCCATGGGAGCCCAGCCGCTCCACCGGCGGCTCCTCGGGCGGTTCGGCGGCGGCGGTCGCGAGCGGCATGGTGCCGGTGGCGCACGGGAACGACGGCGGCGGCTCGATCCGCCTCCCGGCGGGCGTGTGCGGTCTGGTCGGGCTCAAGCCGACGCGCGGCCGGGTCAGCCAGGGCCCGGTGATCGGCGAGAGCTGGGCGGGCGGCACGATCGACGGGGCGCTGACGCGTACCGTGCGGGACGCGGCGGCGATCCTCGACGCAATCAGCGTGCCCATGCCGGGCGAGCCGTACTACCCGCCGCCGCTGCCACGTCCGCTGCGCGAGGAGGTCGGCGCCGACCCGGGCCGGCTGCGCATCGGGTACGTGGACCGGCCGGGCCTGTCGGTATCCCTCGACGATCCGCAGTGCCGGGCGGCGGTTGACGGCGCCGCCGCGCTGCTCGAACGGCTGGGCCACCACGTCGAGAACTCCGCGCCCGACGCGCTCTTCGACGAGGGCTTCGGCCTGGACTTCGGTATGATCATCTCGGCCGATCTGGCATCCACCCTGCACGCGTTCGAGCAGGTCCTGGGGCGCCCGATCGACGACGACGAGATCGAGCCGCGCAACGCCCGGTACCGGCGGTACGGCAAGGGTATGGGCGTCGTGACGTACCTGCAGACCCGTGTCCACATGGGACAGTGGGCGCGCCGGATGGCCGCGTGGTGGACCGACCACGACCTCCTGCTGACGCCCACCGCCGGCGGCCCGGGCCCGGAACTGGGCTGGTTCACGGCGGCCGGGCCGGACGCGGAGGGCGACCGGGTGGCCAGCTTCATCCCTTACACGGCGCAGTTCAACATGACCGGCCAGCCGGCGATCAGCCTCCCGCTGCACTGGACGCCCGACGGCATGCCGATCGGCGTGCAACTGGTGGCCGGGTACGGTCGCGAGGACCTGCTGGTCCGCGTCGCCAGCCAGATCGAGCAGGCCGCGCCGTGGAGCGGCCAGCGCCCGCCGGTCTCCGCCTAGTAAGTCCGGTACCTCCCCCGCACCACCCGCGCCGCCCTCGGCGCGGCTGTCACCGCGCTCACACTTTGCTACCAGCGTTCGGCGTTTTAGTGGTAGAGTCATGGCCATGGATGAGGACGCCTCGAACGTGCCGCTCGTGGGCGGGCACCCGGCACTCGACCTGGTGAACACCGTCGCGCCGCGCGAGCCAGAGCCCGTCGCGGACGCGGTCGACTACCTGGTCGATACCGCCGCGCTGCTGGTCTGGGCGGGCCGGGCCGAGCTCATCGACGGCGCCGAGCAGGAGGCCGTCGGGGCCACCTGGGCGACCGACCCCGGCGCCGGGCGGGCCGCGCTCGCCGCCGTCAAGGAGATCCGCGAGGCACTGCACACCGCTCTGCTCGCCGCGACCGGGCTGGTCGACGCCACCGCCGCCACCGCCGCGCTGGATCAGCTGACCTGCCGCTTCACCGCCGCGACCGGGCGCAGCGCGCTCGCCTTGCAGCCCGGCGGGGAGCGACCGGTACGCCTGGTCGTCGGCCTGGCGCCGGCCCAGTTGATACCGGACCGGGCGGCACACGCGGCGTTCGACCTGCTGCAGACGTGCGACTTCGGCCGGCTGCGCCGCTGCCCGGTCGAGACGGGCGGCTGCGGCTGGCTCTTCCTGGACCGCAGCCGCAACGGGTCCCGGAGATGGTGCTCGATGTCCGACTGCGGCACCGCGGTCAAGTCGCACCGCCTCACCCAACGCCGGCGCGCCGCGCGCACCGGCACCTAGATGTGGCAGCTACAGCCACGCAGATGACGAAGGAGACCACCATGTTCGACTCGCACCTCGCCGCGCTGACCTGGCGGCTGGAGCACAGCACCACGGCCGACCGGCGCGCCGCCGATGAGCGTGCGGCACTCGTCGCGTACGCCCTGCGGGGCCGGGGCGACCCAGACTCGCGGCGCCGGGCGTCAAGACAACTGGCGCTAGCCGAGCGCGAATGTGTCCCGGCTAACTAGATTACGGGGGTAGCTATGAGAGGCCGATCGGTGGCCGCGCTCCTGGCGCTGTCCGCGTCGACATTTATCTATGTCACCTCGGAGACCCTGCCGATCGGCCTGCTCCCGCAGATCGCCGCCGGCCTGCATACCTCGCCGTCGGCGGTCGGCCTGCTGGTCACCGGGTACGGGCTGGTGGTCGTGCTCGCCTCCGTACCGCTGACCCAGCTGACCCGGCGGATACCGCGCCGGTATCTGCTCACCGGGCTGCTGGCCGCGTTCGCCGCCGCCACCGCCGCCTCGGCCGCGGCGCCGGACTACCGGATCCTGTTCACGGCCCGGGTCGCGGCGGCGCTGAGCCAGGCCCTGTTCTGGTCCGTCGTCGTACCGGCGGCGGCCGGCGTCGTCCCGGCCCGGCTGCGCGGCCGCGCCGTCGCGGTCGTCTTCGCCGGAAGTTCGCTCGCCGCGGTCCTCGGCGTACCCGCCGGCACCTGGCTCGGGCAGCGCGTCGGCTGGCGGATCGCGCTTCTCGCGATGGCGGGGCTCGCCCTCGCGACCGCACTCGCCGTCGCCGCGCTCGTACCGACGGCCCAGCCCGAGGCCGGCAGCGCGGCCCGGGGCAGCGCGCCGGACGCTCGCCGGTACTGGGCCGTACTGGCGGCAACGGTGCTCGCCGTCACCGGAGGCTTCACCGCCTTCACCTACGTCACCCCGTTCCTCACCGGCGTCAGCGCGTTCTCGCTCGCCGCGATCGGCCCGCTGCTGCTGGCGCGCGGGGTCTCCGGGGTGGTGGGCGTTGCGGCCGGCGGGCGACTCGCCGACCGCAACCCGTGGCTCGCCATGCTCGCCCCGATAGTGCTGCAAGCGGTATCGCTGCTGGGACTCTTCGCGTTCGGCGCGATCCCGGTCGCCGCGGCGGTACTCGTCGCACTCGCCGGCCTCGCGATCTCCGCGCTCTCGACCACGCTGGGCACCCGCGTCCTCCAGACCGCGCCGGGCAGCGCCGACCTCGCGGCCGCCGGCGCCTCGACCGCCTTCAACGTCGGCATCACGGCCGGCGCGCTCCTCGGTGGCGTGCTCCTGCCCGGTTTCGGGGTACGCAGCACCGCGCTCGCCGGTGGCCTGCTGAGCCTCGCCGCGGTCGCGGTCGTGCTCGCCGAACCGCGGCTGGTCCGGCGGAGCGCGCCGGTACTGGTCGTCCCCAGTGGACTATCCACTAAGGACTATCTGGCTCCTGGCCGTAGCCGGACAGCAGCTCGCGTACCCGCTCGATCTCGTTGAGCGGCAGGGTGCGTACGGGGTGCCCGGTGGACATCGCGCGCAACTGTACGTCGCAGAGGTACTCCAGGTAGGCGGCCAGCTCCAGGGCCGCCCGCAGGGTACCGGCGACACAGACCGCGCCATGGTTGGCCATCAGCGCGCCACTGCGACCGTCGAGGGCTGTGGCGACCGAGGCGGCCAGCTCCTCGCTGCCGTACGTCGCGTACGGCGCGACCCGTACCGGCCCGCCGAAGAACGCCGTGTAGTAGTGCGACGGCGGTACCTCGTCGACGATCAGGGACAGCGCGGTGGAGGCGACTCCGTGCGTGTGCACCACGGCACCGGCACCGGTCGCCCGGTACGCGGCGAGGTGCAGTGGCAGCTCGCTGGTCGGCCGCAGCGGGGCGACCACCGGCGAGCCGTCCAGCTGGTGCACGCCGACCAGCTCGGGGGTGAGCGCCTCGTAGTCGAGCCCGCTCGGGCTGACCGCGACCAGCTCGCCGTCGCGCGCGCTGACGTTGCCCGCCGTACCGACGACCAGGCCGGAGGCGACGAGTCGGTGGCACGCCCAGACCACCTCGGCGCGCTGCCGAGCCAGCGGTACCACCGGCGACCCGCTCAGATCACCGTGCCGGGCTCCCCGGCGCCATCCACCACGGGAAGGCCGGCGTCGACCCACGCCTCCATGCCGCCGTCGACGTTGACCGCGCGCCAACCGGCGTGGTTGAGCGCGGCCACCACCGCCGCACTGCGCGCACCGACGTGGCATACGCAGACGATGGTCCGCTCCTTGGGCAGCGTCTCGAACTCGCGCGAGATCCGGGACATGGCCATGTGTACCGCCTGCGGTGCGTGCCCGGCCGCCCACTCGTCGTCCTCGCGGACATCGAGCAGCATCGCATCCGCGTTGACGAGTTCCTGAGCCTCGATCGCGGATACCCCGGGCACGCCGTCATCCAGCACGGGCCGAGCCTACCCTGCCTACGTTCAGACCAGGTCGAAACTCTCCCACGAGCCGACCGCGGTCCGGTTGGCGATCAGCGGCTTGCCGCCCGCGCTCTCCGCGCACACATACTTGCCGTTGCTGGACTTCAGGCTCACCGAGCCGTCCGGGTTATGGACGATCGTCCACGACTCCCAACCGCCGATCGCGGTACGCGAGGCGGCCAGCGGCGAGCCACCGCCATTGCTGGTCACGATGCGGTTGTTGGACAAGGCACGCAGCCCGAAGACCGGAGTGCCGTTGAGGTCGAACTCTTCGAACGTCTCCCACGAGCCGATCGCGGTGCGGTTGGCGATCAGTTGCCCGCCCGCGCCTGGGTCGGCCGTGACGTACTTGCCGTTGGCGTGCGCGCGCAGGTGGATGGTGGACCTGTTGACGACGAGGTCGAACTCCTCCCAGCCGCCGATCCCGGTACGGTTCGCGATCAGTGCCGAGGCGCCAGCGCTCTCCGCGGTCACGTACTTGCCGTTGGCGAGCGCCTTGAAGCTGTACGAACCATCCGAGTTGCTGATCTTCTGGAACTGCTCCCAGCCGCCGATCGCCATCCGGTTGGCAATCAACGGAAGGGCGCCGCCGTTCTCCGCGGTGACGAAGTTCCCGTTTCCGTGCGAGCGCAGCGCGACGTTACCGGTGTCGAGCGGGATCACGTCGAACTGCTCCCAGGTGCCGATCGACCAGCGATTGGCGATCAGCGGCTTGGCCCCGGCGCTGTCCGCGGTGACGAAGTTCCCGTTGGCGTGCGAGTGCAGCGTGACCACGGTCGGCGCCGTCCCGCCAGCGAGGGCCTTCAGGACGTTGATGTCCCCGTGAATCACGTTCTTGTCGTAGTTGCCCACCTGGCCGATGTCGCCTTCCGCGTACTGCCAGACGTCGAAGGTGGTGAATGCGCTCGGCGGGATCGGCGGCGTCGAGCCCCAGCGGGCGAGGTCGAGATGTAGGTCGGCGAAGGAGACCGAAGGGTCGACGCACTTGTCCCACCAGCTGTCCTGGGGGACGCCGTTCACCACGGGCTTGCCGCCCGTGTAGATCAGCGGGAGGCGGCCGATGCGGGCCTTCACCTCGTCGACGAAGGTGCGGATCCACGTCGCCATGGCGGCCTGGCTCAGGTTGTAGCACTCGTTGACGGTGTTGAAGTACGGCTTCTCGATGTCGAGCATCGGGACCAACGTCTTAGTGTCCGGAGCCCAGCCGGAGTTGTCCACGAGGTAGTCGGCCTGTCCCTTCGCGTCGCCCTGGTTGGGGAGGCCGTACGCGTACGCCCCGACGTAGAGGCCAGCGTTGCGCGCGGACGCGTAGTCGTGCTCGTGCGTGTCGTCGCCGACGAAGTAGGGGTTCTTGTAGACGCTGCCCTCGGTCGCCTTGATGTAGGCGAACTGGACGCCGCTCGCGGCGACCGCGGTCCAGTCGATGATGGGGTTGGCGGTCGAGTGGCTGCCGCTGTACACGTCGATGCCCTGCACGGTGTATCCGGACGGGAGGCTGGCCGCGGTCATCGCCTGAGCGTGGACACCGCCCGAGACGGCACCGGCGTGCGCGTTGCCGCCTCCGTTCGAGCCTGTATCGGCGAGCGCGTTGCGCACGAAAGGAACTGCCACTGCTCCGCAGAGCACGGCGGCCACCGCTGCCATGCGCCATCGCTTCGATACCATGCGTTTCCTCTCCCGTCTGGTCCCCCGTCAGAGGCGACACGGCAGTTTAGCGATCCCCCTCAGCGAGGCACAGGCCCCCGGGGGTACCCACTGAACAGTCAGTACGGTAGGCGGCGTGCTCGGGCGGCCTGCCGGGCCGCCTCAATCCGCCGGCGCTGCACCACGAGCACGGTCGCCGCGATCGCGAGGCCGGCGCCCACCGACAGCCCGATCGGCAGTGCCGGGTTGGGGTGGGAGACGGCCGCGACGGGTTGCGGATCCACGTCGGCCGCCGAGGTGTCCGCCGCCCCGGCCGCAAGCTGTGACGGGGACGGTACAACCGCGCTCGGCGTCACCACCGCGGTAGCGCGTACCGACCCGAAGACGACGTCGGAGCACGAGTAATAGGTATCCGGCGTGCTGGTGGTCTGCCAGATCGTATAGATCACGTGCCGGCCGGACTTGCCCGCCGGCAGCCGGCCGGTGAACGTGTACGCGCCGCCCACGATCTTCGGATTCGTCACCGTCAGGAACGGCTTGGTCTCCAGGTCGCTCCAGCGCAGCGGGTTCGTCGGCGAGTAGCCGGCCTTCGTCACGTACAGCCGGAACGAGCCCTTGTGCGGGATGGTCGTCAGGTACCGGAAGGTGAACTTGGCGCCGGCGGTCAGCGTGGTGGCCGGCCAGTCGATGCGGGCGAGGTCCAGCCCGGCGAACTGGCTCAGGCCCCCGCTGCACAGCCTGCCGTCGGGGATGAGCTGCCGGTCCCGGCCGTTGACGTTGGGTACCCGCAAGTTGTCCCAGGCGGCGAAGGCGGCCGCACCGGCGGGCGTGGCCGCGGCGGCGTTCACGCAGGCCGCCTCGGAGGCGGTGATGCCGCCGCGCGGCCCGCACTCGACGGCGCGGCTGACCGGGGTGGCCATGGCACCGTGCGCGTCGGCCGGGACACCCGACGCGAGGCCGGCCAGCGCCACAGTGGCAACGACGGCAAGGGTACGGCGCCAGAACACGCGCTCACGGTAGTCGGCACCGGTGCCCGGAGTCCAACAGCCGTCATCGAACGCTAATAACATATCGAACGGTGATGATCTCTTCGGGTTCTGTCGGAGGGGTCCAGTATTCTCCGTGCCCATGAGACGGTTGCGGGCTCGACCGGAGTGGCGGTTCTTCGCTATCTTGCCCACCGCCTCGCGGGGATACGCGGTGGCGTGGTGGGCCGTACTCGTCGCCCGGGGCATCCTGCCAGCTCTCTTCGCGATCGCCACCGGCGTCCTCGTCGGCGCCGTGCAGGGCGGGCGCAGCCTCGGGCCCGCGCTCGCGTTCACCGGCATCACGTTCGTCGCGATGCAGGTGCTCAGCCCGTTGCATACCGCGCTCAGTGCCGGCCTCGGCACCCGCACCGGCGCCTGGCTCAACGACCAGCTCGCCACCGCCACCGTCCGGCCGCCCGGCATGGGGCACCTGGAAGACCAGGAGCTGACCACCGACCTGACCGTCGCGCGCGACTTCGACCTCGGCATCCAGGGTCCACCGCTCGCGGTCGCCATGGACTTCATCGCCGGCGGCCTCATCGAGCTGCTCGGCGGCGCGGCCGCCGCCGCCGTACTCTTCGGCTTCCACTGGTGGGCGCCGCTGGTGCTGGCCGGCGGCTGGCTGTCCACGCACTGGCTGCTGCGCGAGAGCGGGGTCTGGAAGGACCGCAACACCGACGAGGTACGGTCCGCCCAGCGCGACTCCGACTACGCCTACCGGCTCGCGGTCGACCCGCCGGCAGCCAAGGAGCTGCGCCTGTTCGGCCTCGCCGGCTGGACGATCGAGCGGTTCACCGCGCGCCGCACCCGGCTGCACGAGCTGCAGTACCGCGCGACCAGGCTGCGCGAGCGCTCGGTACTCGGCTGCCTGCTCATCATCGTCGCCACCAACGCGCTGGTGTTCTGGGCGCTCGCCGACGCGGCAGCGGGCGGCCTGGGCATCGGGCCGGTCGTGGTCTACGCGCAGGCGGCCGTGGGCACCAGCATGATCGCGTTCGGTGGGCTGAACTGGTCGCTGGATGGCGCGGCCGCCCCGGTCGCGGCGGTACTGCGGCTGCGCCCCGCCATGGCCGCGGCCGGGGCGCTGGCGGAGCCGACCCAGCCGCTGCCGGCCGACGGGCTGCCGGCGCGCGAGATCCGCTTCCGTGACGTGACCTTCGCGTACCCGTCGACCAGCGTGCCGGTACTCGAACACTTCGACCTCACCATCCCGGCCGGTACGTCGCTGGCGATTGTCGGGCGCAACGGCTCGGGCAAGACCACGCTGGCCAAGCTGCTGTGCCGCCTCTACGACCCGCAGTCGGGCGCGATCGAGGTGGACGGCGTCGACCTGCGCGCGCTCGACCTCGCCGGCTGGCGCGGCCGGGTCACCGCGGTCTTCCAGGACTTCACCCGCTTCGAGCTGGCGCTGCGCGACAACGTGGCGCCGACCGGGGCACCCGACGACGTGATCCGCGAGGCGCTGGCCGCGGCCGGCGCGCACGACCTCGCCGACCTCGACACCGTGCTGGCGCGCGGATACGAGGGCGGCACCGACCTGTCCGGCGGGCAGTGGCAACGGGTGGCGCTGGCCCGGGCGCTGGCCGCGCTGCGGCAGGGCGCGGGGCTGGTGCTGCTCGACGAGCCGACCGCACAGCTCGACGTGCGCGGCGAGGCGGAGATCTTCGAGCGGATCCTCGCGGCGACCCGGGGGCGCACCACAATCCTGGTGTCCCACCGGTTCTCCACGGTGCGCCACGCCGACCGGATCTGCGTCGTGGAGCGGGGCCGGGTGGTCGAGCTCGGCTCGCACGACGAGCTGATGGCGCTGGGCGGCCGGTACCGGGAGATGTTCGACCTGCAGGCGCGGCCGTTCGCGGTGGTCGAGGGCGACGAGGAGGTACACCACGATGTCCTCACCTGATAAAGCGGGCAACCTCGAACCGCTGCCGCCGGCGCTGTCCTCGATGTGGCGGCTGTGCCGGCTGGGCTACCGGCACGAGCCGCGGCTGCTGCTCGCCGCGTTCCTGCTGTCGCTGCTCGCCGCCCTGCCCGACGCGCTCATCGCGGTGTGGCTGGCCCTGCTGGGCAAGGGCGTGATCCAGCACGACCGCGGGCTGCTGCTCGCCGCCGCGCTCGGCCTCGCCGCCTCCACCGCCGCGACGTGGTTCCTGCGCACGATCAGCGCCCGGATCCAGCGCCGGTTCCGGGACAAGGTGACGATCGCGCTGGAGGGCCATGTCGCCACGCTGCAGGCGTCCGTGGCGACCATCGCCCATCAGGAGCGGCCGGAGCTGCTCGACCGGCTCGCGGTACTGCGCGACCAGGTCTTCGTCCTCGACCACATGTACATGTCGGTGTTCGCGACGTGCGGCTGGATACTGCGCCTGGCGGTGACCATATCGCTGCTGGTATCCGTACACCCCCTGCTGGCGCTGCTCGCACTGATCGCGCTGCCCACGGTCGCCACGTCCGGCTGGCGACCGGGCGTCGAGCGGGCCGCGGAGGAGCGGGCCGCCCCGGCCAACCGGCTGGCCCGGCACCTTTTCCTGCTCGCCACCACCGCGCCGCCCGGCAAGGAGGTACGCCTCACCGGCATGGGTCCCGAACTGGTGGCCCGGCGGCGTACCGAGTGGGAGCGCTGGTACCGGCCGGTCGCCCGGGCCCGGTGGCACAGCGCGTACTGGCACTCCGCCGGCTGGGCGATATTCGGCGCCGGCTACGTGGCCGCGATCGTCTATACCGCCTCGGTGCTGCACCGGCCGGCCGCGAGCGTACTGCTCGTCCTCGCCGCCGGATCGCGCCTGTCCGCCTACGTCGCCGCGACCGTCGGCGAGATCGGTTTCCTACGCGGCATCTGGATGGACGGCTCCCGGCGGCTCGCCTGGCTCGAGGATTACGCCGCCTCGCTCGTTGCCTCGGCCGATCGGCCCGTGCCGGCCCGGCTCAGCCGAGGCATCCGCTTCGAGCACGTCTCGTTTGCCTATCCGGGCACCGATCGCCTCGTGCTGGACGAGGTGAATCTTGAATTGCCTGCT
>JBPYFB010000301.1:0-37516 GCA_051986465.1 Rugosimonospora sp.
CCGGAGAAGCCGACGCGTACCGTGCCGCTGACGCCGCGTACCGCCGCGGCCGCGCCACCGATCGCGTTCTGGATCTGCTTGTAGCCGGCCTCCAGCTCGGCCCGCAACTGTTCGCCGACCGGGGTGAGCCGCACGACGCGGCTGGTGCGCTCGAACAGCTCGGCGCCGATGGCGCGCTCCTGCTTCTTGATCGCCTGGCTTACCCGGGCCTGGGTCACGTGCAGCCGTTCCGCGGTGCGGCCGAAGTGCAACTCGTCGGCGAGGGTCAGGAAGATCTCGATGTCACGGAGCTCCACAGCCGCCCCCTTGATCGTTAATCCCTGGGTTATCGGTCATGTCTGGATCTGTCGTTGTTCCCACCCCGCACGAGCTGAAGACTCCTTCCTAGCAGGAAGGAGTCTCGCATATGGCACTCACGGTGGTGGTGAGGTGATCGTCATCGCGTCGTCCGTCTCGTTGACGGTCCCCTTTGTCGCGGCGTCGAGTCGGTTCTTCACGGACGCGCTCGGCTTTCGCGAGGAGATCGCCTTCGAGGGGTTCGTCCTGCTGCGCCGCGACGACGCGGCCGTAGACATCGAACTGCACGGCGGCGAGGCGACCGCGACGAACCCAGCCGTCTGCTTCACCGTCACGGATCTGCTCACCGAATACGAACGCCTCCGGCTGGCGGTCCCGGAGCACGACCTTGTGCTGCGGCATGAGCCATGGGGCGAGCGCGCCGTGTGGTTGACCGACCCGAACGCGATCGCGGTCCGGCTGGTCGAGTGGATACCCCCGGCAGGGGCTGGCGGCGATCGGCCACCGCCAGCCATCTGAGTCTGAAGTGTAGGCAAGATCACATCAGATCTGCTCCGGGAAAAGGGGAAAGCGACCTACGCCCGCAACAAACCAATTGGGAGTACGCGAAACGCGTACTCGACACACTGCTGTGAAGGGACCCAACGATGAGCGACAACCTTGACGAGAAACTGACCGAGTACGTCGATGGCGTCTTCGCCGCCCACGAAGGCACGAAAAGCGTCGCCGAGCTGAAAGCAGACCTGCTGGCGGATCTGCGAGAGCGGTACCGAGAGCTGACGGCGGACGGGAAGGACGAGGCGACGGCGTTCGAGATGACCGTCGACAGCATCGGCGACATCGAGCAGACGGTACATGAGGTGTCCAACCTGTCCCGGCTGCTGGAGCGGCAAATGGTGACGCGGTTCGACTCGAGCAACCTGCAGGGCAGCGACTTCGCCGGCGTCACGGTGCGGGACGGGCGGTTCGAGACGAGCATGCTGCGCGGCGCCGACTTCGCGCGGGCCGAACTCGCCGGCGCCTCGTTCAAGAGCAGCGACGTGGCGGACGCGAACTTCGACCGCGCCAAGCTGACCGACGTGAAGATGACGACGGCCGAGCTGGCCCGAGCCAGCTTCCGCGGGGCGGTACTGGTGCGCACCGACTTCAGCATGTCCGGGCTCCGCGACGCCCGGTTCTCCGATGCCGCATTCACCGACGTCGCATTCCGCAAGAACGACCTGCGGCGGACCGTCTTCGAGGGCTGCACCTTCACCGGCGTGGACTTCTCCCTGTCCGATCTGCGCGGGCTCAACCTCGACGGGTCGACCTTCACCAGTGTCAAGTTCGACAAGGCGGCGCTGGAGGGCGTCACGATGCGCGGCGCGACCCTGCGCGACGTGTCTTTCCGCGCGACCAGCCGGAGGTACCGCAACGCCGTCCGCACCGTCAACTTCGACGGCGCGCGCATGGACAAGCTGACCTACGCCGGGCTCAAGGCTCTCGGGGCCGAGCTGTCCAACGTGACCGTCGAGTAATAGGAGGAACGAGCGATGGAAACGCAGAACCTGGCGATCCGTGTCAACGGATTGCGTAAGTCATACGAGAAGCTGGAGGTACTCAAGGGGGTGGACTTAACGGTCGCCTCCGGGAGCATCTTCGCGCTGCTCGGCTCGAACGGCGCCGGCAAGACCACGATCGTGAAAATCCTCAGCACGCTGCTCAAGCCGGATGGTGGTACGGCCAGCGTCGGCGGATTCGACGTGGTGTCCCAGCCGGCCCGGGTCCGCGAGACGATCAGCCTGACCGGGCAGTTCGCCGCGGTCGACGAGATCCTCACCGGCCGAGAGAACTTGATCATGGTCGGCAAGCTCCGCCGGGTCAAGGCTCCCCACCAGGTCGCGGACAACCTGCTCGAACGATTCGGCCTGGTCGACGCGGGCGGGCGGCGGGTCTCGACGTACTCGGGTGGCATGCGGCGGCGCCTCGACATCGCGATGAGTCTCATCGGAGAACCGCCCGTCATTTTCCTGGACGAGCCGACCACCGGGCTCGACCCGCAGGCCCGCATCGAGGTGTGGCAGGTGATCCAGAAGCTCGCCGATGGCGGGACAACGGTCTTCCTCACCACCCAGTACCTGGACGAGGCCGAGAAGCTCGCCGACCGGATCTCGATCCTGCACGGGGGCACGATCATCGTCTCCGGCACGCTGGCGGAACTGCGCGCGCTGCTGCCGCCCGCGAAGGTGGAGGACGTCGAACGGCAACCCACCCTCGAAGAGATCTTCCTGGCGATCATCGGCAGCGACAAGGCGCCAGAAAGCAGCGAGACCCCCGACAACATGCTGAAGGTAGGCCAGCCATGACCACGCACGCCGTCACCGACACCGGAGTGATGCTCGGCCGCTCGCTGCGGCACGTCACCCGCAGCGTGGACACCATCATCACCGTCACGATCATGCCGATCGCGTTCCTGCTGCTGTTCCGCTACGTCTTCGGCGGCGCCATCCAGGCCAACACCGACAACTACGTCAACTACCTGATGCCCGGAATCCTGCTCATCGCCATCGCCAGCGGCATCTCCTACACCGGCTACCGGCTGTTCAACGACATGAAGAGCGGCATCTTCGAACGGTTCCACTCCATGCCGATCGCACGGTCGTCCGTGCTGTGGGGACACGTGCTGACCTCGCTGGTATCCAACGCCATCTCCGTGGTCGTCATCATCCTCGTCGGGCTCATCATGGGTTTCCGTAGCTCGGCGGGGATCCTGGCCTGGCTCGCCGTCGCCGCCATCCTCGCCCTGTTCACCCTCGCCCTCACGTGGATCGCGGTCATCTCCGGGCTGCTCGCGCACTCACCCGACGGCGCAAGCGCCTTCTCCTACCCGATCATCTTCCTGCCCTTCATCAGCTCGGCATTCGTACCCACCAACACCATGCCCGGGCCGGTCCGCGCCTTCGCCGACAACCAGCCGGTCACCTCCATCGTCAACACGATCCGGGAGTTGCTGGCACAGCAACCCGTCCACAACGACATCTGGATCGCACTGGCCTGGTGCGTCGGCGTCCTCCTCGTCGCCTACGCGTTCGCCATGCGGGCCTACCGGCGCAAAGTCGCCTGAACACTCCGAAGGATCGGCCGCCCGCGTGTTTGCGGGCGGCCGATTCCTGCTGACCGGGTCTGCTGGCCGCCCTAGGCGAGGAGTCGCTTCAATTCAACTAGATCGGGAAGCGGCCGCGGCGCCAGTACCAGTGGCGGCCGGCCTTCAGATGGTCGACGATCGCGCGCTGGAGTACGGTGCGGCGCGGCAGCAAATCCAGCGGCGTACTCAGGGTACGGAACCCGAACCGCAGCACCTCGACGTCGGCGTCCAGCCCTTCCAGTTCCTGGTAGGGCTCCAGCTCGAACCTGCGCTGGAACCGGACGATGTTGGAGTCCTCGGGCAGGTACTCCAGCAGCTGCGGGTCGAGCAGCCAGGAGCCGCAGGAGAACGCGGTGTAGTGCTCGTCGGGAAAGTGGCGCGGGAAGAACGCGCGGGCCTCGTCGAGCGACGCCTCGACCGCCGCCGGAGTCATCGGCCCTGATTCGGGGATGTGCAGGCCGATTTCGGTATCGCCGCGCTGGTGCTGCAGCCGGCCCAGCTCGTAGACGCCGCCGCGCGCGTGCAGCGTCAGCCAGCTCTGCATGACCGGCCAGCCCTCGCCGTGCATCCGCCGGTCTATCGCGAGGTTGCGGCCCAGGTCCGCGAGAGTCACCCAGGACACGCCATCGGGGATGCCGTGGTCGCGGTGGTATCCCGTGACGACGCCGACCAGGGCCAGGTACGCGTACACGTAGAGATGCCGCCAGGCGAGGCCCCGTTCGCGCGGCAGCACCGGACCGGGCGACAGCCAGCCGTAGCCCCCGAGATCGGAGCGGACCAGGGCGGTCGAGCGGTCGAGCAGCCAACGCAACTCCAGAGTCCACAGTGGAGAGCCGGGATCGGGCCAGCCCGCCATGATCTCGGCGGCGTCCTCCGGCCGTACCGCGAGCCGGTCGAGGATCGCGGGCGCGTCGGCCTTGGCGGGCAGCGCAGCCGACGGCCGGTCGCCGGCGAGCCGGTGCACCCGGTCGACCTCCTCGACGGGTACCCCGAGCCGTGCGGCGATGTCGTCGAAATCCACGCGGACGACCCTACCGGCCAGTGGGATCCGCAGGGGCGATCCACGGTGGGCTGCGCTCCGAACTCCCCCTGTCGGCCCGTCATGGCCAACGGCAGCCCGTATCGAGAGGGGAACCGATGAGCGACATCGCCGCCACCGCCGTCCGGCCGTCCCGGCGTACGCTGCTTGCGCTGCTGTCCATCCAGTCCGGCATTGTCGTTTTGTTGTCCGTCAACCGACTCAGCGATGCCACGAACGGATACGTGGCCAGCAACGAGTTCCTCCGGTGGGTCGACCTGAACAACCTGGTCCTCGCACTCGCCACGCTGATCGTCTCGTACCTGCTGATCCACCACCTCGAGTACGACTCGCCACGGCGCAACGGTGTCCGGCACCGGGCGCTGGGCGTCGCCTTCATCATCGGGGTCAGCCTGTACGCCGGCTCGTACGGCGAGCACGAGGTGACGAACTATCTCCACGAGAGGTTCTGTGCCGGGGCGGCGGATCTGGACGGGCGCCTGTGCGCGATCATCGCCTATCACGACGATGGCTTCTCGCATTACCTGTTCTTCACTGGATTCACCATCATCAACATAGCGATCATGCTGACGCAGCTACTCTTCCCGGACGACCGGCCCGTACGCGCTCGCGACACGGGGCTGGTCACGGTCAACGCGCTGTTCATCGCGGCCGGCATCGTGGCCAACCTCGGATTTGAGCAGATCGGTCTGGACCTGTACGTGGTGTCGGCGGTGGCGGTGCTGGCCGTCATCCTTTTCATCCGCCGGCCCACGCAGCTGATCCTGCGCTACTACACCGTCGCGTACGTGCTCGGACTGATCGGCGCCGGCGCCGCTCAACTGGCCCGATGACGCTTCAATGCGGACCTGCCACCCGCCGGCGCAGGTACACCATCAGGAGCCGTCGTCATCCCTTGCGAGATCCGGCGAGTAGACCGCAAAGGCCGCGAGGCATCCTGCGGTCATGACATGGACTCCAGCGGCATGGCGGCCAGTATCAACACCCCGTAGGCAAAGCCGACCGCGCCGGAGACCAAGCCGACGAGTGCGGCCACGCGGCCGGCACCCGCCTCGTGCCCTCCGATGCGAAGACCGAGAATCGCAAGAAGCACGGCGATGGGGCCGAGCACCGCACCGGCGCCGTATGCGCCGAGCAGCGGGATGAAGACGACGGTTACCGGGAAGGCGAGCAGGCCGAAGACCGACGCAAGCACCGACAGTACGCCTCCTCGGGGTGCGGGAGGTTGCGGCTGCGTCATGTCGACGGGCGGGGCTACTGGTAGACCGTCAATAGTCCGGCGAGTAAGCGTCTGCGGCTGCGCCAGATTGGCTGCACCAGTTCTGCCGTTCACGCCTCATTCGATCACGGCTGTCGTCGTGCTACAAGGCCGCCGACCAAAGCTGGCCGGGCTGCGCACCCAGGCCCGATGGACCTGGGTGCGCCGGCGGCTGGCATGACGCTAGACACGGAAGGCCCGCCTGGTCAGCATGAGGCAGGCGGCTGGCAGCAGCATCGCCATCCCGAGCGAGATGGTCTGCCCGATGGCGTCACCCGTTGGAAACGCCTCAAGGTGGAAGGCGTGGAACACGAAGTGTGGCACCGTGAATATCAGGTTGGCCACCAGGGCCGTGCGTACCATCAGCCGATCCATGGTCACGGCCGCGACCGCCAGAACGAAGGCGTAGGCCATCGTCAACGCACCAACGTCGCGCATGAGGTGTTCGCTGTAGGGCGGGATGAGTGACACCCAGGGGTGGCTCGCCGTGGGGAAGTCGTCGTAAAAGAATTTGGGCGCGAACAGTTGTACCGTGCCGCCCACGCCTTGCGTGACGGCCAGGAATACGATGCCCGCGCGCAGCCATGACCGGGTGCTCATCGGTGGGCTCCCTCGGCCAGCCAGGACTCGAACGTAGCGGTTCCCTGGTCGGCGTCTCGGGCGATGTTGCGCCCCTCGCGCAGCGCGCGAAACATCTTGCCCGGAAGCTTGACGGTCCACATTGGACGCCGCTTGCCGGTGACGCGCAGATAGGTACGTGCCAGATCGCCGGCGTCGCGGATCTGCGGGCCGGCCAGATCCCGTACCCGGCCAGCCGGCTCCCCGAGCGCCAGCTCCGCCAGCCGGTCGGCGACCTCGCGTACGTCAACGGGTTGAAGGCAACCGGCCGGCAGCGGCATGACCGGCAGTCTCGCGGCGCCCGCGAACAGCGACCGGACCAGATCGTGGAACTGCGCGGCGCGCAGGATCGTGAACGGTACCCCCGAGCCCTCGATGAGCCGCTCCGACGCGAGCTTGCCGCGATAGTAGGCAAACGGCATCAGGTCCACGTTGATGATCGAGATGTAGACCAGGTGCGGCGAACCCGCCCGCCGGGCCGCCTCGACCAGCGTACGCGTGATGTCGACCTCCTTGCGCTCCCCAAAACCGTTGGAAGCGCAGTGCACGACCGCCCGTACACCGACCATCGCATCGGCCACGCCCTGCCCGGTGGCCAGATCCGCCACCGCCCACTCGTACCGCCGATCGTCCCCGGCAGGACGTGGACGGCGGCTCATTGCCCGCGCGCCGTGGCCGCCCGCGAGCAGCCGCGCCACCACCTCCCGGCCCAGCGTCCCGGTAGCCCCGGTCACCAGAATCCGTTCCCGCATCAGCCTCTCCCTTCAGGCATCTCACCGGAAAGGAACCGACCAGCCACCGCGAACGTGACAGAACTCGACGGGTGTGACGAGCGCTACCCTTCGCGTACGGCCAGACCGAGCTGGCCGGCGGCGTACCGCAGCTTGGCAGGATTGACGACCATGCGAATCGCACAGATCGCGCCGTCGGCAAACTCGGGTATCAGCAGGCCGACCAGCGCACCCTCGGCCAGCCCGGCAACCGCCGGCTCACCATTGACCTCAACCACCGACAACGCAATGCCGGAGGCGAACCTGAGCACACCACCGGCGAGGTAGCGCACCACCCGGTCCCGGCCGAGAATGGGGCGCAGCGCGGTGGATGCCCGGCCGCCACCGTCGGACCAGGCGATGACCTCCGCGGCGAGCGTCTTCTCCAGCAGCCGCACGTCGCCCTCCCGAGCGGCGGCCAGAAACATCTCGACCAACGCGCTCAGCTTGCGGGTGTCTGCCGGGAAGCGCGACGTGGGTTGCTCGACGCGGCGCCGGGCCCGCCGGTGCAGCTGCCGGCAGTTGACCTCGGACACCTCGACGATCTCGGCGATCTCCCGATGGCTGTAGCCGAACGCCTCCTTCAGCACGAAGACCGCGCGCTCGGCCGGTGTGAGCCGCTCAAGCAGCACCAGCAACGCATAGGAAACCGAGTCGCGCAGTTGTGCGGCGGCGGAAGGGTCCACCGCGGAATGGTCGGTCAGCACCGGCTCCGGCAGCCACGGGCCGATGTACTGCTCGCGCTGGGAACGGGCGGCGGTCAGGCGATTGAGTGCGAGGTTCGTGACGACCTTGGCCAGCCACGCGTGCGGTACCGCTACCGCGTCGCGCTGCACGCCGCTCCACCGGATGTACGCCTCCTGCACCACGTCCTCCGCCTCCTGCGCGGAGCCGAGCAACCGGTACGCCAGGCCGAACAGCCCGGGCCGCTGCTGCTCGAACTCGCGGAGGAGGTCATCAGTCGTCACCACTTCTCAAGTGTGCACGACCCGAATGTCCCACCAGTCTCACCGCAGGTCGTGTTCCCGGGCGTAGATCGCGGCCTGCACACGGTCGCGCAGCCCGAGCCGGCTGAGGATCCGCGACACGTAGTTCTTCACCGTGCCCTCGCTGAGGTACAACCGCTGGGCGATCTCCCGGTTGGTCGAGCCGGCGGCGAGCTCGCGCAGCACGTCGACCTCGCGGGCCGTCAGCGGGACGCCGGCCAGTACCGCCGTGTCGCCGGTCGGACTCGGCGAGCGGTCCAACGCGGACACGAGTCGGGCCACCGCGGCCGGGTCGAACTGCGCCACCCCGGCGTGGGCCAGCCGCACCGCCTCGGCCAGTTCCCGGGCCGGAAGGTCCTTCAGCAGGTACCCGGTGGCCCCCGCGCGCAGCGCGCGAACCACGAGATCCTCGTCGTCGAAGGTGGTGAGCATGACGACCCGGCAGGAGGGTACCCGCTCGCGTAGCGCCGACACGGCCGCGACGCCGTCCAGTACGGGCATCCGCACGTCCATCAACACCACATCCGGCTGTAGCGCCTGCGCCCGCGCGACCGCGTCCCGGCCGTCCACCGCGGTGCCGACGACGGTCATGCCGTCCTGGATGTCCAGCAACGCCGCGATGCTCTCCCGTACCAGCCGCTGGTCATCGGCGACCAGAACCCGGACCTCGCTCACCGGTTCACACCGCGCGGTACGGTCACCGTGAGCCGGGTACCGTTGCCCGGCGCGGTCTCCAGCTCGACCCGGCCGCCGGCCAGGTGTACCCGCTCGCGCATGCCGAGCAGCCCGAAGCCCTCCAGCCCCGGCCCGAAGCCGCGCCCGTCGTCGCTCACCACCAAGCGGGCGGCGGCGTCGCCGAGCGCCACGCTGACGTTGACCCGGGTGGCCTGGGCGTGCCGGCGCGCGTTCGTGATGCCCTCCTGGGCCGCGCGGTAGAGCGCGCTGAGTGCCGCCTCGTCATAGCCTTCCTCGTCGCCCTCCACCGCGAGACTCACCGGCGGCCAGCCACCCGCGTCGGCCAGCCCGGCGCGCTCCGCGGCCTGGACCAGATCCGCCAGCGCGGCGCGCAGCCCCACCGGCGACGGTTCCACCCGCAACATGCGCACCGAACGCCGTACCTCGTCCAGTGCGGCGCGGGCAGAGTCATGGGCGTCGCGAACCGCGCGGTGTGACTCCTGCGGATCCCGTTGGGCGAACGCGGTCGCCTTCTCCAGCAACAGCGCGATCGCGGTCAGGTGATGGCCCAGACCGTCGTGAATGTCCCGGGCCACCCGGTTGCGTTCCGCGGTGGCCGACAGGTCGGCGACCTGGTCGGCGTAGGCGCGCAGCCGCTCGTGCGATTTCTCCAGCCTGACCCGCAGCGCCTGCTCCCGCACGGCGACCGCGGCCATGGCGATGGTCAGCACCAGGCCCACCGTGAACATCAGCAGATCAGACACGTGCGGCACATCCCGGTACCACCCGGGCGTACTCAGCTGGTAGCCCGCCACGACCACGGCAACGCAGCCGAATCCGAGAACGATGCTGACCCCGCGACCGAAGGCGAAGTAGGCGGTGAACGGGATCAGCACGAACAGCGCGCGAGCCAGCCCGGAACCGTCGGCCGCGGCCACCGCGAGGAACAGCGCCGCCCGCGCGCCCAGCAGCCCCGCCGCCGGCCCGGCCGGGGTACCGGCGGGCCAGCGCCGAAGCTCCACGAACTCCAACGCGAACAACACGGCGAGGCCGGCCACGAACAGCGCCGGCCGGCCCGCACCCACGCCGGTCAGCTGCGCGTACCCGCCGGCAAGAAACACCGCGCCGTACAGCACGGCGGACACCCACGGCACGGGCCGGCCCGATTCCACGCAATCCAGGCTACGGCGCCCGCGGCTCATCCTCGATATGCCGATCGGCACATGTCCGCCGACACTTACCGACTCCCGCCGCACGAACCTACCGTCGCCGCATGACCTTCCTGACCCGCTTCGGCATCGCCGGCGGCCTGACGGCCGGTGTGTTCCTCGGGGTGCCCGGCATCCTCGAATCCTTCACTGGCAAGGCCACCGGCACGAGCTTCGTCATCGCCTTCGCCGGCTTCTTCGCGCTGCCACTGCTGACCGCGCTCTACCTCAACCTGCCGCGCCGCGGCCGGTTCGAGGATGTCGGGTACGCGGTGAGCATCGTCGGTACCGGGCTGTTCAGCGCGGCGGCGTTCGTTCAGGACGCGGTACTGATACACCTGGATCGCGCCGCCCAGCAGGACCTGCTGCGCGGCTCACCGAGGATCGCTCTGCTCACGGCCGTCGCGGCGTTCATTCTCGGCGCCGTGCTGTTCGGCACGTCGCTCATCCGCGCGGCCCGGTTCCCGCGGATACCGGCGTTCGCGTATCCGGTGGTGCTGACCGCATTCGCAGTATCCGCGACCCTGCCCTACAGCCCCTACAAGGGCATCGCGCACGCAGCCCTCGCGGCGGTACTCATCTGGCTGGCACTCGACCTGGCCGTCGGTTCACCCCGTTACCTGCGAGCGGAACAGCAAACCAGCCCGGGGCCCGTCCAGGCAGGGCGGTCTGCGATGCTCGGTCGGTGACCTGGCTACACCGGTTCCACCTGGGCGACCGTCCGGTGACGGCGGTGGGATGGTTGGACGTCGACCGGGGCTCGTCACCGGTGAACCGGTGTCTCGGCGCGCTGCTGCGGTTGCCTCGGGCCGGTGCGCACCAACCGTTGTGGGTACACATCGCCAATGCCGGCGGCCTCGATCGCTGGCAGCGGCGCATCGGCGGCCGCCGGCTGGACAGCCGCCAGCGCCGGGTCGGCGACATACTCATGGAGTACGCCGGACCGGTCGAGCTGCGCATGCGCATGGACGTGACCGACCACGACCTCACGCTCACGCCGATCGGCGCGGCATTGCGCATCGGTCGCCTGCGGATCGCACTGCCGGACGCCGTGGCCCCGCACACCGCCGCGGTCGCGACCGGTACCGTGAATGGCTTCGAAGTCGACGTACGCATCTGGCTACCGTTGACCGGCCTGCTGATCGCGTACCGCGGGTATGTCCTCGCCGAGGGAGGCGCCGATGGTTGAGGTCCTGTGGCTACTTGCCGTGCTGGGAGTGCTCGGCGGGTTCGACACGGTGTACTTCCACGAGATCCGCGGTCAACTACCCGCGCGGCTGCCCGGGCTGCGCCCAGAACTGGTGCTGCACGCCGGGCGTAGCTTCATCTACGTCGTGGTGTTCGGCACCCTGCCCTGGATCGCCTGGCACGGCGCGTGGGCCGTGGTCTTCAGCGTCCTGCTGCTGTGCGAGGTGTGCATCACGATCGCCGACTTCATCGTCGAGGACCAGGTCCGCAAGCCGTTGGGCGGGTTGCTTCCCGGTGAACGAACGACCCACACAATCATGGCGATCGTGTACGGCGCGATCCTCGCGAACCTCATCCCCGTCCTGATCGGCTGGGGGCGACTGCCCGCCGCGCTGATCGCGGACCGGGTACCCGTGCCTTTGTGGCTGAGCCTCGGCCTGTCCGCGCTGGCCGTGGGAACGCTCGCCTCCGCCGGCCGGGACACGTACGCGGTGGCGGGGTTCCCGCGTCCCTTGGCGCGCTGGCCATGGTCCTCCGCGCAGGCGCCGCAACGGTGAGGCGCCGCCGGTTCCACCGGATCACGTTCACCGCAGCGGGCGTCTACAACATCGGCTGGGGCCTGTACGCGGTGCTCGATCCGCAGTGGTTCTTCCGAGTCAGCCGCCTGCCGTTGTCGAACTCACCGCAGATCTTCGCCACCCTCGCAGTGGCCGGTGCGCACGGTCGTCATCGTGCTGACCAACGACCTGATCTGGTGGGTACCATTCGCGCTCTACCTGCGGGACGCCTGGCCCTACCGCCTCAGCCACGCCGATGAGAGCGGACTGAAACCAGGTCTGTCCAATGTGGAGGGTGCGGGTCGTGCATCCGAACCTGGCCGAGAAGAGTGATGTTCCGGAGCCCAGTACGATGTGGCCCGTGGGGTGGGAGGCACTCGGGCAGTGGGGGGAAGACGTCGCTCGCATCGAACGACTCGCTGGCGGAGTCGCCAACGAGGTGTGGAGCGTACGCGTCAGCGGGCAGCTTGCGGTCGGCCGTCTCGGTACCAGAAGCGACGCCGATCTCGCATGGGAGACCGAGCTCCTCGTCTACCTCGACCGTGCCGGGCTGACCGTACCGGTACCGATCCCGACTACCGACGGCCGGCTGTTCGCCGACGGTCTGGTGGTGATGACCTACTTGGATGGTGGACCGCCCGAGACGCAGGCCGACTGGCGTCGCGTGGCCGGTACGCTCCGCGAGCTGCACCGGCTGACGCAGGGCTGGCCGCAGCGCCCCGGTTGGCGATCGTCGACCGACCTCCTGCACGCCGAAACCGGGACGAAGGTCGACCTCGGCGCGATGCCCCAGGAGGGCGTCGCTCGATGCCGGGCAGCGTGGGCTCGGCTCGCCGGGCGTCAGACCTGTGTCGTCCACGGCGACCCCAACCCTGGCAACGTCCGCATGACCGCGAACCGGGTTGCGCTGATCGACTGGGACGAGTCGCACGTCGACGTCCCCGACCTCGACCTCGTACTGCCCGGCAACGCCGCCGGCCTCGACGACAGCGCGCACGACATCGCCGCGCAAGCATCTGCCGCATGGGAAGCCGCTGTCTGCTGGGACGACGACCACGCAGTCAAGCGGCTCGCCGAAGTTCGAGCGCGACCGGCGTGGCCTGGGTGACGCTGGTACCGCTAATCACCGCGGTTGACGCTGCGGGCAACGAGTCCCCGGCCGGCAACGCGATGACCGCTGGCACCGACACCTGCTGGCGGTGATGGCTGGCCGCAGCCGGTGAAACGCCGTACCGTCTGACGCGTGGGGGCATTGAGTGGCGGCGATGCACTGTTGTTGCAGCGCATCCGTGCCGGTGACGATCAGGCGCTTGCTGCTGTCTATGACCAGCACGTGGGCGTGGTGTACGGGCTGGTTCGCCGGGTGGCACGTGACGAGCAGTTGGCCCGCGAGGTCACCCAGGAGGTGTTCACCTACCTGTGGGAGATGCCGCACCGGGTCGATCTGAACCGCGGGTCGCTGCGCACCTACCTGACGCTGCTCGCGCATCGGCGGGCCGTGGATGAGCTCCGGCGCCGGGCGTCCGTTGCGGCGCAGACGGCCCCGGCGTTGCCAGAGCCGGCAAACGAGCCCGGAACCCGGGTGATCGACCGGACCACCGCGACCTGGCGCACTAAGCAAGCGACTGCCCTACTGGACACGCTGCCGGCGGAGCAGCGGGCGGCGGTACAGCTCGCCTACTATGACGGCCTCACTTATGTCCAGGTCGCAAACGCACTCGGAATCCCGGAAGGGACGGCGCGGAGCCAGCTGCGCACCGCACTCGCCAGCCTACGGACACTGCTCGCCGACGATGCAAGGGAGGCGATCTCATGAACGGGACCTGGTCCAACGATGAGATAGCTGCCCTGCTCGCGCTCGACGCCCTCCCGCCCAGTGAGCAGGCCGAGGCCGAACTGCGCATTGGCGCACTCGCGCCCGACCTGGCAGACGTCGCCGCCCTGCTTGCCGAGGATACGGTCGCCGACCCGCCGCCGGAGCTGCGCTCGGCCACCCTTGCCCGTGCCATGTCCCGGCGCCCGCCCGAGCGGCCCGTCGATGCTGCCCAGCCGTGCGAACCGGCGGAGGCATTCGACCGCACCGTCGAGGACCTGAACAATCTGCTGAATGCGCTGACCGACGCCGAATGGAACGCGTCCGCGCATGCCGAGCACGGCCGGGTACGCGACCTCGTCGCTCACCTGGTCGGTGTCGAGCGACTCGTGCTGCGCTGGCTCGACCCGCAAGACACCGTCCCGGACCTGCCCGACCATGTCGCAGCCACCCGTCCGGTGATCGCCGAACTCGCTGACACCGATCCGCGTGACGTCGCCCGGCAGTGGTACGCGGGGGCTCGTGCGGTGGCGGCCGCGACCGCCACCGATCGCGACCGGACCGTGGTGTTCCATGACAGCACCGTCAGCATCGACCAGCTCCTGATCGCGCGTACCGGCGAGCTGTGGGCGCACGCGATCGACATCTGTGAGGCCGCCGGGCGCCCGCTGCCGCAGCTGGACCTGGAGCGGATGGCGACCTTGTGCACCGCTCTGATGGCTGCCGTACCGCTCGCCATGGCATACCGGGGCACGCCCGCGCCCGGCCGCGCCGCCCGGTTCGTGCTCACCGGTCCGGCCGGCGGCGCCTACACCGTGCCCCTCGCGCCGCAGGCGCCGCAGGCGAAGGCCGTCGAACCGGAAGTCACCATCGTCACCGACGCCGCTGGCCTTTGCCGAGTCGCGGTCCGCCGGCTGCGCCCCGAACAGCTAGAGGCTGCCATCGATGGTGACCGCGAGCTCGGTGACCTCGTACTCGCCGGAATCGGCGCGCTCGCCCGAGACTGACAGAACCCCAAGCGCCGGACGCGATCCCCGGCGTCCACCAACTGTCGTTGTTCGGACCGGACCACCCGCGGGTAGGCACCGTCTCGTCCGTGGTGGAGCGCTGGACTCGGCGACCGTCGCGGCGCGACTGTCCACACCGTACGGACCCTCGCCGAACCGCTGGCGACGCCATTGCCGCAGCCACCCGGTGAGTACCGTGCAGGATCTTGAGGTACGGGCAATCCTCTTCGGCAGAGGCACCGAATGCATGTCGATGGACCGCTCGAAGGAGGATCCCATCGTCCGGATCGACCCGAGGAGTGCACGAACTCGGCAGCGCGCTTGAACTCATCGGTGATATTCGACGTAGGCCCCAACGAGGACCCACTTCCGTTGAATTCAAGATCCAGCATCGGGAATCCACCGCCGGGGCAGCCAGTGTCGGCCGCCCTTGGCGGTCGACGACGACCCGGTACGTCCACACGAGCACCGCCGTCTTGGCCAGTCGAAGGGACAGGGATGAAGTGGAACCTGCGGATGCGTGCCGCGCAGGCCGGCATCTGGAAATGCACCGAGATGCGCCGCCGGTTGGTCGCGGCCGGTTTGCAGCTCAGCGCCAGGAAGATGTGCGCATTGTGGACAGGCACCCCGACGACGATCCGGCTCGACGACCTGGACGTGATCTGTGCGGTACTGGAGTGCCCGCCGTCGGACCTGTTGATCTGCGAAGCGGATAAGGTCGCCGCATGCCGGCCGATCGAGGCCGAGGCCGATTCGGGCGCCGACCCACACCACGGCTAGGCCACCACACGTAGGTCACCACAGGAACGAGCGGCGCAGCGTTAAGGCCGACCGTCCGTCTCCTCAAACAACTGTGGCCGGGCTGACCGGCACCCTCAGCCCGGCCGTGCGGAAGGTCGTCGTGAGCGCGATCGGCGACTCGGTCGCGCCGCGGACGACGACGGCTCCGCCGATGACGGGGCCGCGCACTGTCATGAGCATGCCACTGACGATCGCCTGGCCGTTGAACTCGACCGAGCGGGCCTGGGTCGCCTGGTCCACGGGGCGGGTCGCCCAGACCGTGACCATTGTTCCGGCCCCGGGATTCCAGCCGCCGACTGGTTCAAACCGCACCCACTCAGCCCGGCACCCCACCGAGTACCGCAACTGCAGGGTGCCGACGACCTGATTGGCGGGGAACCGTACGGAATTGGCGGCCGCTATGACCGCGTCCGTATCGCACCCCGCCCGGCTGGGGTCGGCGCCGTCGATGACGGCACTGGCCGCCGCTGCTTGCTGGGGCGCCGCCGGGCCCACGACGAACAGGCAGAATGACACGTCGCGCGGGTACGCCAGCAGCACAGCGATCGTGACGATGACGGCGACGGGCAGTATCACGCCGATCGTCAGACCGAGCCTGCGCCCCGCCCAGCGGCGACGGGCCGGCTTGGGCGGCTTCGACGGCGGGATCTGTGGCGGCGGTTTGGCTTCTGGCCCCGGTACCTCCGGCGACGCGAGCGCCAGCGACCCACCCACCCGCGAGACAACTGCTGCCGACGCATCCGTTGGCGACACCCGCATGGGACGCGCCGGGTGCGACGCCCCAGCAACCTCATGCCAGCGTCGCTCCCATGTGGCGGGGTCCTCCCCGCATGCCTGCACGAAGGCCCGAGTAAGTGAGAGCGACGGCAATGCCCGGCCGGAAGTGGCGTGCGACATTGACGTCAGGGAGTAATGCGTACGGGCCGCAAGCGCCCGGTATGTAGGTGATCCGGCGCGCTGGCGCAGTCGCCGTAGGTCGTACGCGAACCGTTGGACCGGCCCGCCGTCGGGATCCAATGGACTTTCACCGCGGCCCACGTCTTCCGTCCTTTGTTTACGTTTGTTTGTTCAATCCGTGTTCAGGGTGCCCGAACATGGTTCACCGGCGCTAGCCTTCGACTCGCAAATGACACTCCTACTGTCCGATCATGCATTACCAATGCGGCCGATCATGCCATGGAGTGACCAGAATATTGACAGGTGCGATACGGGGACGACATGAATACGCAACATTCCTGCGAGGGTTCGCAGTATTCCAGCGGGCCCGAACGGTTGGCCGGACGGTTTCCACCATTTCGATGTCGGGGGTGCTTCTCCATCGTTGATCGGGGACACACTCAGGCGCCTGACCAGCGTCTGGAGCGGGCGATCCGGTCACCGCGCCTGGCGCCTGCCACCGCCACAGTACCTAAACCCCACCAATTAAATGGGGTTAACAGTATCGCGTACGGCAGCGGTGCCTATCCATCCGTCTGGGTTGAATCGGAGACGCCGGGTTCCGTCCGGTCCGCGCCAATCCACCCGACAGTGGCACATGTAAAGACGGCGTACAGGACCATTTGCTTCGCGGCTCTGAGCCTGCGCGCCCGCGGGCGCATAGCTGTATTCAAAATACCGCGGCACCGGACGTGCAGCGCCGACGCCATCCGTCCGTCTGTGCTTCCGACTGCGTTCGCCCGGGGTTTGAGGACTGGGGGTAAGACATGACGGGCCCACCCACATGGGACACTTCCGACCGGACCACATCGGGCTGGGTTAAAGGTTTTCACGGCGCCGTGCTCTACCCGGCCACAATCGTAGGCGACGCCGGGTCGCTACGAGAGTTGGCGCTTTCCCCGAGGTCAATGGGATTTGGTCGGATTGCGCTACTCACCCAACTGCCACTGGACACCGTTCGGTCCGTACCGTCGAGTGCCAATGGCGCGGCGCACGTCAGCAGCGGCAAGGCGGCCCCGGCCAGCCGGGCGCGGCCGGCGCCGATCGGACCGCCCGAAGCTGACGCCACCGGTGACCGGACAACAGCGCGGTGGGAGTCGTCGCGGGAGTCCCTCGCCGACTACATCGACAGGCGACTCACCGAGGCGGCCTTCCTGTACCTTCCCAACCGGGGACGCGGGTACGCGTTCGCCAAGCGGGCGCTCGACCTGGTGGCCGCGGTGGTCCTGCTCGTCCTCGCGGCTCCCGCCATGCTCGTCCTCGCGGCGCTGATCCGGCTCGACTCCCCCGGCCCGGCCATCTTCCGGCAGACGCGGGTGACGCGGGGCGGCAAGGCGTTCACGTTCTACAAGTTCCGCACGATGTACGTCGACGCCCGCGACCGCTTCCCGGAGCTCTACCGGTACAACGTCGGCGAGGAGGTCGCCGACCATACGTACTACAAGCTCGTCGACGATCCCCGCAACACCAGGTTCGGGCGGTGGTTGCGCCGTACCACCCTCGACGAGCTGCCGAACCTCTTCAACGTCCTCACCGGCGACCTGAGCCTCGTAGGCCCGCGACCGGACCTGCCGGAGCTGATCCAGATGTACCGGCCCGAGGAGCTGGCCTGCCTGTTCACCAAGGCCGGCCTGACCGGGCTGGCCCAGGTCGCCGGGCGCAGCCTGCTGACCGTGCGGCAGCGGCTGACCATCGACACGCGCTACGTGGCACAGCAGACGGTACTGCTCGACCTGCGCATCCTCTGGCGCACAGTCATCATCGTCCTGCTCGGCCGGGGGGCGTTCTGATGGGCGAGGAGCATGCGGCCGCGCTCCGCCAGCGACGCCCGTGGCGAACGCCGGAGCTGGACGTCGACATCGTCATCTGCACCTACCGCAGCCGCGACCATATCGGCGCATGCCTGGACAGCCTGTGGAGCAGCGTGCGGCCGGTGCGCTCGGTCACGGTGGTGGACAACGACTCCGGCGACGGGACCATCGCGCTCGCGGCCGCCCACGGCCCGCGCGTGCGGACGATCCAGATGTGGTGCAACGCCGGGTACGCGCGAGCGGTCAATCGCGGCATCCGCGCCGGCCGCGGCAGGTACGTCTTCGTCCTCAACCCGGACACGGTCGTCGGGCCGCGGGCGCTCGACGTCCTCATGCGGTTCGCCAACGCCCACCCCGACGCCGGGGTCGTCGCACCGCGGCTGCTCTACGCCGACGGGCGCGACCAGCTCACCGCCCGCTCCTTCCCGACGCCGGCGGCGGCACTGTTCGGTCGACGATCACCGCTGACCCGGATGTGGCCCACGAACCCGTGGTCGACGCGGTTTCTGCGCGGCCGGTCGCATACCGGCCAGGAGCCTTTCGAGATCGACTGGGTATCCGGCGCGGCCATGCTGGTCCCCCGCGAGGTGATCGAGCGGGTCGGCGCGTTCGACGAGGGGTTCTTCCTGTTCTGGGAGGACGCCGACTGGTGCCGGCGAATCAGGGACGCGGGGTACGCGGTGTGGTGCGTGCCCACCGCGACCGTGACCCACTACGAGGGCGGCTCGCGCGGCTTCGGCTGGGCGCCGGCCACGATCAGATCGTTTCACCGTGGTGCGTACCGCTACTGGACCAAGCACCACACACCCCAGCCATGGAACCCGTTGCGGTGGCTGGCCGCGACGCTACTCGCGGCCCGCGCGGCAGTACTGCTGGCGCGGACGGCGGTACATGGACGGATACCCGATCGCCAACCCCACCCTTCCACACCTGGACGTGTGCCGACGCCATGATGATGCTGCCTGCTGCTGCCCGGCCGTACTGGCGGATCCCCGTGTTCGCCGTGCTGAGTGCCGCGCTCGCCTTCACTGCCTCCTTCGCCTTCCCCTCCACATACACGACAACGACCCGCCTGCTGATCCACGCCAGCGACGCCTCCTTCCTCGACGCCTCCGGACGGAGCTCGTCGAGCCAGTCGGGCCTGATCGACGCGACGATGTCCAAGACACTCGCGGAGACGTATGCCGGCATGGCGACCAGCCGCAGCACCGCGATCGCCGTGGTCGACCGGCTGCACCTCGACGCGCCCGACAAGGGCCACGGGCCGATCCACGCGGTGGAAGCCGCTGCCGCGTGGGCCTACCGATGCGGTCGGGCGTTCATCACATACGGGTTCTGCGCGAAGGTCCACCGCCGGGACAAGGCCATCCAGGACGTGCAGAAGGGGGCCTCCGCCGACCAGCTCGGCGTGACCTCCGGTGACGCCGCCGGCCAGCCGGGTGCCTTCATTCTTGAGGTCTCCGGCTCAGGTAAGACCGGTGACCAGGCCAGGGATGTCACCAATGCGCTGGCCGACCAGCTGGTCACGATGAGCGCGCAGCACGCCCACGACTCGGCATCCACGTACGTCTCGGCCCTGCAGGGCCAGCTCGACACCGCGGCCGCCGACGTCAAGGCCAAGAACGGTGCGGTCGAGCAGTTCGAGAACTCGCACGGGATCTCGGCGGCCGATGTCCAGCAGGTGATCGACATTCAGACGTACAGCTCGCTGCGCGGCGACCTGCGCAGCACCGAGGCCGAACTCGCCGACGACAAGGCGCAACTGTCCTCGATCGACGCGACGCTGGCGAGCACCGCCACCGACGCCACGAGTAACCAGCAAATCAGCACCGGCCGATCGAATACGACCCTGCAGACCACCGAGGCCAACCCGGTCTACAGTGCGCTGCAGTCCCAGCGCGCCACCATCGTCTCGCAGATCGCCGGCTTGCAGGCGCGGGTCAACCAGCTCAATCAGCAGGTCCTGGACGCCTCGCCGACCACGCTCAATGCCGACCAGTCACAGTTGGCCGAGTTGCTGAAGGACCTAGACCTGGCCAAGCAGCAGCAGGCGCAGCTGACCAACCAGGTACGGCAGGCACGCACCCAACTGGCCACGGACGCGCCGGAGCTCACCCGCCTCGACACGGCCGCGACGCCCAGCTACCCCGTCGCACCCAAGCGGTACCTGTACCTGGCGCTCGGGTTGCTGATCGGCGGGCTCGCGGGCGGTGGCATGACCTGGCTTTCCGGTCGCCGGCGACCGACCGCCGATCCCGATGAGCCGCCACCCCCGGACGACGAGGAAAGGCACTGGGCACCGTGGGACGAGGGCACCAACGGCGGCGGCGGTACGACCGACATCACCAGCCCGGCCGAGGTGGGCGAGCCGGTCGTGACCGCCAATGCGGGCGGCAGCAACCACGCGGGCCCGAACGCCGGCCGGCACGCCGACTCCGGGAGCGGCGCATGACGACCGCGGAAACCCGTACCCGGACCGGCGAGGCGCTGACCCGCAAGGTGGTCGTGAGCACGACCGCGCAGCTGGCCGCGAGGGGCATGCACCTGATCCTGAACGTGGTCTCCACCCTCGCCATCGTGCGCTACCTCGCCCCGAGCGCGTACGGCGCCTATGTCCTCGTACTGACCGTCACCAGCATGATCGGGTTGGTCTCGGACTTCGGGTTGCCGAAGATCGCGGTCCGGGAGATCGCCGGCGCCGGCGCAGACGAGGGCGAGATCGTCGGGACCATCATCGGCCTGCGGATCGTGCTCGCGGTCGCCGGTATCGCCATGACCCAGGTGGTACTGCTCGCCCTGGGCCAGCCGACCCGGGTACTCGTCGCGGCCGCCGTCGCCTCCGCGCTGCTGCTGTCCGAGGCGGTGTTCGCCGCCGTGGTGGTCTGCTTCCAGGTACGGCTGGTACAGCAGCTGGAAGCGTTGCTACGTACGGGTGCCGAGCTGCTGGAGACCGCCGCGATCCTGGCTCTGGTGGCCACGCACGCCGCCCTCGTATGGCTGTTCGTACCGCCGGCGGCGGGGTCGGCACTCGGTGCGCTGGTGGCGTACGCCCTGGCCCGGGGCCGGTACGCCGCCCGACCGGTGTTCGCCGGACGGCGGGTAGGGATGCTCATGCGGGAGGCGCTGCCGGTCGCGCCCGCGCTGCTGGTCAGCGTGTTGTACCGCAAGCTCGACGGGCTCAGCCTCGCCGCACTGCGCTCGCCGCGCGAGGTGGGCCTGTACGGCTCCGTGGCGCAGCCGGTCGAGTACTACTTCCTCACCACGGCACTGTTCATCAACGTGGTCTTCCCGCTGCTGTCGCGGGCGTACGGGCGGGAGGACCGGGCCTGGTTCCGCGACCTGTACCGGCGTGGCACCGAGATCCTCGTGATCGGCACGCTGGTCGTACCGGTGGCCCTGCCATTCGTCGCGCGACCGCTGATCCGGCAGGTGTACGGCGGCAAGTACACCGAGGCCGCCCCGGCGCTGGAGCTGCTGTCGGTCGCGATGGTACTCAGCGTGGTCGCGGTCTGGCAGGCGATGGTGCTGCTGGTAACCGGGCACCAGCGGGTGACCCTCCGGTACAACCTGACGGCCCTGCTGGTCACGCTGGTGCTCTGCGTCGCGCTGGTCGGCAGGTTCGGGCTGATCGGCGCCGGGGTGGCCGCGGTAGGTACGGCCGTGTTCGTCGTGCTGATGTCGACCGTCGCGGTGCGCCGGTACCTCGACGTCCGCCTCGACACGGCTCGGCTGGCGCGGGTGGGCGCGGCCGGGGCGGTCGCGCTCGCGGCGACGGGCGCGCTTTCCTGGGCGCACGGCAGGCACCTGCTGGTCGTACCGTGGCCGCTGCTGCTCACGGCCGCCCTGGCCGGGTACGTGCTGGCGCTGCTTTCGATGCGGGCACACCGCGGACTGCGGGAGGTGTTCGCGTGAACCCGCCACGGGCCGGCCGGTTGAGCGTGTCGCTCATCCTGCCCACGTACAACCGCTGCGAGGTCGTCGAAACCACGCTGCGCCACTTCGAGGCCCAGGACTACCCGCCAGACCTGATCGAGGTTCTGGTCGCGGACAACTCTTCCGACGGTACGCCCGACATGGTGCGCCGGGTGGGCGACGGCGCTCCGTTCCCGGTGCGACTGGTCGCCTCGACGCAGCGGCTGCCCGCCGTCAAGCGGAACATGGCGCTGCGGCAGGCAACCGGCGACCTGGTGATCTGGATGAACGACGACGTGTGGGTACGGCCGGACTTCGTCGAGCAGCACGTACGGGCGCACCTGCGCCATGACCGGCCAGTGGCGGTGCTGGGCCACGTCGAGCAGTCCACGAAGATGCCACGCGCTCCGTTCACCGACTGGTACCGCCCGTTCGCGTACCACGAGATCGCCGACCGCGCCGGGCAGGACGTCGGATACCGCTACCACTGGTCGATGAATCTGAGCCTGCCCCGGCGCGTCATGCTCGACCGCAACCTCGTCTTCCACGAGGACTGGGCCAACATCGGCCACGAGGACATCGAGCTCGGCTACCGGTGGACCCGGGCCGGGTACGCCGTGGTGTACGAACCGCGTGCCTGGGGCGAGCACTACCACCCGCACGACCTGGACAGCGCGTGCCGGTTGCAGGCCAGTGTCGGCCGCGGGCTACGCGACCTCGAGGTCCTCATCCCCGAGCCGGATCTGCTCGAACGCTACGGCGTCTGGTCACCGCAGGCGTCACTGCGTGGGCGAGTGCGCATGACCGTACGCAACGCCCTGTTCAACCGGGTCACCGTGCCGCCGGTGCAGCGGCGGCTGTCGCGGTTGCGGCAACGCCGTGCGCTGGCCGAGTGGATGTACTGGAAGGTGCTGCTGTTCCACACCGAGCGCGGCTACCGCACCGCGCCACGGCGGCACCCGCAGCCGGTGGTGACCGTACCCGGACCGGGATATGCGGCTGCGGGGGCGGCCGGATGAAAGCGTCCTCGCCACTGCCCGCGGTCGCCACCGTGCTGGCCGCGAGCCTGTGCGCGGTGGCCCTGGCGCCGCTGGGGACCACCGCGGTGTACGCGCTCGTCGGCCTGATGGTGCTCGGCGTCGTGCTGTTCGGCCTGCGCCGTGACCTGGCTCCACCGCTGCTCGAAGCGGTGGGCCGGGCCGGTGTGTTGCGCGGCCGGGTGCCGCAGCCGCGCCCGCTCGGGGTGGCCGTACTCGTAGCCGGTTGTGCGGGGCTGGCGGTGGCCGGCGCGTCGTTGGGGCGGAAGAGCTTGTACGCGGCGGTGGCCGCGGCCCTGTTGGGGGTCGTGGTGTGGTTGTTCTGGCCGCTGCTGCACAACCTGCTGACCGCGCCGCCAACCGATGTACCGGTCCGGCCCGCCCGGCCACGCCCCACCGAGCCACAGGTGTCGGCGCCGCGCCGGCGACCGGTGCCGCGGCGGGGTCGCCTCGCGCTGCTCCTGTTCGCCACCGTCCTGCTGGCCATCGCGACCGCGACGCTGGGCAAGAAGGGCATGCTCGCACTGGTCGGCGGCGTGGTCGTGGTGAGCCTGATCGGCTACGTCCGCGACCGGTCGGTCTTCTTCGGGTTCATGACCGTGTGCTCGCTCGCCATCGTCATCTCGAAGTCGTTCAGCCACCAGGACCACACGCAGTCCGGCGGGGCCATCGCGATCTATGTGACCTCCCTGGACGTCATGGTGCTCCTGCTGTACGGGCTGTGGGCGTGGGAGGGCACTCTCGTCTGCGACTTGCGCGCCGGATTGCGCAACCGGCTGGTGTGGCTGCCACTGCCGTGCGCCCTGCTGTTGCTGCCGAGCCTGTTCGTGGCACCGAGCGTGGAGCACTCCGCCGCGGAGCTGTTCCGGATGGGCTGGATGTACCTGCTCTACGTCTACGTGGCCGTGCGGGTACGCACCCGCCGCCACGTATGGGCGCTCCTCGGCGGCCTCGCCGTGATGGCGTCGGTCGAACTGGTCGTGGTCCTCCTGCAGTGGAAGACCGGCGGGGTGCTGGGGCTGTCCTTCCTCGGTGTCCCCACGCACCTCACCCAGCGCACGACCGACAGCGGGGAGCTCGGCCGTCCATTTGGGACGATCATCCACCCGGTCTTCATGGGCGCCGTGATGGGAACACTGGCCCTGGTGGCTACGGCCCTCGCCATCGAGCTGCGGCGCTCCCTCACCAAAATCGCCGCCTGCGCGCTCATCCTGTGCTGCCTGCTGCCGCTGTATCTCTCGCACACCCGGGCGTCGCTGGTGGCCGTCATCGCCGTGATGCTCGGCGTTCTGGTCGCGGGTCTGGCCCGCCACCGTATCGCCTGGTCCACCGTGGGCCGGCTGGGCCTGCTCGGGCTGGTCGGGCTGACCGCGTTCTTCCCGGCGCTGGCCACGAAGTACTCGGAGAACTTCGGGACAGCGCACTTCTGGGAAGAGATCACGTCCCGGTTGCAGCTCAACGACATCGCGTACCAGATGATCCACGACCACTGGGCCGTCGGTGTGGGCCTGAACAACTTCGAGCTCGTGATGCCGAAGTACGAATCGCATGACGTGATCTTCGCCAACAACCCGGTGCACAACCTGTACCTGCTGTACCTGTCCGAGGCCGGGGTACCGGGGCTGGTGGCCATCGTGGTCGTCGGGGTGAGCCTGCTCGTGGCGGCGCTGCGGCTGGCCCGGCGTGCCGACCGCCTTTACGCCGGGATCGGCGTCGGGGTGGCCGCGGCCATGATCTTCCTCATGGTCGAGGAGTTGCTCGGCTTCTCACTGCGGCAGGACATTCCACTTGCGACATATTGGTTGCTGGCCGGGCTCGTCGTCGCGTGCCTGCGGCTGGCGCCGCCGCCCGCCGCGCGCCCACGCCCGGTTCGCCAACTGCCCGCCAAGCCACGTCGCAGCAGGCCGACCGGGCGCCCGACGCGCCTGCGGCTGCGGCTGCGGCCGCGGCTGCCCGCCGGGATCCGCCAGCGTATTCGTCTACATAGGATGGTCCATAGTGTCCGTCCACACAGGACATTGGGCGGCATTCGGCGACTGCCCGCCAGAGTGCGCCGCCGGCGACGGCTGGTTCCCGCAACGGCGCTCATCGCGTCGGTAGCCCTGGTGATCGCGGGCGTACAGCTGCGAGCCCCGTGGGCGGCGGCCACCCCGGACGCCACGGCCCCGCCGCCCCCGGCCCGGTTGGTCTTCACCGCGCAGATCCGGGCCACCGGCGAACAGGCCATCTTCACGATCCGACCCGACGGCAGCGGGCTGACCCGGGTCAGCCCCGCCGACGGCCGGCTCTACAACTGGTCGCGGTGGGCCTTCGGTGGATCTAAGATCATCTATACGGTTGCCCCGGGCGAGAACGGCGCCGCGCAGTCGATCGAGTTGATGAACCCGGATGGCACGGGTCGCCAGGTCATCCAGAGCTACAACTTCCCCGTCGGCCAGCCCTCCGTCGACGCGAGCGGCACCCACATGTACTTCTCCGCGGAGACGCCCTGGTTCCCTCGCTTCGCCATCTTCCGCATGGACCTGCGCACCGAGCTGAGCCAAAACCTCAGCGCGGTCACCATGCCGGCCGGCTCCGCGGATACCGACCCCACGCTGACACCCGACGGCCAGCGGATCGTGATCGTCGCCGCGCAGGCCGACCACGCCCTGGTCGACACCATCAATGTCGACGGCACCAACCGGGTCGAGATCAGCAAGAACCAAGGCTTCGGCTCCGACCCCGACGCCTCGCCGGACGGGAAGTCCATCGTGAACGCGACCTACCTCGGCCCCGGAACACCCCGACAGGGCGACGGGCGGGTCAAGACCGAGCATTTCCAGATCCTGCTCATCGATACGGCCACCGGTGCGCAGCGGGCGCTGACCCAAGGGCTCAACTGCGTACAACGACCGGCCACGTCCCCTTGCACGGTGGCGCAGATGTCCGGGTACGAGCCGCGGTACGCGCCGGACGGCTCGGAGGTCGACTTCATCGGCGCCCTGAACCAGTCCACTACCTGCATCTGCGGGCTGAGCCTGGACGGGACCACGCCACACGTGCGCTTCGCCTCGCAGTCCTTGGCCATCATGTACTTCGACTGGCGGCGGTTCGTGGCCAAGCCGCCGAGCGCCGCTGGGATCGGCAGTCAGCGGCCCAGCAGTGCGCTGCTGCTGACGCTCGCGACGGCCGGAGGTGGCGGGGCCCAACGGGTCCAGCGGTCAACGGCCGAGGGCGGGACCGAGTTGGTCGAGGCGTCACCGGATCTGATGCACCGCATCGTCCTGCCGCTGCCCGACGGTATGCACCCGATCCAGGCGCGCTGGCGACCGGACCGGCGTGAGATCGCATTCGTGGCCGAGGTACCGGTGCCGCACCAGCCGGCCGCGCCCCATCCGGCACCGCCACCGGGTGCCACCCGCCGCGAACACGTGACGCTCGACGACACTGCCCTGCTGCCACTGGCCATGCGGATCAATCAGGGTCAGCAGCCGAACCCGCCAGCAACGACCGACCAGGTGTTCCTGCGGCACGAGGACGGTTCGGTGAGCCAGTTGACCGACCCGTGGACCGAGGACTGGCGCGACGGCGTACGGGCCGGCGACGTACGCAGCAACACCGACCCGTGGTACACGCCGGACGGGCGGGCACTCGTGGTCACCAACCGGTCGAGCCTGACCGGCGAGTCCTTCCTGCTGCGGATCGATCTGGCCACCGGCGCCGTGCTCAACCTCACCAACGCCACCTCCGGGGCGCTCCCGGTGGTCGACGCCGGTGGGTCCGTATCGCCGGACGGGCGTTCGGTGGCGTTCTCCTGGACGCAGGGCGACCAGCGGGACATGTACCTGATGGATGCCGCCACGGGCGCGTCGGTACACGCGGTGACCTCCAGTGGCGACGCCGAGACCGCATCCGCGTGGCTGCCCGACGGCTCCGCCGTGGTGTACCTGCGCCACCGCGACGGCGGCGACGTCGTCGCCCGTACCACAGTCACCGCAGACCGCGGTACCGCGGCCGGGCCGACCGTGCTCGGCGGCGCGGGTACGAGCCCGGCGACACCGGTGGTCGACCCGGCCGGTGCGCAGGTGCTGTTCGTCGGTACCGCGCTCGGCAACCGCAGCGTGTACCGGGTCGACCCGCTCGGCCGGGCCGCGCCGGGCGTACTGCAACCAGACACCCAGAACAACGTGTTCTTCGTCGATTGGCGGTAGGAGATATGAGCGGTCGGGCCGGTGGCGCGACGCACGACATCACCACGATCGTGGTCAACTGGAACACCGTTGACCTCCTCGACGACTGCCTTCGCAGCGTCGTGCGGGACACCCCGCAAGGGATGCTCAACGAGATCGTCGTGGTGGACAACGCCTCGGCCGACGGGTCGGTGGAGTACCTGCGCCAGCGCTGGCCCGACGTGCGGGTCATCGCCAACGAGCGCAACCTCGGTTTCTGCGTCGCCAACAACCAGGCGCTGCGCGAGAGCACGGCGCCGTACGCACTGCTGCTCAACACCGACGCTCGGGTGCACCGCGGCGCGATCGGCACGATGCTGGGGTACTTCGAGCGGGATCCCCGCGCGGCGGTCGTGGGGCCACGGCTGGTCTACGGCGACGGGTCGTTCCAGCGCTGGACGGCCGGCCAGCCGTTCTCGCCGCGGACCGTCGCCAACTACCTGCTCGGCATCGAGCGGCTGCTGCCCGGCTGGTCCGGCGCCGCGGGCATCTATCTCGGCCGGGACACCGCCGTCGCGTTCCAACCGGGCTGGGTCAGCAGCGCGGTGATGATGCTGCGGCGGCGAGCCGTCGAGGAGATCGGGCTCTTCGACGAGCGGCTGTTCGTCTACATGGACGACGTCGACCTGTGCGAGCGGGTACGGCGGGTGGGCTGGCACGTCTGGTACGCCGCGGACTGCACCGCCACCCACTTCATGGGCGCCTCCTCCAAACGCGCCACCCAAGGCGCCTCGCCGGAGGCGCTACGCGCACTCAACCGCTGGTACGCGCGCCGTTATGGGCCGCGAGCCGGGCTGCTGTTGCGCGCCCTTGAGGCCGTCGGGTTCGGCGGCCGCGCCGCGGCCTACGGCGGCCTGTCGCTGCTGCGGCGCTCACCAACGGCCAGAGCGCGGATGCGCGCTCACGCCACCCATGTCCGCCTCGCCCTGGAGCCGATCCGTGTCTGAGACCCTGCCCGCCCACACCCACACCCACACCCACGCCCACGCGCACGGTCATGGCCCGGAGATCGGGGACCGCCACCACCACGAGGCCGCCGTTTACGACACCATGGCCGCCGAGATCCTGCAGACCTGGCGCGACGACGACTACCGGGTCGATCCGGCCCGGATCCCGTTCGTCAACCGGGAACACGTCGACTACCTGACCGCGGCCGTGGACCAGATCCGCCCGCTGGCCGGCAAGCGGATCCTGGAGGTCGGTGCCGGCGGCGGCTCGCTCGCGGTGTGGCTGGCACTCCAGGGTGCCGAGGTCGTCGGCATCGACGTGTCCGCGCGGATCCTCGACGTCGCGCGCGAGCGGGCGCGCGTCAACGGCGTCGACGCGTCGACGACGTTCGTGCACACGCCAGTCGAGACGTTCGATCCGATGGCGGCCGGCCTGGGTCACGCCAGCTACGACGCCATCATCGGCAACAACGTCGTGCACCACTTCGACCGCGAGGCCGCCATGGCCAGCCTGAGCCGGCTGCTGGCACCAGGAGCCGTCGCCGTGTTCTGCGAACCGGTGCTGTTCGCACCGGAATGGGTGCGCTCGGCGCGCAACTCGCGTCTGGTCAGCCGCTGGTTCCCGCCGCACACGCACACGCCGGACGAACGGTCGCTGGACGGGCGGGACTTCGCGATCATGCGCCGCTGGTTCCAGTACGTGCACTGGCGGCCGTTCCAGCTCTTCACCCGCCTACAGAACTTTGTGGAACTGTCCGACCGCGTCTGGAACACGCTCGAGTCGATCGACCGCCGGATCCTGCGTGCGGTCCCGGCGTCTCGTTGGGTTTGCCGCATCGTCGTGGTGACCCTGGGCCAACCCCGAAGGGATGCGCAGTGAAAATCCTCGCCACTGGTACCGCGGGAATGTTGGGCAGCGCCCTCGTCCCCGCACTGGTCCGGGCCGGTCACGACGTCGTGGCCACCGACATCGACCTCACCGATACGCACCCCTGGCAGGCGTCGGGTCCCCGGCTGCTGTGGCTGGACGTCCGCGACCGGTCCGCGGTGCGCAACGCCGTACAGCAGTGCGAGCCGGACATCGTGCTGCACCTGGCCGCCGAGACGTCGCTTGAGGACAGCGACGCCGACCCGGATCACGCATACCTCACCAACACGATCGCCACGAAGTACGTGGCGCTGGAGGCCCGGCGCGCCGGCATCCCCATGACGTACATCAGCACGGCCGGGGTCTTCGACGGAACGAAACCCACGGCGTACACGGAGTTCGACACACCCAACCCGATCAACGCCTACGGCAAGACCAAGTACGAGGGCGAGCTCATGGTCCGCCAGTTCGTCAAGGAGCACTACATCGTGCGGGCCGGCTGGATGATCGGCGGCGGTGCGCGCAAGGACCACAAGTTCATTTCCAGGATCGTGAACCAGCTCCGCGACGGCGCGACCACCATCCACGCGGTCACCGACAAGCTCGGCACCCCGACGTACGCGCCGGACTTCGCGCGCTGCCTGATCCAGCTCATCGAGTCGGACATGTTCGGGCTGTACCACATGGCGTGCGGCGGCGAGGGCAGCCGGTACGACGTGGTGGCGTGGCTGCTGACCGTGCTCGGTCGCGACGACGTGGACCTGGTCGGGGTGGACTCGGAGTACTTCGCGGCCGAGTTCCCGTCGGTGCGGCCGAGGTCGGAGATCATGCGCAACCAGGTACTCGACCTGCAAGGCATGAACACGATGCGGCCCTGGCGCGAGGCGCTGCAGGAGTACCTGCTGCGGGAGTTCGCGGATCTGGTCCCCCGGCCCGTGGCCGCTTGAACCGTCCATTGTCGACAGTCGAGTCCCGAGGAGGACCATCATGCTTCGACCGCATGTTCCGGACCCCGCTGACCAGGTGGGGTCGCGGTTGCACGACCGCACGATCGCGGTGGTCATCCCGATGCCCAGCGACCCGCCGTGGGAGCTGTTCGACGAGATCCCGCCGGATATCCCGATCATCGTGAGCGACGACAGCGCGGGACGCCTGTCCGCGCCACCGCGGCCGAACGTCTTCGTGTACGACGACGACGCCCAGCGGGCGTACGCGGGCGAGCACTACGCGGCCATGCCGCACAAGAGCGCCGCCAGTCGCAACGTCGGGCACTACATCGCCTACCGGGAGGGCTTCGACATCATCGTCGCCCTCGACTACGACTGCCGGACCCGCCCGGGTTGGCTGGCCGCGCATCTGACCGCGCTGAACAAGGTCCTGCAGGCGCCGGCCCTCGCCCCGGTCACGTCCGGCGGGTGGGTCAACTCCATCAACCAGACCTTCGCCGGTGACCAGACCGTATACGCCCGCGGGTACCCGTACGAGCTGCGCACGGCGGAGCTCGCGGCGGTAAAGGAGGAACAGGCGACCGGCGAAGTAAAACTCAACATGGGGGTATGGGACGGCGTCCTCGACCTCAACGGAATCGACAAGTTCTTCGGCGGCGAGCCTGGTGACCCGGGTGTCGCCGCGGGCCCCAACCGGATCGCGCTGGGCAACATACCCCTCTGCGGCATGAACACGGCGTTCGCGGCCGAGCTGACGCCGGCCTACTACTTCCTGCCGGACGTCTGGGTCGACGGCTGGCAGCTCAGTCGCCACGACGACATCTGGGGCGGGTACATCGCCAAGAAGCTGATGGATCTGCGCGGCGACCTGGTGGCCTTTGGCGCGCCGGTGGTCGAGCACACCAAGCAGACTCCGCTTTCCCGGGTGGTCGTGCTCGAACAGTGGATGCACCTGATGTCGGTGCCCTTCTACGAGCTGGTGGACGAGGCGGTCGCCGAGGTCGCGCCCGGCCCGTACCCGGTCATGTACGCCCACTTCGTCGAGGAGTACCAGCGGCAGATCGGGCGCAGCCGGGCACCGGTGCACTACCGCCGGGTCTTCGCCGAGCTCGGCGAGTGGATGGCGCGATGGGCCAGGGCGTGCGCATGAACGGCAACCGCATGTCGCCACCCGCCGTCGCCGTGGTCGGTGGCGGGACGCTCGGGGTGAGCGTGGTACACGCCTGCCTCGTCGCGGGGTCGCCGGTGACCCTGCTGGTGCGCGGCGGCCGCGAGGCAGTTGTCGCGAAGGCCCGGCAGGTTGACCGCTCGCTGGAGCGGGAGGTGCTGCGCCAGGCGCTGCCCGCCGAAAAGGCGCGTGCCGCCGCGAAACGGCTGCGGGTCACCACGGACACCGCGGACCTGACCGGTGCCGATGTGCTTCTGGAGTGTGTATCCGAGGACGTGGCGGCCAAGCGGTCGGTGATCGCGGCGGCCGAGTCGGTGGTGGATCCGGCGTGCCTCATCGCGAGCACCACGTCGAGCATCCCGTGCGCGACGCTCGCGGTCGGCGCTCGGCATCCGCAACGCATCATGGTGGCGCACTACATATGGCCGGCGCACCGGATGCCGCTGGTCGAGGTGGCGGTCAACGCCCGTACCGGCACCGAGGCGCGGGACCGCCTCGCCTGGCTGTGCGCGAGCCAGCACAAGCGATGGGTACAGGCGGCGGACCGGCCGGGATTCCTGATTACCCGGGCCCTGCTGGCGTACTGGGACGCGGCCATCCGGCTGGTCTGCGGTGGGAGCGACCCGGCCGCCGTGGACGACGCGCTGGAGGCGTTCGGCTGGCCGCTCGGGCCGCTACGGATCATCGACGCCACGGGCATCAAGACGTGCGCGCAGGTCCACGACTGGCTGTCGCCGTTGCTCGGCCACAGCTATCCGGGGCTGGCGCGGCTGCGCGCGCTCGTCGACGCGGGTGCGACCGGCTTCTACCGGCGGGACGACGGCGCGCGGCGCGCCGACGAGTCGACCGTACGGCTGCTGCGCGAGCACTACCGGCAATCGGGGGCACCGGATGGGGCCCCGCCGGGGGATGCGGCCGGGATCCTCTCGTTCGTCATGGACGCGCTCGCCGACGAGGTCGCGCACGCGGTATCCGACGCGGTCCTGCCGTCCTGGGAGGAGGCGGCCGCCGCGTTCGACACAGCCTTCGGGTACGCCGGCCCCGGTGGGGGTCTGCGGTCGTGGCCATCGCACCGGCTGGCCGGTGCCTGGCGATGAGATGACGGGAGCAGCCATGTCCATTGTGATCATCGGAACCGGAAGTCACCTGCCCCCTCAGGTGATAACCAACGACGCGATCGAGCGCGCGAGTCACGACTTCGTGCGCAGCGACCAGTCCCCGAGCCTGCACGACTGGGTCATGGACCGGGCCGGAGTGGTCTCCCGGCACCGCCTGGCCCCCGGCGACGGCACCTCGGACATGGCCGTCCACGCGGCGCGGGCCGCCCTCGACGACGCGAACCTGAGCATGGCGGACGTGGATCTCGTCGTACTCGGCACGTTCACCTCCGACAGCCGGCTGCCGTCCACGGTCAGCCTGGTCCAGCAGGCGCTCGGTGGGTCCGCGAAGTGCCTGCAGCTGGAGTCCTCGTGCTCGGGGTTCGTGGACGCGCTGCTGGTCGCCACGTCCGCGATGAGGACCGCCGGCTACCGGACCGCACTGGTCATCAACACCGAGGCCATGTCGGCCGTCGTCGACCCGGAGCGGTTCATGCTCCAGACCGTCTTCGGGGACGGGGCCGGGGCTGTGGTACTGCGCGACGTGCCCGGCTCCGGTTTCGGTATCGAGGCACTGCGCACCCACACCGACGCCACCCACTGCGAGTGGACCTGGGCACCGGGCGGCGGTACCAAACACCCCATCACCGCCCAGGTGCTCGCCGACCGCAGCCAGTACCTGCGGTTGGAGCACCGGGCGATCTACCGGTACGCGGTGGAGAAGATGGTCGAGGCCACGCTCGAGGTACTCGCCGTGAACGACCTCACGGTCGACGACATCACCTGGTTCATTCCCCACCAGACCGGCGCGAACATCGTCGCGGAGGTCGCCACGCAACTGAAGCTCCCGCCCGAGCGGATGATCACCTGCCTGGAGCACACCGGCAACATCTCGGGCGCCTCGATACCGGTGGCCCTGGACGAGGCGCGGCGATCGGGGCGGCTGCGCGGCGGCGACCGCATCGTCATGCCGGTCGTCGGCGGCGGGATGGCCTGGGGCGCGGTCAGCATGATCTGGTACGAGCCCGCCGCGGCGCGGGGAAAGGCGGCCTGAATGTACGACCGCTTCTACGACCAGGTCGAGGTCGGCCAGTGCGAGACCTACGGCGGCGTACTGGTCAGCGAGGAACTGGTCAACCAGTTCGCCGACCTCACCGGCGACCACCACCCGCTACACGTCGATCCCCGGTACGCCGCCGGCTCACGCTACGGCCAGCGCATCGCACACGGCTTTCTCGTGCTGTCGCTGAGCGCGGGGATGTTCCCCATGAACCCGGAGGCGGCGCTGGCCTTCTACGGCCTAGACCGGGTCCGGTTCGTGAAACCCACCTTCCTCGGCGACACGCTACGGGTGCGGCTGACGGTCACCGGAAAGATCGACAAGCCGGTCGGCGGGGTGGTGGAGACCGCGCTCGAAATGGTCAACCAGCACGACGACGTGGTCGCCGTGGCCGCCATGCGCATCCTCGTGGCCGCCTCGCCGGGCACCACGGGAGCGTCGACGGCGAGCGGACCGGCTCTGCAACGGACGCCACGATGACCGCCGCACCGGCGCGCACCGACCGCCCGTACACCTGGTTACCCGTCAGGGCCTTCAACGCCGTGGCCGCCCGGGTACCCCGGCTGGCCCAATCGATCGGCAGCATCGAGGAACTGCACGCGGCGGCGACCGCCGCGGTAGCCCCGGCGCGCCCCGATCCCGACCCCGACGACTTCGGCGATCCGGCGTACCTGCCCGGCCTGTGGGCCTTCCTCGCAGCGCTGCACAGCGAGGCTCGGCTGTCGCCGGCCGGCCGGGTCTTCGCCCGCGGCGCGATCGTGGCCGCACTGGTGAACCGGCTGCTGATCCAGCGCGCGCTGCGGGCCGAACCGGAGATCACCCGGCGTGCGGTGGGCCCGGCCATCGTGGTGCTCGGGCTGCCCCGCAGCGGCACCACGCTCCTGCAGCACCTGCTGTCGCTGGATCCGGCCAACCGCTCACTCCGGCAGTGGGAGGCCGCCCGTCCCGCGCCGCCGCCGGCCATTGGCGCGGAGGCGTCCGATCCCCGGGTACGCGCCGCGGAGCGGGCCACCCGCATGCTGGACCGGATCGCACCGGCCGCCCGTACGCTGCACCCGACCGGGCCCCGGTTGCCGTGCGAGTGCGTCACCCTGTTCGCCAACAGCTTTGCCAGCCTCGAATTCAGCACCATCTACCAGGTCCCCGGGTACACCTCGTGGTGCCTCTCGACGGACATGCGGCGGCACTACGCCTACTACGCAACCCAACTGCAGCTACTGGGCTGGCTCGACCACCGCGAGCGGTGGGCCCTCAAGTCGCCGGCGCATCTGTTCTGGGTCGACGAACTGGTGCGGGCGCTCCCCCAAGCCACCATGGTGCAGGTGCATCGCGACCCGACCCAGGTGCTCGGCTCGTTCTGCAGCCTGAGCGCCGTCCTGGCGGCGAGCAACGCGAGCCACATCGACCGGTCCGCGATCGGCCGGTTCTGGCTGCGGACCTGGGTCGAGGGCGTACGGCGGGCGCGGCAGGCGCGACACGCGGCCAGCATCCACGACGTCCGCTACCTCGACCTGATCACCGATCCGGTGGGCTGTGTCGCCGGCGTGTACCAGGCCGCCGGCCTCCCGTTCACGAGCGAGTACGAGGCCGAGTTGCGCGGGTACGCGGCCCGCACCCGGCGCGACGATGTCCCGCGCCACCGGTACACGCTGGAGTCGTTCGGGCTACAACCCGCCGAGGTCCGCGCGGCGTTCGAGGAGGCGGGCCATGTCGCATGGCGGTGACGCGCCGGACGGTGCCTCGGTACCCGGGATCAACGTGGCCATCGACGGCTCCTTCCTCAACGCGGGTCGGGGCGGCGACGAGACGTTCCTGCGTGGGCTGCTGGCCGGTCTGGCCAGCCGGGCCGGCGCCGGGGACACGTTCACCGTGCTCGCCCCGGACGGCGCATGCCCACCGGAAGTGGCCGGCGCAGCAGGCTTTGAAGCGGTACGGGTGCCACCCCGACCGGGGCCATGGCACTTCACGACCCTACCGGGGCGACTGCGCCGGCTAGGGCCAGACCTCGCGGTGACCATTACCCATGCGCCGCTGTGGGGCCGTACCCCCTTCGCGGTCACGATCGGCGACCTGTCGTTCGTGCACCGCCCGCGGGATTACCCCGCGCCGACGGCGGCCCGGCTGCGCGTGCTGGTACCCCAGCACGTGCGCCGGGCGGCCGTGGTCCTGGTGCCCAGCCAGTTCACCCGCGACGACCTCGTAGCCACGTACCGCGTTCCCCCCGAGCTCGTGCACGTCGTACCCAATCGGGTGCCACCGCCGCTCGCCCTCGGCGACGCCGCGACGAGCTCCGCCGACGCCTGGCTCGCCGCCCGCGGGGTACGCCCGCCGTACCTGCTGTACCTGGGCAATCTCCATCCTCGCAAGAACGTGCCGCGGCTCATCCGCGCGTTCCGGCAGGTTCAGCGGGACACGCCGGCGTTGTCCGGGCACCAGTTGGTGGTGGCTGGGCGCCGCTGGTGGCGCGGCGACCCCGAGCAGTTGGCCGCGGCCGGCAGCGATCGGGTGGTATTCCTCGGCCGGGTCAGCGATGCCGTCCGAGCCCGGCTGTTCGGCGGCGCCGACGCCCTGGCGTACCTGTCGTTGTTCGAGGGCTTCGGCCTGCCGGCGCTGGAGGCTATGGCGTACGGCACCCCCGTGCTGGCCTCGAACACGACCTCGCTGCCGGAGGTCTGCGGGGACGCGGCGCTTCTGGTAGACCCGGCGGACAGCGCGGCGGTGGCGGCCGGGGTGGCCCGCATCCTCACCGACGAGGCGCTGCGGGCGCGGCTGCGTCGTAGCGGGCCCGTCCAGGCGGCCGGCTACCACACCGACCGGGTCGGCGACGCGGCGTTGGCGGCGCTGCGGTTCGGGGTGTGCCGGTCTCGCCGCGCGACTACCCGCGCAGCACGCCGGTTACCACATGCGAGCACGTACCAGGGAAAGGATGCTGCGGCGTGAGCAACAACGATCACCGGCCCGGCACGTACGGTCCCGACCCGGCACCGGTGACGGCAGCCGCCGCGAACGGCGCCCGCAAGCGCGGTGCGCGGCAGCCGCTGATCCGGACGGTCGTCGCCGACCTGGCCGCCGTCGCCAAACTCAAGGGTCGCCGCCGGCTCAACCTGGTGGCCGCGGTCGACGTACTCGCGTTGCCAGGTACCTGGGCGGTGATCCTGTTCCGGGTCGCCTCGGCCTGCCACTGGGCCCATCTGCGGCCGCTGTCGCGCATCCTGTACTTCCTCAATGTCGTGCTGTTCGGTGCCGATCTCGCACCAGGCGCCCGGGTAGGACCGGGGCTGTGCATACCCCACCCGGTCGGTACCGGCTGGGGCAGCGGGCTGACCGCAGGCGAAGGCGTGATCATGACTGGGGCGGTACGCTTCGGCACAGCCGCGGCACAGGACGCGGGCCGGATGGGACAGCCGACAGTGGGCGACCATGTGATCCTGCTCGACGGGGCAAAGGCGATGGGCCCGGTCGTCATCGGTGACCGCGCTGTGGTCGCCGCGAACGCGCTCGTGCTCCACGACGTCCCGCCCGACGCGATCGTGGTGGGCCAACCGGCCAGGGTGGTCAAGATGCGCTACGAGCGCCCGGGCATGGCCGAGCCGGCAGCGACGGCGTACCCGGCCGAGCCGGCCGCGGCGCAGGGGCCGCACCCGTGAGGTCGCCGGGCGAGGCGCACTGGGCCGTCCCGGCACCCGCCGGGCCGGCCGTCGGGGCGTGGACCCGCCTGCGGTACGCGCTCGGCCTTGCGGTACTGGCACCGTTCCTGGCCGAGACCGTGGCCTCGTCGAACACCCCGGCCGTACTGTTCCCGATCCTGCTGCCGGTGTACCTGCTGATCTATGGTGTGCCCGCGCTGCTGGTACGCGAGGCATGGGTACGGGGCTGGCTCGGCTGGCCGGGGGTGGCCGTCCTCGGCCTGGCATACGCCATGCTCAACGAGGGGCTCGTCGCCGCCACCTGGTTCAAGCTCGCGCCCGGTACCGGCAAGGTCCTCGCCTTCACCTCCGCGCAGGCGTTGCACGTCGCCGGAGTGAATTGGGCGGTGGCGGCGAATCTCGTTGTCTTCCACACCCTCTACAGCATCGTGCTGCCCTGCGTCCTCGCCGAGGCACTGAGCACCCGCGCCCGCGGCCGGCCGTGGCTCGGCGTACTCGGCATGGTCACCTGTGTGGTCCTGGTCCTTGTGGTGATGC
>JBPYFB010000302.1:0-9154 GCA_051986465.1 Rugosimonospora sp.
CGGTGAGACTCCCCTGGTGCGGCTCGACCGGCTGCTTCCGGACTCCCCGGCCGTCTTCTACGCCAAGCTCGAAGGGCTCAATCCCGGCGGCAGCATGAAGGACCGCGCCGCCGCCGGGATGCTGTTCGGCGCCATCGAGGCGGGCCAGCTCGTGCCCGGGCGGTCGGTCGTCGTCGAGTCCAGCTCGGGCAACCTCGGTATCGGGCTCGCGCAGGTGTGCCGCCGGCTGGACCTGCGGTTCATCTGCGTCGTCGATCCGAAGACGACCGCGCAGAACCTCGCCATCATGACGGCGTACGGCGCCGAGCTCGACATGGTCACCCAACCCGACAACGACATGGGTGACTTCCTCTCGGCCCGCATCCGGCGGGTCCGCGAGCTCGTCGACGACCTCCCGCACGCGTTCTGGCCCAACCAGTACGAGAACCTGCTCAACGCGCGGGCCCAGGAGATGGTCATGCAGGAGGTCGTGACGGAGCTTTCCGGGCACGTCGACTACCTGTTCGTCGCGACCGGCTCGGGCGGCACGATCCGGGGCTGCACCCAATACATCGTCGAGAATGGACTGTCCACTCAGGTCATTGCGGTGGATGCCGAGGGCAGCGCCATCTTCGGGGAGCCCACCTGCCGGCGGCTGATCCCGGGGCACGGCGCGGCGATCCGCTCCGCCCTGTACTACGACGGCATCGCCGACTCGGTGGTCCGGGTGACGGACCAGGAGTGCGTGGTCGGGTGCCGCCGGCTGGTGACCACCGAGGCGATCCTGAGCGGTGGCTCCTCCGGCGCGATCGTCAGCGCCGCGTGCCGGTACGTACCGCAACTGCCCGCCGGTGCCACGTGCGTACTGCTGCTGCTCGACCGGGGCGAGCGGTACCTCGACACGATCTACTCGGACGCCTGGGTGGAGGAGCAGTTCGGCGACATCCGCCACCTCTGGAAGGAGCGTGCGGCGTGCTGATCGTGCGCCGGCGCGACGTGCTCCAGGTGCTCGACGGCGCCGAGGACGCGGTGCGCGGGACGGTCCGGGAGGCGTACCTGGCGCACGCGCGGCAGGAGACGTCGGTACCGCACTCCGTCTTCGTCCGCTTCCCCGGCGATACCCACAACCGGGTCATCGCGCTGCCCGCGTTCGTCGGCGGTACCCGACCGGCCGTCGGCGTCAAGTGGGTCGCCTCCTTCCCCGGCAACGTCAACCAGGGCAGGGAACGCGCCTCGGCCGCGATCGTGCTCAGCTCCGTCCTGGACGGGCGCCCGCTGGCGCTCGTCGAGGGCGCGGTCATCTCGGCGCGGCGCACCGCGGCCAGCGCGGCGCTCGCCGCGGCCGAGCTGACCGCCGGCGCGCCGGACGAGGTGGGCGAGGGCGTCTCGCTCATCGGTTGCGGCGTCATCAACTTCGAGGTGCTCCGCTTCCTGCGGACCGTCCTGCCCCGGCTGTCCCGGGTCGCGCTGTTCGACACCGACCAGCAGCGGGCGCAGGCGTTCGCCGCCCGGGTGGCGCGGCAGTGGACCGACCTGAAGGTCGAGCTGTGTGCCGGGGCCGAGGAGGCGCTGGGCTGCCACCGGGTCGTCGCGCTCGCGACGACGGCGATCCACCCGCACCTGTCCACCGCCGCGTGCCGGCCCGGTACCGTCGTGCTGCACGTCTCCCTGCGCGACGTCACCCCCGAGTCCATCGCGGCCGCCCGCAACGTCGTCGACGACGCCGACCACGTGTGCCGGGCCGCCACCTCCCTCGAACTGGCGGAGCGGCTCGTCGGCGACCGGCGGTTCATCACGGCCGAGATCGGCGAGGTGCTCTCCGGCCGGGTGGCCGTCCGGTACGACCCGGACGCCGTCACCGTGTTCTCCCCGTTCGGGCTCGGCGCCTTGGACACCGCCCTCGCCGCGTACGTGCTGGACGCCGCGACCGGGCTCGGCCTCGGCGTCCAGGTGCCCGATTTCCTGAGCGAAGAGTCCTGAGCGAACAGTCCTGAGAGGACAGTCCATGGAGCGCAATGAGCGGTTCCTCGTCGTGGTCAACCACGAGGAGCAGTACTCGGTGTGGTTCGCCGACCGGGAGCTGCCGGCCGGCTGGCGGGCCGAGGGCACGGCCGGCACCCGCGACGAGTGCCTGGACCACATTGAGCGGGTGTGGACCGACATGCGGCCGCTGAGCCTGCGGTTGCGCATGGCAGCCGAAGGCCGTTGATGAGCCCAGCCGTCCCGCCGCACCAGCGCGACGTACCGCAACGGCCCGTGCCCGACCTCATCGCCGCGCAGGCCGTGGCGACACCGGACGCGATCGCGGTCGAGTGCGCCGGTCGCCGCCTCACGTACCGGGAACTGCTCGCCCTCGCCGATCGCATCGCCGGTTGCCTGCGCGGGCACGGCGTGCGTGCCGGAGACCTGGTCGCGGTCGCACTGCCGCGCGGCGTGGAACTGGTCGCGGCCCTCGTCGGCGTGCACCGGGCCGGCGCCGCGTACCTGCCGCTCGACCCCGAGCACCCGGCCGACCGGCTGTCCTATGTGCTCAGTGACGCCAAGGTGCGGGTCGTCATCGACCCCGCGTTCCTCGACGCCGTCCCGCTCGAAGCCGAGCCCGGCGAAAGAGCGTCCACATTGGACGACCTCGCGTACGTCATCTACACCTCCGGCTCCACCGGGCGCCCCAAGGGCGTGATGGTCACCCACCGCTCGCTCACCAACTTCCTGTGGTCCATGCGCGAGCGCCCCGGCCTGCCGCCCGGCGCCTTCCCCGCGGTGACCACCGTCTCCTTCGACATCGCGGCGCTGAAACTGTTCCTGCCGCTCATCACCGGCGGCCGGGTGGTGGTCAGCGAGCGCGGCGAGGCGCGCGACCCGCAGCGACTGGCCGCCATGCTCGCCCGAGCCGGTGCCCGGGCGATGCAGGCGACCCCGGTCACCTGGCGCCTGCTGCTCGACACCGGCTGGACGCCGCCGGCCGGCTTCACCGCGCTGTGCGGCGGCGAGCGGCTGCCGCCGCAGTTGGCGCAGCGCCTGGCCGCGGCCGGCGTGCGGCTGTGGGACCTCTACGGGCCGACCGAGACGACGGTATGGTCGTCGGTCGCCGAACTGGTGGACGGCGCGGTGCGCGAGTTCCACCCGGTGGCCAACACGACGCTGTACGTCCTCGACGAGGCGCTGGAACCCGTACCGCTCGGCGCCACCGGCGAACTGTGCATCGGCGGTACCGGCGTGGCGGTCGGGTACCTCGACCGGCCCGCGCTGACCGCCGACCGCTTCGTGCCCGACCCGTACGGCGAGGCCGCCGGCGCCCGCCTGTACCGCACCGGCGACCTCGCCCGCCGCCACCCCGACGGCCGGATCGAGATCCTCGGCCGGCTCGACGACCAGATCAAGGTGCGCGGCTTCCGGGTCGAGCTCGGCGAGATCGAGAACGTGCTCGCCGCCCACCCGGGGGTACGGGCCGCGGCGGTACGGGCGGTGCCGGACCGCAGTGGCGACCCGCGCCTCGTCGGGTACGTCCTGGCAGTCCCCGACGCCGAGCCGCCGACCGCGCACCGGCTGTACGTGCACTGCGCCCGCCTGGTGCCGCAGTACATGGTCCCGGCCCAGTTCGTCCTCGTCGACGAGTTCCCGACGACACCGAACGGCAAGGTCGACCGCAACGCGCTGCCGCCGCCGCCCGCCGGGCAACCGGAACCGGCGCAGCGCACGCCCCGTACCCCCGCCGAGCAACTGGTCGCGAAGGTCTTCGCGGAGCTGCTCGACCGGGCCTCGATCGGCCGCGACAGCGACTTCTTCGCGCTGGGCGGGCACTCGCTGCTCGCCACCGCCGCGGTCAACCGGCTGCGCGCCGAGTTCGGCGTGGACCTGCCGGTATCGGCGGTGTTCGAGGCCCGCACCGTCGCCGGCGTCGCCGAACGCCTCGCCACCGCGGCCGGCCCGCTCCCGCCGGTGGTGCCCGTCGCCGGTACCGGAGCGCGGCCGCTGTCGTACGCGCAGCAGCGCATGTGGTTGCTGTACCAGCTCGACCCGTCCGGTACGGAGTACCTCGAACCCTTTGCCGTACCCCTGCCCGGCCCGCTGTACCTGGACCGGGTGAACGCCGCGCTCACCGAACTCGTGGCGCGCCACGAGATCCTGCGCACCCGCTATCCACTGGACGGCGACGGGCTGCCGGTCCAGGCGGTCAACCCGGCGGCGCCCATCGCGCTGTCCATAGAGGACGGCGATCCCCGGGCGGTACTCGCGCGGGAGCTGACCCGGCCGTTCGACCTCGCCGCCGCGCCACCGGTCCGGTTCCGGCTGGTACGCGGGGCCGACGGCGAACACTGCGTGCTCATCGTCGCGCACCACATCGCGGTCGACGACCGGTCGTACGAGGTGCTCGCCGGGGAGCTGTCCGCCGCGTACCGGGGTGAGCCGCTGCCGCCGCTGCCGGTCCGGTACGCCGACTACGCGGTCTGGCAACGCGCCCAACTGGCCGGCCCGCTGCTCGACCGCGAGCTGGCCTTCTGGCGCGAGCGGCTGTCCGGGCTGGAAGCCGCCGAGCTGCCCACCGACCGGCCGCGCCCGCCGGTGCCCGACTCGCGCGGCGACACGGTTCGCTTCACGATTGCGGCGCCGCTGGTGGCGCGCCTGACCGAACTGGGCGCGCGGCACGAGGCGACCCCGTTCATCACGTTGCTGGCCGGCTTCTTCGCGCTGCTCGCCCGGTACACCGGCGGTACCCGGCTGGCTGTCGGCGTGCCCGTCTCGACCCGCAGCCGGCCCGAGGTGGAGAACCTGGTCGGCCTGTTCGTCAACACCATCGTGCTGTCGGCGGAGCTGGCGGACCGGACCACCTTCGCCGACCTGCTGGCGGCCGTGCGGTACGGCGCGGTCGCCGCGTACCCGCACGCCGAGGTCCCCTTCGACCTCGTCGTCGACGAGCTGGGCGCGAACCGGGACGCGGCGCGAAACCCGGTGTTCGACGTGCTGTTCGCGATGCATCCGACCGCGCCGCCGGCCGCCTTCGCCATGCCCGACCTGCCCGGCGCCAAGTTCGACCTCGGCTGCCACGTGACCCAGCGGCCGGACGGCGGGCTGGATGGCCGCATCGAGTACCGCACCGCCCTGTTCGACCGCGACACCGTCGACCGGTTCGCCGAGCATTACGCCCGCCTCTTGGACGCGGTCGCCGCCGCGCCCGAGACCCCCGTCGACGAGGTGCCGCTACTGTCCGATGTGGACGCTGCCGCGTTGGTCGCGGCCGCGGGCACGCCATCGGTCCAGCCGGAAGGCGACGACGCCACCCTGCCCGCGATGATCGCGGCGCGGGCGGCCGAGACCGATGGCGTCGCGGTCACCGGAGCCGGCGGTACCCTCACCTACCCCGAACTCGACCGCGCCGCCAACCGGCTGGCCCACCGGCTGCGCGCCCTCGGCGCCGGCCGCGGCGGGTTCGTCGCCGTGCGGCTGCCGCGCGGCACCGACCTCGTCGTGGCGCTGCTCGCCGTGCTCCGCAGCGGCGCCGCCGCGATCCCGCTCGACCCGGACCACCCGGCCGAGCGGCTGCGGCAGGCACTGGCCGACACGGCCGCGCCGCTGCTGATCACACCGTCCGATGTGGACATGACAGGGTTGGCCGGCGCCCGTCTGGTCGCGCTCGACGACGCCGCGGAGCGCGCCGCCGTCGAGGCGCAGCCGGCGACCCCGCCGCCGGTCACGCTCTCCCCCGACGATCTGGCCTACGCCGTCTACACCTCCGGCTCCACCGGCCAGCCCAAGGCCGCGATGATCACCCATGGCGGGCTTTCCTGGTACGTCCGCTGGGCCGTCGACCAGTTGCGCCTCACCGAGGGCGCCGGCTCGCCGCTGCATACCTCCATCGCCTTCGACCTCACGCTGACCTCCCTGTGGCCCACGCTCGCCGCCGGTGCGCCGGTACATCTGGTGGCCGAGGAGTCCGCGGGCGTCGAGCCACTGGCCGAGGCGCTCACCGGCGCCGGCCCGTACAGCATGGTCAAGCTCACCCCGACGCACCTGGACATGCTCGCCCGCACGCTGCCCCCGGGTGCCCTCGCCACCGCGGCCCGGTGCCTGGTCGTCGGCGGCGAGCAACTGCGCGGCGAACAGCTCGCCGCGTGGACCCGGCACGCCCCCGCCACCCGCGTCGTCAACAGCTACGGCCCGAGCGAGACCGCGATCGCCTGCTGTGTCAACACGTTCACCGCGGCGGACGCCACGCCCGGCCCGGTCCCGATCGGTCGCCCCATCCCCGGCGCCACCGTGCACCTTCTCGACGACGCGATGCGCCCGGTCCCGCCCGGTGTCACCGGCGAGATCTACATCGGCGGCGCTGGCGTCGGCCGCGGCTACCTCGGCCGCCCGCGGCTGACCGCCGACCGCTTCCGGCCCGACCCGTTCAGCGAAGGCGGTCGGCTGTACCGGACCGGCGATCTGGCCCGGCGCCGCGGCGACGGCACGGTGGAGTTCCTCGGCCGCCGCGACGAACAGGTCAAAATCAGGGGGTACCGGATCGAGCTCGGTGAGGTCGAGTCCGTGCTCCGCAAGCATCCGGCCGTTCGGGGCGCCGCGGTGGTCGCGGATCGCACCGACCCCGGCAACCCGCGGCTCGCCGCCCACCTCGTCCTCGCGGATTCGCCCGGCGACGGCACGCTCGCCGACATCCGGGCGTTCCTCGCGGCCCGGCTGCCGGCCCACTTCGTACCGGCGCTGTGGGGCACCCTCGACGAGTTGCCGCTGCTGCGCAACGGCAAGCTCGACCGCCGCGCGCTGCCGGCGCTGTCGCCGAGCGGGTCGCCCACAGTCGACTACGAGCCGCCGCAGAGCCCCGCCGAGCGCGCGATCGCCGAGGTCTGGGCGGAGGTGCTCGGCGTCGAGCGGGTCGGCCGGCACGACCGCTTCTTCGACCTCGGCGGCCAGTCGCTGCTCGCGACCCGGGCGGTGGCCCGGCTGCGCACCCGCCTTCCGGTACCGATCCAGGTGCGCGACGTGTTCGCGGCCCAGACCGCCGCCGCCCTCGCCGATGTCGTCGCGACCCGCACCCGGGAAATGGTCGACAACCTGTTCGGCCCGGCGGGCGCCGGTGCGGTCGTTGACGAACCGCTGGCGCTGGAGACACCGGAGATCGCGGTGGTGGAGCGTAGTGGCCCGCTGCCGCTGTCGTTCGCGCAGCGCCGGCTGTGGATGCTCGACCAGCTGCACCCGGGCGGCACCGACTACCTCGTCGCCACCGCGCTGCGGCTGCGCGGCCCGCTCGACACCGGCGCCCTGGCCCGCGCGGTGTCCACTGTGGTCGCTCGGCACGAAATACTGCGCACCCGGTACCTGGAGGGGCCGGACGGCGACCCGGTACAGGTGGTGGACGCACCCGCCCCGGTACCGCTCCCGGTGCGCGAGGGCGACCCGCAGGAGGTGCTCGCCGCCGAACTGGCCACCCCGATCGACCTGGCCGCCGGCCCCGTGCTGCGTGCCGTCCTGGTCCGCACCGGCGCCGAGGAGCACGTGCTGGCGCTCGTGGCGCACCACATCGCCATCGACGGCTGGTCCGGCGGCGTGCTCGCGGCGGAGCTGGCGAGTGCGTACCGGGGCGAGGCGCTGCCACCGCTGCCGGTGCAGTACGCGGACTTCGCCGCCTGGCAACAGGACCGGCTCGCCGGCCCGGTCCTGGATCCGCTGCTCGACTACTGGCGGGACCGGCTGGCCGGCCTGGAACCGACCGAACTCCCGACCGACCGGCCGCGCCCCGCGATCCGGGACGCGCGCGGTGCCGCGCTGCGGTTCGCGGTACCGCCGCCGCTCGCCGCGCGCCTCGCCGAACGGGGTCGGGAGGCCGGGGCGACCCCGTTCATGGTCTACCTGGCCGCGTTCTTCGCCCTGCTCGCCCGGTACACGGGGCGGACCGACATCGCGGTCGGCGTACCGGTCTCCGGGCGTATCGCACCCCAGGTCGAAGGGCTCATCGGCTTCGTCGTCAACACCGTCGTCATCCGGGCCGACCTGACCGGCGATCCGTCCTTTGTGGACCTGCTGGTCCGGGTGCGGGACCTGGCCACCGCGGCGTACCAGCACGACGAGCTGCCGTTCGAGCGCCTGGTCGAGGCGATCGCGCCGCCTCGCGACCTGTCCCGTAACCCGCTGTTCGACGTGCTGTTCGCGTTCCGGGAGGAGGGTGCGGAGCGCTTCGCACTGCCCGGCCTGAGCATCGCGCCGGAGCCCGTACCGTGCCATACTGCGAAGTTCGAGCTCACGCTGGAGCTGACCCGTACCCAGGATGGCGGGCTGGCCGGCGAGATCGAGTACGCGACCGGCCTGTTCGACGCCGCTACCGTCGAACTGGTCGGCCGCCACTACCTCAACCTGCTGCGGTCGGCGGCCGCTGCGCCGCAGGTGCCGGTACGCCGGCTGGACCTGCTGGACGAGTCGGAGCGGCCGGCCGGGAACCACACGCAGCGGCAGTGGCCCGACCTCGGGCTGCCCGAGCTGGTGGCCCGCCAGGCGGCGCGCACCCCGCACGCCACCGCCGTCGAGTACGGCGCGGAGAGCATGACCTACGCCGAACTGGACACGGCGGCCGGCCGGCTCGCCCACCACCTCCAGGCGAGCGGGGTGCGCCGCGACGACGTGGTGGGCGTGTGCCTGCCGCGCCGGCCCGACCTCGTCGTCGCCCTGCTCGCCGTGCTCCGGACCGGTGCCGCGTTCCTCCCGCTCGACCCAGAGCATCCGGCCGACCGGCGCGCCTTCATGCTTCGGGACGCCCGGGCCAGGATGCTCATCGTCCCCAGTGGACCGTCCACTCTCGACTGTCCGGTACCCGAGGTGCGCATCGCCGAGGCGCCACCCGGCCCGGCGTTCGCGGTGCCGAGCGACCCGGACGGGCTGGCGTACGTCATCTACACCTCCGGCTCCACCGGGCGCCCCAAGGGCGTCGGCATCCCGCACCGCGGCATCCGCAACCGGGTGCTGTGGGCGGTGCACCGGTACGGGCTGTGCGCCGAGGACCGGCTGCTGCAGAAGACCGCGGTCACCTTCGACGCGGCGGTGTGGGAGTTCTTCGGCCCGCTCGTCTCCGGCGGTACCGTGGTGCTCCCGCCCGACGGTACCGAACGCGACCCGGCCGGCATGGTCGAGGTCCTCGCCGAGCGGCGCATCACCGTACTGCAGGGCGTACCGTCGTTCCTGCGCC
>JBPYFB010000303.1:0-9694 GCA_051986465.1 Rugosimonospora sp.
GTGTACCTGAAATGCGTGCCGGGCTCGTGCGCCAGCGGGGTCGCGAAGAAGTCAGCGGCTAGGTCCGGGACCACGACGGGGTCGTCGGCGTCCCAGGAGTACGGGCTGCCGGACGTCATCATGAGCAGGTGCCGGAGCGTGACCTGGTCCAGGCCGGGCGCGGCAGAGCCGGCCAGCTCGGGATAGTACTTGAGGGCGGGGTCGTCCAGGGCGAGGCGGCCTTCGGCTTCGGCGATGCCAAGCGCGACGGACGTAAAGGTCTTCGAGACCGACCGCACGTCGACTCGGTCGTCCGAGCGGAGCCTGCGTTCGACCGGCTCGGCACCGCGGCGGTAGATGTGCACTCCGTAGAGTTCCATGCCCTCTCGTTCGGCGGAGCGGACCAGGCCATCAATGAGCTCTCGCATGGCGGGGAGCGTAATAGCGGGGTCTGACATTCGCGGCTGTCTGCGCCGCGTCACTATGGCCCCGGGGCCTCGGAGCGTTCCGCGCTCTGGCGGGCCTGGAGTGACGAAGCCGGTCGCCGAGCCCACCTCGACCCGATCAGCGTCCTCGCGCTCCACGTCGACCGGACAGGCTCTAGCTAGCTGGGCTCCTCCAGCCGCGCAACCAACAGCGCCACATCGTCCCGTACCGCGTACGGTGGCTGAGCAACCAGGTCGTCCACAATGGACCGCGCCGCCGGACTCCAGCGCACCGCGTCAACGCCGGCATCGCAAGCCCGCAGCAACAGTCTCGTTGACGCCACCCGGTCGCCGGCCGCATGGTGCCCGCGTGCGATCTCCACAAAGAACGGGCCGCGCCGCTCCCTCGACGGAATCGTGTCAGGATCGATCGCCTCGGCGCGACGCAGGGCCTCCCTGGACCGCCATAGGTCCACGGTGAGGCTCACCGCATGCGGCGCCGCGTTCGCCTGGCCGAACGCGGTGCGAGACATGCCAGCACGTTCGCGGCGCTGGCGGAGGCGTTCGCCGAAGGTGAGATCGTTCAATGGCGCGGTCAAGGGGTCCCCCAGCTTGCGGTCTGGGTGCGGGCCGCGCCGCAAGTCCGGCCCGCGATGTACCTACCGTACCTGTGGCGCTACTACGGCCCGCACCGTAGAGGCGGGCGAGCATGGTCGCTACGATGCTGCCGCATGAGCGAGCGTCAGCGAGGACGAGCATGAGCGACCGGGTACCCGCCGGACTGAGCCGGCTGTTGCAGGTGACCGCGACCGGTGAGAGTGCCGGCGGGCTGGTACGGGCCGAAGTCGACGGGACCGGAGACCTGGTACAGCTGCTCATCGACCCGCGGGCCATGCGGCTGCCCGCGGCAGACCTCGCCGACGAGGTGCGCCGGGCGTTCCAGGCGGCGCGCGCCGGCATACGAGAACAGCTCGACGAGGCGATACGGGAAGCCGGCCCGGTGGCGGCCGGCGTCGATCCGGAGCTGGCCCAGGTCGCCGCCGATGCGCAGCAGCGCCTCAACGAGCTGACCTCGATGACCCGGGACCTCGCCGACCGGCTCGGCCGGCACTGAGCGGGGCGCGCAGATGAAGCCAACCCGGATCAACCCGGACCAACTGATGGATTCGGCGCGGGCCATGGCCGCCTGCGCCGAAGATCTGGCCAACCAGGTCAACGCCCTGCAGTCCACGGTGACCACGGGCAACCCGTGGGGCGCCGACGAGCAGGGCAGCATGTTCGGCGCGCTGTACAACGCCGTACTCGGGCATGCCCTGGAGGCGCTCGGCTCGCACGTCGACCAGCTCGGTGAGGCCGCCGCCGGCCTGGCCACGATGGCGAACTCCACCAAGGAGGTCGACGCGGGCGCGGCAGCCCACCTCCAGGCCCTACACGCGAAGCTGGGCGGCTGACCATGGGCCTGGAGCTTCCCGGCGCGCTCACCGAGCCCCTCGGCTGGATCGGCATGACCTGGCCGGAGGCGGACGAGGACAAGCTGTTCGAGGCCGGCCAGCAGTGGATCGCGTTCGGCACCGGGCTGGAGAAGACGCTCGCCAACGCCGAGGCGGCGGCACAGGCGGTCTGGCAGAGCAACGAGGGTGAGGCGGTCGACGCCTTCCGCCAGTGGTGGAACGGTCCGGACGGGCCGCACGCCCGGCTCTCCGAGGACGCGGCCGCCGCGCAGGTGATCGGCGCGGCGCTGATCGTCTTCGCCGGGGTGACCCTGGCGCTGAAGATCGCGTTCATCGCTCAGCTCATCATGCTGGCGATCGAGGTGGCGCAGGCGATCGCGACCGCGATCGCCACCTTCGGCGCCAGCACAGCCGAGGTACCCGGCTTCATCGCGGCCACCCGGGCCATGTGCCAGCGCCTGGTGCGGCAGGTGATCGAGCATGTCCAGACCGTCATCAAGGAGCTGCTCGAACACGCGAAGGGCCTGCTGAAGAAGGTGGCGACCCGGGAGGCGCGGCAGGCCGAGAAGGCGGCGATGCGCACCGCCGAACGGGACCTGGCCCGCGGCGCGCTGACCGACGCCGACCGCGCCGCGCTGCACGACTACACGACCAACGAGGGGTACACGGCGATGAACCCCTTCCTCCGCAACCCGGGTGCGTACTCGGACGCGGACCGGGCGGCGCTGCAGGCGCGGGCGGATGCGGTATCCCGCGGGTTGGACAAGCTGCCCGCCCAGCCGGGCAGCACGTACCGGGGCGTGAACTATCCAGACGACGTGCTGGCCAAGTACGAGCCGGGGCAGACGGTCACCGAGCACGCGTTCACCAGTACCAGCCGCGACGCGGGGGTCGCCCAGGGCGCCTTCGACGGCAATACGCTGATGGTGGTGACCGGGCGCAACGGCAAGGACGTGGCGCCGTTCTCCAACTTCCCCGAATCGGAGATCCTGTACGACAAGGGCACGAACTTCAAGGTGACCAGCAAGGCGTGGGATGCTGGCATGGGTAAGTGGGTCATCACAATGTCGGAGGTCTGACCGTGGCGGAAGCCCCCCGGTGGGAGCCGGTGACGGACGAGGAGCGCGCGGAGGCCGAGCGCGCCGTCGAGCAGTTGCGGCGCGACCTGGCAGCGGCCCAGGGGCGGCCTCGCCCGCCGGTCTACAGCCCCGGCAAGTTCAGCGAGCCGCTCGGGCTGGACGCGGACGGCAACTACCAGCCGCCCCTGTCGCCCGAGGAGGCGGCGCACAACGAAGAGGTACGCCGCCAGGCCCGCGAGGAGGTACGCCGCCAGGCGCGCGAGGAGAACGGGGACTGATCCGGCCGGTCAGGACCAGGCCCGCGCGAGCGCACTGAGCTGGTCCGCGTACTCGATCCGCCCGGCCCACGCAGGTGGCCAGGCCCGCTCGCCGTATGCCGCGCCGAGCACCGCCCCGGCCAGGCAGGCGATGGAGTCCGAGTCGCCCGAGGTCGCCGCGGCCCGAGCCAGCGCACCGACCGGGTCATGTGCGTGGCGCAGTACGCACAGCAGCGCGGTCGCCAGCGCCTCCTCGGCGATCCAGCCGGCACCCGTGATCCGGCACGGGTCATCCCCGTCATCTGGTTCGGCGAGCGCGGTGGCGAGCCGGTCCAGTACCGCGAGGCACTCGTCCCAGCCGTGCGCGGCGTACGCCTCGGCGCTCGCCGCCCGGCTGCGCCGCCACAGGTCGCCCAGCCACTCCTCGCGGTACCGGGTGCGCTCCTGCCGGCAGCGCTCCCTCAGCAGTCCGGGCAGCTCCCCCAGCCTCTCGCCGGTACGCAGCACCCAGACCGCGTACCCGGTCAGCTCGCTCGCCGCCAGGGCGGTGGGGTGGCCGTGCGTCAGCGCCGCCTGGAGCTGGGCCACCCCCGCGACGGTATCCACGTCGTACCCAGGCACCAGCCCGACCGGGGCCACCCGCATGTTCGCGCCGCAGCCCTTGGATTCCACGACGGTGGCGTCCACCCACGGCCGCCCGTCGGAGAGCGCGGCGCAGGCCCGCAGGCAGGTGTTCCCGGGCGCCCGGTTGTTGTCCGGGCTCACCGCCCAGGCGAGGAACCGGTTGCGCAGCAACGGCTCCAGCTCGTCGGGTGTCGGCGCGGCCGCGTCGTGCAGCGCCCACCCGACCGCGAGCGCCATCTGCGTGTCGTCGGTGACCCGGGCCGGCTCGCCGGTCAGTTCCCGGGGACCGCCGGGGCCGAACCGCTGCCGGATCTCCGCCATGGTCAGGAACTCGGTCGGGGCACCGAGCGCGTCACCGTAGGCCAGACCGAACATCGCACCGGCGGCCCGGCTGCCCGTCGTATCGAAGCTCACCGGCAGAGCGTATCGGCGCGGGTACCGCGAGATTTGGCGCACTCGATACCCTTGGGCGAACCATTGGCGCTGCGCGGACCCCGAAGCTCTCCGCGAACGCCGCGACGGGGAGGCGACGTGAGCGAATTCCAGGTGGAGCCGGAGGCGCTGCGCAGCAGCGCGGTGGCCATACAGCCGCTGCCCGCGCGGATGACCGAGGCCTGTGCCGGCCCGGCCGAGGCCGCGACCGAGGCTGTCGCGGCCAACCCGAGCTACCTGACCGGCGCGGCGATCGAATCGTTCGTCGCGACGCTGGAATCCGCCATCTCCTCGCTCGCCGAAACCATCGCGCAGCACGGCGGCGGCCTCGGCAACGCCGCCGCCAGCTACGAGCACACCGACTCCCGCGCGGCCGGGTCGCTGGACGTACACAGCCGCAGGCTCGACTCGATGCGGCCCGGGATAGACGGGCTGCGCCGCGGCCCCGGGACGGCGTGACGCCATGCCCGAGTACGACCTGGCGCTCATCTCGCAGCCGCAGAGCTTCGTCGCGTTCGGCTCCGCCGCGGAGAGCGCCGCCACCCAACTGGCCTCGGTGCGCGAGGAGTTCGACGCGGCCGTGAAGCGGGCCGGCGCCGCCTGGCACGGCGACGCGAGCGAGGCGCACAGCCGGGCGGCCCAGCAGCGCGGCGACGCGGTCACCAAGGTGGCGCGCGCCATCGGCCGGGCCGGCCAGGCCGCGAGCACCGGCGGCGAGCAGATGCAGGCGATGGTGATGGCGCTGCGCGAGTTCGTGCAGACGCTGTTCGAAACGGGCTTCATCGTGCTGCCCGGCGGCATCGTGCAACCGGGACCGGAGCAGATCGCCGAGGCGGCCTCCGCGGGGCCTGGCGCGCCCGCGGTACTCGCCGGGTTCGAGGAGGCCGCCGCCGCGCTGACCATCGAGATCGAGTCGCAGGTCGTCGAGTTGACCGCGATCGACGGGGAGACCGCGGCACAGATCGAGGCGGTCCTCGCCGAACTCGCCGAGGTCGCGGGAGTCGCGCCGGTCGGCATGAACCCCAGCCTCGCGGGCTTCTCGTCCGACCTGCAACCGGGCGACGTCAGATACGGCGACCTGAAGTCGTTCACGGATCCCGACGAGACCCGTGGCACCAGCATGGAGGCGTACCTGACTCCCAGCATGTTCCCCGACCCGGGCACCCGGGCCGGCCGGCCGATCCCGGCCTCGCTGCGCCCGGCGGGATACCAGGGCGTCAGCGGCCCGCACGCGAAGGGGCACCTGCTGGCGGACACCCTGGGCGGCTCCAACGACGACCCGCGCAACTTCGTCACGCTGTACCACCGCTTCAAGAAGGGCGACAACCACATCAACGACACCCCGATGCGGGAGATGGAGATGCGTATGCGCCGGGTGGTGGAAGGCAAGCAGGACGGGGTACCGGCGCAGAACGTCCGGTACAAGGTGGAGGCGCTCGGCGACGACCGGCTGCCCCACTCGATCCGCATCACGGCCATCGGCGACCGCGGGTATCGTGAGGTGGCCACGATCCCCAACCAATGACGCAGCGGAGGGAGTTGCCGAGTGGCGACCACCATGCCCGGGCTGGACGCGATCGTCGACGGCTGGGCGCGGATACACCCCGACGTCGAGCCGATCCAGGTACGGCTGGGCGCCGGTACCGCCCTCGGCGGCCCGTTCGACGGCGTGTTCGGCTACCCGCTGCCCGGCCACTGGCTGCTGGTCACCTACGGGCTGACCGAGCTCGGTCCCAAGGAGAGCGACATCGCCGAGCTCTCCGGTAGCGGCTTCGAGTTCACCTGCCGGCTGGCCCGGGACCCGGGCGCCACGATCCCGCCCGAGTGGATGATCCGGGTGATGAGCGACCTGGCCACCCGGTTCCTCACCGGTGCCGATCTCGACGTGGGCGACTGGATCGTCACGCCGAGCCCGCTGGGCGGCGCCACCGAGGCGGGTCCGCTCACCTCGTTGGCCATCGTCATCGACACGGAGCTGGCCAGCATCGACACGCCCAACGGCGCGGTCAACTTCTTCCAGCTCGTCGGCCTCACCGCCGCGGAGGGCGCCGCCGCCAACGAGGCCGGCACCGTCGAGCCGATCGTGGCCGAGCTGCGCCAGCGCGACCCGCTGCTGGTCACCGATCCCGCCCGCCCGAGCCTGCGGTAGGAGAGAACACGTGCCCGGAGACGGAATGGCGGCGCTGGCGCGCTTCCGCGAACTGGTACCCCCGCCGGCCGAGCTTGACGAGCCGCCGGTCGACTGGGCCGCGGTCGAGGAGACGCTCGGCATGCGGCTGCCCGCCGACTACAAGGGCTACATCGACACGTACGGGGTGGGCTCCGTCAACGGGCTGTTCTGGGTACGCCGCGCCGGGACCCGGCACGAGAACGTGGACCTGCTCACCGGTACCGACGACGAGCCCAACCTGGACTTGTTCCTGGTACCCCCGCCGTACCCGATGGGCGCCGGCCCCGACCGGCTGTTCCAGTGCGCGTTCAGCGAGGCCGACGACGAGCTGTACTGGCACACCGTGGGCGATCCGGATGCGTGGCCGGTGGTGCTGACCCACTCCACTGGGGACGCCTGGCTGCCGTACGACATGACGCTCGTGGAGTTCCTGCTCGCGCTGTACACCGGCGAACTGGAAGACCTCGGCTACGCCGAGGCGGGCTACCTCGAATCCCCGTTGGAGTTCCAGCCCGCGTCGCCGGCCTGACCGCCTGCGCGGCGGAACCGCCGCTGGTACTCCTCGACCACCGGTGGAGTGGCCGCGGCGATCGCCCGGGCGTACTCGTCGCGGGCCTGCCGCTGGGCGTCCTGGATCACCGCCGTGATCGTCTCGCCCATCGACACGCTGTCGTGCCCGCGCTGCGCGTCGAAGCGCAGCCGCACGCCCTTGAGCCGGCCGTGCAGGTTCGCCACCGCGACGATGGCGCCCGTCTCGGAGCTCGCCTCGACGGTACGGCCGCCCAGTTCGGCGGCGACCCGGGCGATCTCGTGCAGGCCCTCGCGCAATGCCGTCACGTCCGCGTGCTCGGGGTTCACCGGGCACCTTGCCGCATCGACCGGACCCGCGCCACGAGCTCCTGCTGTGCCGCCAGCCGCTGCCGCTCCGCCTGCTCGTACCCGGCGAGTACGGCGGCCGCCACCTCGTCCGGCCCATGGCGCATCACGGTGCGGGTCAGCTCGACCTGCCGCACCAGGCCGGAGCCGTCCACCACTACCGTGGCGATGCTGTCCTGATCGGAGCCCTGGTAGCTCGCGGCGCGCATCTCGTCGAACGCCTGCTGCATGCGGCCCACGATCTCCGTCGACAGCGCAGCCCTCTGGTGTCCCAGGCGCACCCCCGCCACCTCCCTCGCCCGTCAACCGGACCTACCTTAATTGACACGGGCACGGTCTACGATGGTTCAGGGGTGAGCAGCGATGACTACCGACGTACACGGCTTGTCCGGGGCCTATGTCCTGGATGCCGTCGATGACGTCGAGCGCGCCGCCTTCGTCCGCCACATGACCGCCTGCGCGGACTGCGCGACCGAGGTCGCGCAGTTGCGCGGCGTCGTGCAGCGGCTGGACGCCGCGACCGAGGAGCCGCCACCGCCCGGCCTGCGCGCGCGGGTGCTCGCCGAGGTGAGCCGCACGCCGCAGCTCACCGCCGCCCGGCCCCGCCCGACCGCCGCTGCGGCCTCGCCGATCGCACCGGCCGCGCCGATCGCGCCAGCGACCGTGGGCGAGCGGCGATGGCGCCGAGCCGCCGTGGCCGCGATCGCCGCGGGCGTGGTCGCGGTCGCCGGCACCTGGGCGGCCATGGACTCGCGGCTGCACCACGAGCAGGGTCAGGTACAGACGCTGCGCTCCGAGCGGGACCGCATCTACGCGGTGATGAACGCCAAGGACGTGCTGATGCGCGGCGCCGACCTGCCGGGCGGCGGGCGGATGGCGGCCGCGGTATCGGCGAGCCAGCGCGAGGGCGTCGCGATGCTCGCCGGGCTGCCCGCGGCGCCGGCCGGCGAGGTGTACCAGATGTGGGTCATCACCGGCACGAAAGCTACGTCGGCGGTGGTACTGCAGCCCGGCGTCAGCGGCGGCACGATGCTTTTCGCGTGGGTACCCGGCTCCGACCAGTTCGGCATCACGATCGAGCCGGCCGGCGGCTCCGCGGCGCCGACCATGAACCCGATCGCGACCATCGGGCTGCGCTGACCGGGCTACCCGGGGGTCACCAGCCCCGACTCGTACGCGACGATCACGAGCTGCACCCGGTCCCGGGCGCCCACCTTGGCGAGTAGCCGGCTCACGTGGGTCTTCACGGTCGGCAGGCTCAGGTTCAGGCGCGCGGCAATCTCGCTGTTGGACAGTCCGCGGGCGACCAGCATCAGCACTTCCCGCTCCCGGTCAGTCACACCGGGCAGTGCCCGCACCGCCGGCCGCGCCGCCCGCTCCCGCTCCTGCTGGGCAAATTCGGCGAGCAGGCGCCGGGTGATCGCCGGCGCGAGCATGCTGTCCCCGCCGGCGACGATCCGGATCGCGGTGAGCAGCTCGGCGGGTGGCGTGTCCTTGAGGAGGAACCCGCTGGCGCCGGCGCGCAGGGCTGGGCGCACGTACTCGTCCTGGTCGAACATGGTCAGCACCAGTACCCGCACCTCGCGGAGGGCCGGGTCGGCGCAGATGAGCCGGGTCGCCTCGATCCCGGAAAGCTTCGGCATCCGCAGGTCCATCAGCACGACGTCGGGTACGGTGCGGCGGGTGGCGGCCACCGCTGACTCGCCGTCCGCCGCGTCGGCCACCACCTCGAGATCGGGCGCGGATTCGACCAGGAGGCGGAAGCTCGCCCGCAGCAACGCCTGGTCGTCCGCGACCACCACCCGAGTCACCCGTACCGTCCCTCACACATCCCGGTTGCGTACGCCGAGCCAACCGGCGCCCAGTGCCAGCATGGACCATGCGGCGAGGACCGCGAACCCCGCTGCCCCGCTGAGCTTGCCGCCACCCGAGGCGTGGACCGCGAGCATCCGCATGCCCGCCTTGTCGGGCAGGAACCGCGCCACCCGCGACGTGGCACCGATGGCGGACAGGATCTGCGAGCCGGTGAGCACCAGCGGCAGCAGAATCACCAGCGGCAGTACGGGGTTGCGGGCCAGCGCGGCGAACCCGGCGGACAGTAGGCACATCAGTGCCAGGTACCCGACCGCGCCGAGCATGGCGCGCGGTACGCCCGGGCTCGTGATGGGGACGCCGTACGGGCCGAGAGCCGCCTCGGTGGCGAGGAATGCGAGCGGTGCAACGGGTACCGCCACGAGTACGGTGGCGAGCGCGGCGACCACCATCTTGGCCCCGAAGTAGGTGGCGCGCGCGGGTACCGCCAGGAGCGACACGCCGATCATGCCGGTGCCACCGTACTCGCTGGTGACCGCGAGCACGCCGAACACGATGAGCGCGAGCTGACCGAACATCATTCCGTCGA
>JBPYFB010000304.1:0-7071 GCA_051986465.1 Rugosimonospora sp.
CAAGGGCGTCAACCTCACCTACGAGGGCCTGATCCCCAAGATCCAGAAGTCGATGCTGTCGAAGGACCCGGACTCATTGCAGCCGCATATCCGCGCCTTTGTGGAGCGCGCGGCCACGTTCACGGCCTGCCCCGAGTGCGGCGGCACGCGGCTGAGCGAGGGCGCTCGCTCGTCGCGGATCCGCGGCATCAGCATCGCCGACGCATGCGCGATGCAGATCAGCGATCTGGCCGAGTGGATCGGCGGCCTCAAGGACGCGTCCGTGGCGCCGTTGCTGGCGTCGCTGCGGCACACGCTCGATTCGTTCGTCGAGATTGGACTGGGCTACCTCGCGCTCGAACGCCCGTCGGGCACGTTGTCGGGCGGTGAGGCGCAGCGGGTCAAGATGATCCGGCAGCTCGGCTCCTCTCTCACCGACGTCACGTACGTCTTCGACGAGCCCACCATCGGCCTGCACCCCCATGACATCCAGCGGATGAACGACCTGCTGCTGCGGCTGCGGGACAAGGGCAACACGGTGTTGGTCGTGGAGCACAAGCCGGAGACGATCGCGATCGGCGACCACGTCGTCGACCTCGGCCCCGGCGCCGGTACGGCGGGTGGCACGGTCTGCTTCGAGGGCACCGTCGAGGACCTGCGGGCCAGCGGTACCCTCACCGGCCGCCACTTCGACGACCGGGCGGCGCTCAAGGAGTCCGTACGGTCGGGCAGCGGCGTACTTGAGGTCCGCGGCGCGAGCACGCACAACCTGCGCGACGTCGACGTCGACATACCGCTCGGCGTGCTGGTGGTGGTGACCGGGGTGGCCGGGTCGGGGAAGAGCTCACTGATCCAAGGCTCGGTATCGGGCCGGGACGGCGTGGTATCGGTAGACCAGACCCCGATCCGCGGCTCCCGGCGCAGCAACCCGGCGACGTACACCGGACTGCTCGATCCGATCCGTACGGCCTTCGCGAAGGCCAACGGGGTGAAGCCGGCGCTGTTCAGCCCGAACTCGGAGGGCGCCTGCCCCAACTGCAACGGCGCTGGTGTCGTCTACACCGACCTGGGCATCATGGCCAGCGTCGCGACCACCTGCGAGGAGTGCGAAGGGCGGCGCTTCCAGGCCTCGGTGCTGGAGTACACCTTTGGTGGCCGCAACATCGCCGAGGTACTCGCGATGCCGGTGACCGAGGCGGCGGAGTTCTTCGGCGCGGGCGAGGCTCGCACGCCGGCGGCCCACAAGATCCTCGAACGGTTGGTCGACGTCGGGCTGGGTTATGTCAGCGTCGGCCAGCCGCTGACCACGCTCTCCGGCGGCGAGCGGCAGCGGCTCAAGCTGGCTACCCGCATGGGGGACAAGGGTGGCGTCTACGTGCTCGACGAGCCGACCGCGGGTCTCCACCTCGCCGACGTCGAGCAGTTGCTCGGCCTGCTCGACCGGCTCGTCGAATCCGGCCGGTCGGTGATCGTCATCGAGCACCACCAGGCTGTCATGGCGCACGCCGACTGGATCATCGACCTCGGCCCCGGCGCCGGCCACGACGGCGGCCGGATCGTCTTCGAGGGCACCCCCGCCGAGCTCGTCGCCGCCCGCTCCACCCTCACCGGCGAGCACCTCGCGGCCTACGTCAGCTAGGCAAGCGGCCTACCTCTCGGTTAGGGAAGCAGTGCCCGTCCACAGAGGACGAACAGCACGATGAGCAGGATGGCGCCGGCCACCATGCCGACGCCGTAGGTGATCGTGCGCGTCTGCTGCTCCGCCGTGTCGAGGGCGTCCAGGTCCTGCGGCGGCAGCGGGCGCGGCGGCGGTACCTGGATCAGGGTGCGTGGCTGCCAGCCGGGCGGGGGCGGCGCGCTGCGCGGCGGCCCGGGGTAGTCGACCGGCCGGGCGGGCGCCGATGCGGGAGGCGGCGGCTCGGGCTCGCCGAGTGGGCGCCGCCACTGCCAGTCGTCGTCGCCAAGACCCATGAGGTCGACGCTACCAACTACCCTTGGCGCGTGGACCGCTTGGATGAGGACCGCGAGGTCGTCTTCGACGACGAACCGCCCGTGCTGCCCGACCAGACCCGCGACGACACGGCCGCCGGCTGGGGGGAGCGCGTGGAGCGCAACGACGAATGGCTACTCGCCGAGCGACCGCCGCACTGGGATTGAGCCCCGGCTGAGCTAGCTGGCGCTCGCTCCGCTCGCACGGGCTCTCGGCCTCCGAAGGCCGCCCTGTAGCCGACCCTCCGACTCAGTCGCTGCGCTCCCTCGCTCCGGGCCGGCTGCGGGCGGCGGGCCGAGAGCGGCCGGGCGCGAGCGGTCAGGCGGCGGCGTTGGTGGCGGGCGCGGGCGTCGACGGCGAGGAGGTCGAGCCGCTCGCCGCGGGCTTGGGAGTGTCGGTACCGGTCTTGGTGCTGTCGCCGGAGGTACCCGTGCTCTCCTTGCCGTCCTTGCCGTTCTTGGCCGCGGCGCCGTTGGCGGCAGCGGTCGAGTCGGAGCGGGAGTCCGTGCGGTAGAAGCCGGAGCCCTTGAACACGATGCCGACCGACGAGAACAGCTTGCGCAGCCGGCCCGAGCACTCGGGGCATTCGGTCAGCGGCTCATCCGTGAACGACTGGACCGCTTCCATCTGGTGGCCGCACGCGGTGCACGCGTACTGGTAGGTCGGCACGTCGCCTCCTGAGCTACTGGCACTCACATTCTTCGAGTGCCAATGGTGCGTCATGGCGGGGGCTTTCGTCCACTCAGCAGGTGCTGGAGGCCCCCGGACGGGGTCACCACCGCGTCCACCCGCTGGTCGTGCGGCTGCTCCGGTACCTCGTCGAGCAGTTCCCCGTCGTAGAGCGCGGCGACCACCAGCGTAGCGGGGCCGACCCGGTGCAGGGCGCGGTCGTACGAGCCGCCGCCGCGCCCCAGGCGTACCCCCCGCCGGTCGACCGCGAGCGCCGGTACGATCACCAGCTCGGCACCCGCGATCGCCCCGGTACCGAGGCGCGGGCCGGCCGGTTCGCGCAGCCCGCGCGCTGCCGGTACGAGGGTGCCCCGGAACACGGCCCAGTCGAGATCGTTATCAGGTCGGAGTACTGGCAGCAGCAGCCGGCCGCAGACCTCCGTTAGCACCTCTGGGAGTTCCGGGCCACCAGGCTCGCCGGGGAGCGGTACGTAGCAGGCGACGGTGGGTACACCTCGCGCCAGTCCGGCGAGGGCGTCCCGTACCAGCGAATTGTCTGCTGGTGACGCGCTTGATCGGCGGGCGGCGAGCAACCCCGCGCGGAGATCAGCCTTGGTCGTCTCCCACCTATTACTGAAATCATGTGAAAATTCGGACACGCCGGACCTCTCGACTGTACCGGCAAAAGGCCGCCGATTGTGACAGCATCGCACCTGTAGGGAACTAACGGTGCGGGAGGAACCGGTGACGCTCCGTGCACGCCTGACAGCCGCGTTTCTCGCCGTGGTGCTCGGCCCGGTGCTGCTCGGCGCGGTGTTCGTCGGCGTGACCACGACCACCGTCAACCGTTCCCGCTCGCTCGACCGTCTCGATCTGGCCGCCAGCGCCCTGCGCAGCCAGATCGATGCCCTGTGCCAGCGCCTGGCCGCCGCCGCCCAGAGCGCCGCGGTGGGCAGCGCCGGCGGCCAGGACCGGCGGGGTGCGCAGCGCGTGCTGGACGACGGCCTGGCCGACACGGTCTACCTGACCGACGCGGCCGGGCGCCCGCTGATCACCCTGCCCGACGGACCAGTGGCGTCCTGGGCGGAGTGCGCCTCCGGCGCGGATCCCGGCGCCGCGTCCGCGGTGGCCGCCAAGGTGCCGATGCGCGACGCGAGCGGGCAGATCATCGGGTACGCATACGCGGCGCAGCGCCTCGATGCCCGCCTCGTCGACCGGCTCGCCGCCGCCTCTGGCGCCTCGGTGACCGTGCTCGACGAGGGTTCCCCGCTCTCCACCGAGCCCGCCGACCGTGCCACCGGGATCGTCGCCACCGCCGTGACCCTGGCCAACGGCCGGGTGGGGCGCACCGGGGACGGCGGGTACGTGCGCCGCCTGGCCACCGGTCCCGGCCAGCCGCTGCCGCTCGCCGTCTCCGTCCCGTACCGCGGTCAGGGTGGCCTGTTCCTGCTCCTCGCGCTTGTCGTGGTCCTCGCCGGCCTGCTCACCGTCGCGGTCGCCCGCTGGCTGGCACGCGGTACGACCCGGCCGCTCGCCGATCTCGCCACCGCCGCTACCCGGGTGGCCGGCGGCGACCTCGCGACCCGGGTACCGGTGCAGACCCGCGACGAAGTGGGTCGGCTGGGCGACGCGTTCAACCGGATGACCCGGGAGACCCAGGCGTACGTGGCGGCGCTGACCGCCAGCCGCGACCAACTGCGCGGGCAGCTCGGACTGCTCGGCGACACCCTGTCCAGCACGCACGACCTGCAGCGGATGCTGCGGGTGATCCTGCGTACCGCGATCGCCGCCACGAGCGCGCGCGCCGGTGTCGTCCTGCTCGCGGAGGAGGGCGGCGGGGCGACGCTGGTCGGCCAGTGCGGCCAGGGCCTCGCCGAGCGGGGTGCGGGCGACTGGCCACTGCGGCTGCCGCTCGGCGCGGGGCTGATCGGCGCCGTCGCGCAGACCGGCGAATCGCGGCACGGCCGGCTCGACCGGGACGAGCCGGCGCTGGCACCCGGCGAGCCGCGCGGTGAAACGTACATCGCGGTACCGTTCGCGACCCGGCACCCACCCGGCGTCGACGGAGCCGAGCATGAGGTACGCGGCGTGCTCGCGCTCTACGACCGGCTCGGCACCGACGAGTTCGACGACGCCGACCAGGTCACCCTGCATACCTTCGCCACGCAGGCCGCCATCGCCGTGGAGAACGTGCGCATCCATGAGGAGGCGCAACGCCTGTCGCACACCGACCCGCTCACGGGCCTGTACAACTACCGGATGCTGCGCGACTCGCTGCGCCGCGAGGTGGAGCGGGCCAACCGCTTCGGGCACCGGCTCTGCGTACTGGTACTCGACCTGGACCGGTTCAAGGAGGTCAACGACTCGTACGGGCACGCGGCCGGGGACGCGGTGCTCGCCGAGTTCGCGCGCCGGCTGCGCGCCGAGGTACGCGAGGTGGATCTCGCCTTCCGCCAGGGTGGCGAGGAGTTCGTGCTGCTGCTTCCGGAGACCGACACGCTGGGCGGTATCACCCTCGCGGAACGGTTGGGCAACGCCATGCGGGGTAGTGCAATGAGCGTGACGGCACGCCGAATCCCAGATGAGGTCCGACGGCAGTCACCGGTGGGGCGCCAGCCTGACGGGCCGGCCCGTACCCTGCGCATTCCGGTGACGGTATCGATCGGCATCGCAGTCTTTCCCGACAATGGCGCGACCGGCGCGGCGGTACTGGACGCCGCCGACGACGCGCTCTACGCGGCCAAGGCGGATGGTCGCGATACGTATCGGGTGGCCGGCACGCCGGCGCTCGTACCCACTGTCCTTCCCACGCCCGCCCCGTCGGTGCCGGTGTCGCCGGCGCCGCCGGTGGTCACCGCCCCCGGGCCGGTTCCGCCACTGGACGCCGGCAGTGCGGTCAGCCCTCACACCCCACGGCAAAGCCGTGGCCGATAGTCTGCGGCACATGTCCGAGACTCGCAGCGCCGCAGCGCAGCCCGGCCCGCGCCGGGCCACCAAGGCCGTCATTCCCGCCGCCGGCATGGCGACCCGGTTCCTGCCCGCCACGAAGGCCGTTCCCAAAGAGCTTCTGCCCGTTGTGGACAGACCGGTGCTGCAGTACATCGTGGAGGAGGCGACCCGCGCCGGCATCAACGACATCCTGCTGGTCACGGGGCGCGGCAAGACGTCCATGGTGGACCACTTCGACCGCCGCCCCGACCTGGAGCGCCACCTGGAGGACAAGGGCGACCAGGAGCGGCTGGAGGCGATCATCCGCCCGTCCGAACTGGCCGAGATCTACACCTGCCGGCAGCCCGAGCCCAAGGGCCTGGGGCACGCGGTGTCCTATGCGGAGTCCCACGTCGGGGGCGAGTCGTTCGCGGTACTGCTGGGCGACGAGTTCACCGACGAGACCGACCCGCTCCTGTCCGACATGCTCGACCTGCAGGCCAATACCGGCGGAATTGTGCTCGCGTTCATCGAGGTTCCCTGGGACCAGGTCTCCCGGTACGGCGTCGCCTCGGTACAGCCGTCCGACGACGGGCCGGCGGAGGCCGAGGTCGTCAAGGTCACCGCGCTGATCGAGAAGCCGCCCCGCGACCAGGCGCCCAGCAACCTCGCGGTTGTCGGCCGGTACGTGCTGCCCAGCACGATCTTCGACGCGATCCGGCGTACCGAACCCGGCGCCGGCGGCGAGATCCAGCTCACGGACGCGATGGCGATGCTGCTGGCGGAGGGCACGCCGGTACACGGCGTGATCTTCCGAGGCACCCGGTACGACACCGGCGCGCCGATCGGATACCTGCAGGCCGTGGTCGAGCTAGCGTGCCAAAGGCGGGATCTCGGCCCGGCGTTCCGCGACTGGCTCGTTGATTACGTTAAGAATGAGTTGACCAACAATCGGGCGTGACCCGCGCCGCGCTTCGCCAGCGCGGCGGGAGTCGCCAAGGGAGAGGCACGGGAGCGGATGACGGCCACCGCCGAGCACGGCGCGTCCACCGGGCAGCCAGCGCGCGGCGGCGCCGGTACCGGCGGTCTGACTCCGCTCGCCGACTACCTGAGCGGGGTGCTGCGCCGCCTGCGGCCGCTGCCCCCGCTCGACCTTGATCTCACTCAGTCGTACGGCAACGTGCTCGCGCAGGACGTGATGGCCCCCGTGGCGCTGCCCGCGTTCGACCACGCCTCTGTGGACGGCTACGCCACGCGCTTCGAGGACATCGCCACGGCGAGCCCGCAACGTCCGGTGCGGCTCAACGTGATCGGCGACCTGGCGGCCGCGAGCTGGCGGCCGGTGCGGCTGACCCCGGGGGCGTGCTTCTGCGTCGCCGCCGGGGCGGCCATCCCGGCCGGTACCGACGTCGTCGTGCCACTCAACCTCACCGACCAGGGCATGGCCGCGGTGGAGATCCAGCAGACCCCCAAGAAGGGGTACGGGATCCGCCGCGCCGGTGCGG
>JBPYFB010000305.1:0-21241 GCA_051986465.1 Rugosimonospora sp.
CCGCACCGCCGGTTCGTCCCGCAGGGTGGCGAGCATCGGGCCCGCGGTTGCCGGGTCGGAAAGCGGCAGCCAGGCGACCACGCCCGCGACAAAGTCCACCGTGCGGGCATGATGCAGCAGCCGGTCATTCTCCTGTGGTGTGTTCACCGACTGCACCAGCACGGTGCGGTCGACCCCGGCCGCGCGCAGCCAGGCGCCGAGCTCACCGGACTGGAAGTCGCGCACCAGCGCGTGATGCTCGGGGTCGCGCCAGAACTCGCGCGCCACGTCCTGCCGCCAGAAGTGGTGGTGCGGGTCGACGGTGGTCATCGGCCCTGCCATTGCGGAGCGCGCTTGGCCAGGAAGGCGGCGACGCCTTCGCGGAAGTCGCGGCTGCCGTAGCAGTCCCGGTAGAGGTCGTCGGCGTCGATACCGTCGGCGAGGCGCAGCAACCGGCGGTCGACCTCCTTGACGGCGCGCAGCGTCAACGGCGCCAGGCCGGCGAGGCTTGCCCGCAGCGCGGCGAGCTCGGAGTCGAACCGATCCCGTTCCACCACCGCCGAGACCAGCCCGCAGTCGAGTGCGGCCGGTGCGTCCAGAGTGGACGCGGTGATGAGCAGATGGCGGGCGCGGGCGCGGCCGACCGTGGCGTACAGGCGCGCGATGATGCCGGGGGACAGGCAGTTGCCGAGGGTACGGGCGACCGGCGCGCCGAAGACCGCGTCCGGGGTCGCCAGTACCAGGTCGCAACCGAGCACGATGGCCAGCCCGCCGCCCACGGCCGGACCCTCGACCGCGGCGATCACCGGCATCGGCAGTCCGGCGAGCGTGTCCAGTACCACCGCGGTACGGCGCTCGTACGCGACGCCGGCCGCGGCGTCGAAGCCGGCGAACTCGCTGATGTCGGTACCGGCGGCGAAGGACTCGCCACCCTCGCCCCGGATGGTGACCACCCGTACCCCGGGTTCCTCGCGCAGCCGGTCACACGCCGCGAGGAGCTGGTCGTACATGGCGAAGGTGAGAGCGTTGCGCCGAGCCGGGTTGGCCAGGGTCAGCGTCGCGTACGCATCCGCGACGCTCAGCTCGACCCGCCCGGTCCCGGCGCTCACGACCGCTCCGGCCTTACCTGGGAAGGCTGCGAAGGCCGCGCGTCGCCGGTCTCCGCGAGTACCTCGTCGGTGTGCTCGCCGAGCAGCGGTGGCGGCCGGCGGATCGTCACCGGCGTACGGTACAGCTTCATCGGCGAGCCGAGGACCGGCAACGTACCGGCTCTGGGATGCTCCATGTGTTGCACCATGCCACGCGCGGCCGCGTGCGGGTCCCCGTCCAGGATCTGTCCATAGTCGAGGATCGGGCCGCACGGTACGCCGGCCGCGAGCAGATGCTCCACCCACTCGTCGGTGTCCCGGCCGCGCAGGGTCACCTCCAGCGTCTCGACCAGTTCCGCCCGGCGGTCCATCCGGTCGGCGTTGGTACGGAACCGGGGATCGTCGAGCAGTTCCGGGCGGTCGAGTCCGGTGCACAGGCGCTGCCACAGCCGCTCGTTGTTCGCGCCGACCGTCAGGTACCCGTCCCGGGTCGCGAGCACCTGGTACGGGGCGGTCATCCGGTTCGCCGATCCCAGCCGGCGCGGTACCTGGCCGGTGGCCCAGTACTCGGTGGACTCCCACACACCCATCGCCAGTACCGCCTCGTACAGCGAGGTCTCCACGTACTGACCCTCGCCGGTCCGTACCCGGTGGATGTACGCGGCCAGGATCGCGGTGGCGCAGAACACGCCGGCGCCCAGGTCGCCCACTGGCAGGCCGCACTTGACCGGCGCGCCGCCCGGTTCGCCGGTGATGCTGATCGCGCCCGCCATGCCCTGCGCGATGAGGTCGTACCCGGGCCGCTGCGCGTACGGGCCGGTCTGCCCGAAGCCGGAGATGCTGGCGTAGACGAGCGAGGGGTTCTCCGCGGCCAGCGTGTCGTAGTCGATGCCCAGCCGGGCGGTGACGCCGGGCCGGAAGTTCTCCACCACCACGTCGGCGGTCTGCACGAGCGTGAAGAAGGCGGCGCGGTCGTGCTCGTCGCGCAGGTCCAGCGCGACGCTGCGCTTGTTGCGGTTGAGTGCGTAGAAGGCGGGGCTGTCGCTGCCCGGCTCCGGGCGGCCCCAGGACTGGCGGGTCTGGTCGCCGACGCCCGGAAGCTCGATCTTCAGTACGTCGGCGCCGAGGTCGGCGAGCAGCATGGTGCAGAACGGACCTGCCATCACCTGCGTCAGGTCGAGCACCCGGATACCGGAGAGAGCCGTGTCCGTCACCGTGATCCGCTCCTTTCCGCCTGGGAACCGCGTGGGTACCGCATGGGAACCGCGTGGGTACCCGTGGAAAACCCCGTGGGCCCGGGCGGTCGTCCACAAGGGACAGCCGCCCGGGGTGTCGGTGGATGCGCTACTTCTGCAGCGCACTCTTGGCTTGTGCGAAGAACGAGTCGGCCGCGGCGTTGACCGTCAGCTTGTCGAAGGACAGTTGCTGGTACACGCGGGTGAAGGCGTCGCTGAAGACGCTGGTGTAGCCCGGCGGGTACAGGATGTCCGGCGCCCCGGCGTCGACGATGTCCTGGTACACCTTCAGGTAGGTCGTGACGCCCTTCGGTGTCGCCGGATCGTTCTCCTGCGCCTGTAGCAGGCTGGTCTTGGTGACCGCGCCGTTGTCCGAGGCGAACGCCTTGGCGCCGTCCGGGTCGTTGGCGAAGAAGCTGATGAACGATGCCGCGGTCGCGACGTTGTTGCAGTTGCTCGCGATCGACAGGCCCGAGGTGATGAGTACGTTGCCGATGCCGCTCGGGCCGAACGGGTGGGTGGCCATCATCAGCGTGCCACCGCCGTGCGCGTCCACCAACGGCTGGCCGCTGGGCAGCCAGTTGCCTGGCGTGGAGGCGCTCATCGCCTTGCCCTGCATGATGAACGTCTGATCCTGCGGGACGGACGAGCCCTGCTCGGCCGCGGTTGCGGCGGGTACCGTCGCCCCGCCCTTGCGCAGCTTCTCCCACATGGTCCAGTAGTCGACCAGCGTCTGCTCCGGGAAGCCCAGCTGACCGTCCTTTGTGAACAGTTGCTGCCCGTGGTCCTGCACGTAGGAGATGAACATGTCCGCGTCGCCCGCGTCCAGGTTCGCCGCGTACACACCCTTCGGCAGCTTCGGCGCGGCCTGCATCAGCCAGTCCGACCACTGCTCCCAGGTGTACTTCGGCGGCAGGTCACTCACGCCGGCCAGTTGGACCAGGCGCTCGTTGTACATGATGCCGTCGTACGCCGCGCCGGTCGGCACCATGTACAGCTTGCCGTCCGCGCCGCGCCCGGTGTCGAGCACGTTCTTCGGTATGCCGGAGACGTCGATGGTGCCGGCCTTGACCATGCCGTCCAGCGGCAGCAGCGCGTTGCGCGAGGTGTACTCGCTCAACTGCCTGGCCTGCATCTGCGGTATGCACGGCATGTTCTTCGCCGCCGCCTCCACGTTGCGCTTCTGGAAGTACGTGGTGAAGTCGGTGGCCTCGCCCTGGATGTGTACGTCGGGGTGTGCCTTCTGGTAGAGGTCGATGACGGCCTGGGTCTTCTTGTTGCGGGCCGTCGCGCCCCACCACGAGTACACGACGTTCCCGGCCACTTTGCCCTTGCCGTCGGGTGCGGACCCGCCGCCGGCCGATGAGTTGCCGCCGGCGGTACCGCCACAGCCGGCGACGGCGATGACGCCGACCACCGCGGCCGTTGCCAGCGCCAGCCGGCCCGGGGTGTGTGAATGGTGCATTGGCATTTCCCCTTACCGTGGCCTCGTTGCTTGATTCGGGGTCACTTGATACCGGTGGTTGCGATGCCTTCCACGAGGAGTCGCTGCGCGGCCAGGAAGAACCCGACCAGGGGTACCAGCGACAGCGTGGCCATGGCGAACAGCGAGCCGAACGCGGAGGTACCGCTCGCGTCGACGAACAGGTTGAGTCCTAAGGGGACGGTGTACAGGTCGGGCCGGCTGAGGTACAGCAGCGGGCCGAGGAAGTCGTTCCACGAGTTGATGAAGGTGAACATGGCGGTGGCGCCGATGGCCGGCAACGACAGCGGAACGATGATGCGCCGGAACACGCCCCACCAGCCGCAGCCGTCGATGCGCGCGGCGTCGTCGAGATCCTGGGGGAGCGAACGGATGAACTGGACGTTGAGGAAGACGAAGAACGCGTCGACGCCGAGGAACCGGGGCACCAGCAGTGGAAGGTAGGTGTTCACCCAGTGCAGCTTGCTGAACAGGATGTACTGCGGCACAAGGGTGACCTGGTAGGGCAGCAGGATGGTGGCGAGCAGGATGCCGAACAGCACCCGCTTGAACGGGAACGACAGCCGGGCGAACGCGTAGGCGGCCAGCGTGCAGGCGAACAGGTTGCCGATGACCGACAGCGCGGAGACGAGCAGCGAGTTGAGGAAGAAGCGGGAGAAGTGCAGTGTCGAGGTCGGGTTCCAGCCCGCGACGTAGTTGCGTCCGGTGAACGGGCCGGACAGGTGCAGCGGGCCGAGCGCCTGCGCCTGCGGGCGCAGCGACGCCAGCACCATCCAGGCGATCGGGTACAGCACCATGACGAGGATCGCGATGGTCACCGCGTGCCGGGCCAGCGCCACGACGATCCGGCTGCGGCTGGGTCGCAGCAGCACGGCGAAGGCGGCCGGTGGGCCGGCGCGGCGCGATCCCGCCGCCAGTGCCGGCGTGTCCGCCGGTATCCGGGTCGCCATCACAGGGCCCGATCGTCGTAGTGCACCCAGAACCGGGCGGTGGCGAACAGTACGGCGGTGAACAGGGCCAGCACGACGAGCAGCAGCCACGCCATCGCGGCCGCGTAGCCCATCCGGAAGTCCACAAACCCGCGCTGGTACAGGTAAACCGTGTAGAGCAGGGTGGAGTCGGCCGGGCTGCCGTTGCCGCCGCTGACGACGTAGGCACTCGTGAACGACTGGAACGCGTGCACCGTGTTGAGCAGCAGGTTGAAGAAGATGAGCGGGGACAGGCTGGGCAGCGTGATGTGCCAGAACCGGTGCCATGGCCCTGCGCCGTCGACCGCGGCCGCCTCGTACAGGCTCGCCGGAATCTGCCGCAGGCCGGCCAGGAAGATGACCATCGTGCCGCCGAAGGCCCAGAGGTTGAGGGCGATCAGCGTGTACAGCGACGTCGCCGGGTTGCCGATGAACCCGCCGTGGTGCAGGCCGAGCGCACCGAGTACCCGGTCCACTATGCCGCCGGCGCCGAAGACCTGCCGCCACATGATCGCGATGGCCACGCTGCTGCCGAGCAGCGAAGGGATGTAGAACAGTGCGCGGTACACGGAGAGGAAGCGGATGGCCCGGTTGAGGAACATCGCCACCGCGAGCGATACCACAATCACCATCGGCACCGAGAGGACCACGTACCTGACGGTCACCAGCACCGCGGTGCGGAACCGCGGGTCCGCGAACAGGTTGCGGAAGTTGGCCAGCCCGCTCCACTTCGGCGCGGTGAGCAGGTCGTACCGGGTGAATGCCAGGTACAGGGAGGCGACCATCGGGCCGATCGTGATGAGTACCAGGCCGATCAGCCACGGCGTGAGGAACGCGTACCCGGCGACCGCCTCGTTCGCACGGTACCGGCGGCGCCGGCGCAGCGCGGTGGCGGTCATGCCCCGGCCTCCGCGGCGTGCGTCTCGACCCGCTCGGGCATGATCTGGGCCAGCAGTCCCGCGAGCGGCATGGACAGGTCCTGCGCGCGGGCCGTGGCGACCAGGTCCCACAGGTCCTTGCTCCACGGCCGGTACCGCAGCGACAGCCCGCTCGCGTCGTAGGCGCGGGCGGTCCGGTCGAAGAAGCCCCACTCCCGCGCGACCCAGCAGTCTCCGGTGCTGTGGGTGACCGCGGCGAGGAACCGGTCCGGCGCCACGTCGAACGCGTCGGCGAGCTCCATCGCCTCGTACGTCGCGGCCAGCGCCGCGAACATCATCAACTGGTTGCCGAGCTTCGCCGCGGACGCGGCGCCGGCGCCGCCGAGATGGACGACGGTCGAGCCGATGGCGTCGAAGTAGGGCGCCAACCGGTCCACCGCCTCGGCCGGCCCCCCGGCGAACACGGTGAGGTCCCCGGCGCGCGCCCGGGCGGCACCACCGGAGACCGGCGCGTCGGCGAGCGCGACGCCGGCCCGCTCGGCCTGCTCGCCGAGGCGCCGCGCCGTCTCCGGCAGGACCGTGCTGTGTACGGCGATCGCCGCGTCCGGGCCCATCTTGGCCAGCAGGCCGGCACCGATCAGCACGTCCCGCACCGCGTCGTCGTCGGTGACGGCCAGCGCGAGTACCGGCAGCTCGGCCAGTTCGGCGAGTTCGGCGGCGGCCCGGGCGCCGTGCGCGGCGCACTCCGCGACGAGCTCCGCCCGCAGGTCGAAGGCGGTCACCTCCCAACCCGCGTCCAGCAGGGCCAGCGCCATCGGCGCACCCAGGTTGCCGAGTCCGACCACGCCGACGGCCGGTCGGGGGGGAGGTACGGAAGGCTCACTCTCGGGCACGTTCGCTGCCCTCCTCCTGGCCGAAGCGACAGTGAACTATTGTCTACAACAGACAAGCTGGTCTGGCAACAGTAGAGTCTGTTTCGTGCACGGCACGTGATCCTCCCGTGCCCAATCCCTATGGAGTCTCTGGAGTCGACATGACCGAGAGCGCCGACCTGGCCCCGCTTCGTCAGGCCACGCGGGACGCCGCACCGCGGCAGGCACCGCCCCTGTCGACCGGGCGGCTGGCGAACACGCCCAGCCTGGTCGAACGGGCGGCCGACGAGATGCGCCGGATGATCCTCTCCGGCGAGCTGCCCCCCGGCGAGCGGCTGCGCGAGGAGCGGATGACCGAGATCCTGGGCATCAGCCGGCCGCCGCTGCGCGAGGCCATCCAGATCCTGCACAAGGAGGGCCTCGTCGTCCGCGAGCCGCGGCGCGGTGCGGCCGTCGTCTCGCTCTCCGAAGATGACGTACGCCAGATCCTGCTGCTGCGCTCGAGCCTGGAGCGGCTGGCGGTGGAGCAGGCGGTACCGGTGGACGACCCGGCCCAGCTCGACGGCTGCCGGGCCGCGATCGCCGAGATGCGGGGCAGCGCCACCGCCGGCAATCGCGCGCAGCTCGTCGAGTACGGGTACGCCTTCCACGCCGCGGTCGTCGCGCTGGCCGGCATGTCCCGGGTCAACGAGATCTACGAGTCGCTGCACCGGCAGCTACTGATCTGTATGGCGATGAACCTGTACGCCAGGGAGCACTACTACGAGGACCTGGCCGAGCACGTCGAGCGGCACCAGCGACTGCTCGAACTGATCGAGTCCGGCGACCGGGACGCGGTACTGCACGCCCTGGCCGAACACGGCGAGCAGTCCTTCACGCAGCATCCGCGCGTCGACGGGCAGGACTGACCCGATGGCCGGTGCGTCCCTGCACGACCTGCTCGACAGCAGCGTGCTGATCACCGATCCGGACCGGATGGAGGGTTACCGGCGCGACAGCGCGGACCTTGCCGAGGCGGGTACCCCGCTCGCCGTCGTCACCGCGCGCGGTACCGAGGACGTGTCGCAGACCCTGAGATGGGCGTACGAGCACCGGGTGCCGGTCGTGACCCGCGGCGCCGGTACCGGCCTGTCGGGTGGGGCGGCGGCGCTCGACGGCTGCGTCGTGCTCTCCACCGCCGGCATGACCGCGATCCGGGACATCGCCGCGGACGACATGTACGCGGTCGTCGAACCGGGCGTGATCAACGGTGACCTCGGGCGCGCCGCCGCCAGCTTCGGCCTGTTCTACCCGCCCGACCCGTCCAGCTTCGAGATATCCACGATCGGCGGCAACCTCGCCACGAACGCCGGTGGATTCCGCTGCGTGAAGTACGGCGTCACCCGCGACTCGGTACTGGGGCTGCAGGTCGTACTCGCCGACGGGCGGGTGATCCAGACCGGCGGCCGTACCGTGAAGAACGTCGCCGGCTACGACCTGACCAGCCTTTTCGTGGGCTCCGAGGGCACCCTGGGTGTCATCACCGAGGCGACCCTGCGGCTGCGGCCGGCACCGCCGGGGCCACCGGCGACGATGGTGGCGAGCTTCGACTCGCTCGTCGAAGCGGGGCGCGCGGTCGCCGCCATCGTGCGCGCCGGCCTCGATCCCAGCCTGCTCGAACTGATGGACTCGGCGAGCATCGGCCTGATCGAGGATTACCGGGCGATGGGCCTGGACCGCGGCGCTGCCGCGTTGCTCATCGGCCAGGCCGACGGCGTGGACGCGCAGCGGCAGGCGGCGGCGATGGCCGACTGCGCGGAGCAGGCGGGTGCCGTGCTCGCCCTCGCCTCGACCGACCCGGTGGAGGCCGAGCAGTTGCTTTCGGCGCGGCGCATCCACTACCTGGCGGCCGAGGCGGCCGGCCGGGTGCTGACCGAGGATGTCGGCGTACCCCGCAGCCGGCTGCCCGAGTTGCTGGCCGGCATCGAGGAGATCGGCCAGCGGCACGGGATTGTCATCGCCACCGTCGGCCATGCGGGGGACGGCAATATGCACCCCGCGATCGTGTTGCCCCGCGACGACTCCACGACCGCGGACAGCATGGCACTGGCCCTGCGCGCGGCGGACGAGATCTGCCGGCTGGCCCTGCGGCTGGACGGCACGCTCACCGGGGAGCACGGCATCGGCTCACTCAAGCGCGAGTGGCTGGCCGGGCAACTCGGCGAGGACACCTACGCGGCGCACCGCGCGGTGAAGGCGGCCCTCGACCCCCAAAACATCCTCAACCCCGGCCGGGCGCTATGAGCGAAGTGGAGACACAGTGCTGATCACGGTGAACGGGTACCGGCCGAGCCTCGCGCCGGACGCCGTCGTACTGGCCGGCGCCACGCTCGCCGGCGAGGTACGGATCGGCCCGCGCTCCAGCGTGTGGTACGGCGCCGTGCTGCGCGCTGACCAGGGTGCGGTCGAGATCGGCGCGGACAGCAACGTCCAGGACGGCGCGGTGCTGCACGCCGATCCCGGCTTCCCCGCGCGGATCGGCGACCGGGTCACCATCGGCCACGCCGCCGTGCTGCACGGCGCGACGGTTGAGGACGACTGCATCATCGGCATGGGTGCGGTCGTGCTCAACGGCGCATACATCGGCCGCGGCTGCATCGTCGCCGCCGGCGCCGTCGTCACCCAGGGCATGCGCCTGCCGCCGGGCGTCATGGCCGCCGGTTCGCCCGCGGTCGTGAAGCGGGAGCTGCGACCGGCGGAGACCGAGATGATCGCGCAGGCCTGGGGCGACTACGTGGCGCTCGCACGCGCTCATGCCGCCGCCCCGGTCGAGCACGAGTAGTCGTTGACTATTGTAGACAATAGATCTACGGTCGGATCCATGTCGACGACGCACACTCCAACCGACGTCAGCGCCCTGTACCGGTACCTGCGAGTTGTGGACGTCGCGGACGCCCTCGACGGCATCGGCTACTTCAACATCGGCCTGATGGATCCCCAGCTCCGTCCATTGTGGAAGGGCATGCGCTTCTGGGGACACGCGGCCACCATCCGGTGCGTACCCGCCAACCGTCCAATGTGGAAGCTCGACTCGACCGAGGACATCGTCGCCGCGCACCGCATCTGGTTCGAGGAGACCGGTCACCTCTCGCTGCCCGAACTGGCACCCGGCCACGTCATCGTGACCGACTCCGGCGGCGGTACCGAGGTCGGCTTCTGGGGTTCGGAGAACACGATGGGTGCGGTCACCCGAGGCGCGGTGGGCATCATCACCGACGGGTACTGCCGCGACACCGCGGAGGTCGAGCGGCAGCGCACGCCCGTGGTCGCCCGGTACCGGGGTCGCACCATCATTCCGGGCCGCATCAAGGTGGTCGAGGTGCAGGGCACCATCGCCTGCGGCGGGGCTCAGGTGCGGCCGGGCGACATCGTCGGGTGTGACGACGACGGCGTCATCGTGGTACCGGTCGAGGTGGCCGGCGAGGTCGCGGTGCACGCGCGCGCGATCCTGCTGGCGGACATGCACGCCCGGCGGAAGCACTACCAGAAGCTGGGCCTGCCGTCCGACCCCACGGTCGACATCGAAGCGGTGGAGGCCTACTACAGCGCCACGTAGCCGTCACCAGCCCGCCCGGCCAGCATTCCGTACCACAGCCCTGCCGCCCGCCCGAGTGCGGCAGGGCTCGCGCTTCGCGTTGACAGCTTGACCGTTCCTTGTATCCTTGTCCTATGGTTGTAGTTAAAGGAGACAGCGCCGACCCGGGCAAGTCGGGCGACGGCGGCTCCGCCGGGCGCGGCGAGGCCGGGTCGCCGATCGAGTTCCGGCTCGACCCCGGCTCTGGCATGCCGACCTACCTGCAACTTGTGCAGCAGGTGGAGCACGCACTGCGGCTGGGCTATCTCAAGCCGGGCGATCAGCTGCCGAAGGTCAGGGACGTGGTGACCGCGCTGGCGATCAATCCCAACACGGTGCTGAAGGCGTACCGGGAGCTGGAGATCAAGGGTCTGACCGCCGGCCGCCCCGGGCAGGGCACGTTCATCGAGGCCACCCTGAGCCAGGTCGCGCTCCCGGAGTTGGCCGCACTGCGCCGCTCCCTGTCCGGCTGGCTGTCCACTGCGGACGGTGCCGGGCTGGACGAGGACGGGATCGTGGCGCTGTTCACCAATACGCTGCGGGATTTCTATGAGCGCCGCAGCGGGTCGCGCACCCGCCGCGGCGCGGCCAACGACGGGACGGAGGGCGTCGCATGAATGTCGTGGAGGCACATGGCCTCGGCAAGCGGTACGGGAGCACGTGGGCGCTGCGGGAGTGCTCGCTGGCGATCCCGGCGGGTCACGTGGTCGCGCTGGTCGGCCCGAACGGCGCCGGCAAGACCACGCTGCTGAACCTGCTGGTCGGCCTGGCCTCACCATCGGCGGGTGCGGTGACCGTGCTCGGCGGCCGGCTCGCCGGGTCGCCGGCCGCGCTGGACGCCATCGCGTTCGTGGCCCAGGACACGCCGGTGTACCGGAATCTGTCCGCCCGCGACATGCTGCACCTGACCAGCAACCTGAACCGGCGCTTCGACCAGCACTACGCCCGGGCCCGGCTGGCCGAGTTGGGCATCCCGTTGGGGCGCAGGGCCGGGAAGCTCTCCGGCGGCCAGCGGGCGCAGCTCGCGCTGACCGTGGCGCTGGCCCGCCGGCCGCGGCTGCTGGTGCTGGACGAACCGGTGGCGATGCTGGACCCGATCGCCCGGCACGACTTCATGGCCACGGTACTGGCGGCGGCGGCCGACGACGGGGTGTCGGTGCTGCTCTCCTCGCACGTGCTCGCCGAGTTGGAGCGGGTGGCGGACTACCTGATCCTGATGTCGAGAGGCCAGGTACAGGTGTCCGGTCTGGTCGACGATCTGCTCGCCGGCCACCGGCTGCTGACCGGCCCGGCCGCCGAGGCCGACCGGTACGCGCAACGGCCGGTGGTGCACGTCCGCCGCGGTGGGGCCCAGGCGCACCTGCTGGTCCGCGCCGGCGCCGGCGACCCGGTACCGCCGGGCTGGGAAGCGCACCCGGTCGGACTGGAGGAACTCGCTCTGGCGTACCTGCGCGAGCCCGACGCCGGGGCGCTGCCCGGCCCGAACCGCGGCCACCACACCGAGCTGACGGAGGTAACCCGATGACCGCGCTGACCATGCCCGTACCCGTGGCGGAAGACGGCGACCCGCGGCCGGTACCGTGGCGGCGGATGGCCTGGGTGACCTGGCGCCAGCACAGCTTCGCGCTGGGCGGCATGGCCGTGTTCCTCGGTGGGCTCGCGGTGTACCTGTGGCTGTCCGGCCTGCAGATGCACCACACCTACACAACCGACTGCCAAGCGGCGAGCTCGCTAGGGTGCAGCGACTTCACCAACAGGTACGGCCCGACCGCGATTGTCGTCAGCATCCTCCTGCAGGCGGTACCGGCCCTGATCGGGGCGTTCATCGGGGCGCCGGTACTGGCCCGGGAGATGGAGACCGGCACCTTCCGGTACGCCTGGACCCAGGGCATCGGCCGGTGGCGCTGGACCATCGGCAAGCTGGTACCGCTGGCGGTCGCGGTGACGGCGGCGGCCGAGGCGTTCAGCGTGCTGTTCTCCTGGTACGACAAGCCGTTTGTCACCTCGGGCTACGCGATCCCGTTCTCCACCCGCATGTTCGGCCTGACCGGGGTCGCGTTCGCCGCCTGGACACTGGCCGCCTTCGCGATCGGCGCCCTGGCCGGCATGCTCATCCGCCGGATCGTCCCCGCCATCGCCGCCACCCTGGCCGTCTACACCGCACTGGCCCTCGCGACCGATCTGTTCCTCCGCGGGCATTACATGACACCACTGTCCACCAACAAACCCGACCTGCCCGCTGCCGCGTGGGCGGTCAACCAGTGGTTCACGAAGGACGGCACGTTCGCGTTCCCGGCCCGGGGCCACCAGTTCGTCGAGACCGTCATGCAAGTGTGCAACCCCGGCACTCGCGGCCCTGGGACCGCCGACCTCTCGCCCGAGCAGTGCCTTACCCAGCACGGCTACACGGTGTGGACCAGCTACCAGCCCGGCAGCCGGTTCTGGCCCTTCCAATGGATCGAAGGCGGCTGGCTGCTCGCACTCTCAGCGCTCCTCATCGCCACCACCGTCTGGCTGGTCCGCCGCAGGGCAGCCTGAATCGGGGAGCGCGGCCAGCTTGCGGGCGATCGTGGCGCGCTCCGGTTGATTGCCGGCGAGGTCGAGGGCGTCCCGGAAGGCTGTGGCTGCCTCCGCGGTCCGGCCGAGCCGGCACAACAGCTCCGCGCGCGCGGCGGGCAGCAGGTGGTAACCGGCCAGTGCTTCGACACCGGTCAGGTCGTCGAGCAGCGCCAGCCCGGCCCGCGGCCCGTCGCGCATCGCGACGGCCATGGCCCGGTTCAACGCGACGACCGGCGATGGCGCGATCTGGTGCAGTACCTCGTAGAGCGCGACGATCTGCGCCCAGTCGGTGGTGGCGACGTCGACCGCCTCATCGTGCAGGGCCGCGATGGCCGCCTGTACCGCATAGGGGCCCACGCCCGGGCCGGTGAGCGCCGGCCGCACGAGCCGCAGCCCCTCGGCGATGAGGTCGCGATCCCACAGTGCCCGGTCCTGATCCGGCAGCAGTACCTGGTTGCCCGCCGCGTCGACCCGGGCGGGGCGGCGCGCGTCGATGAGCAGCAGCAGAGCCAGCAACCCGGCGACCTCCCGCTCGTCGGGGAGCAACCGGTGCAGGATCCGGGCCAGCCGGATCGCCTCCTCGGCCAGGTCGGCGCGGACGAGTTGGGTACCGGAGCTGGCGGCGTACCCCTCCGTGAAGATCAGGTAGATGGCGCGCAGTACGCCGGGCAACCTGGCTGGCAACTCGCCGGCGGCCGGGACCCGGAACGGGATCCGCGCGTCGCGGATTTTGCGCTTGGCCCGTACCAGCCGCTGGGCCATCGTCGCGGTGGGCACCAGAAACGCCCTCGCGACCTCGGGCGTGGTCAGGCCGGCGAGGAAGCGCAGCGTCAGCGCGGTGTGTACCTCGGGTGGCAGGGCGGGGTGGCAGCAGGTGAAGAACAGCTGCAGCCGCTCGTCGGGTATGTCGTCGGGCTCGGGTCCCGGGGTGGCCGGCGCTCCGCGCTCCGCCTCCACCCGCAACTCAGCCAGGCGTGCCGCGTACGTGTGGTCGCGGCGGATCCGGTCGACGGCCTTGCGGCGCGCCGTGGTCAGCAGCCACGCCAGCGGCTTGGTCGGTACGCCGTCGACCGGCCAGCGGTGCAGGGCGGCCTCGATCGCCTCGGAGACGACCTCCTCGGCGAGATCGAGGTCGCCGAAGCGGGCCGCGAGCAGGGCGAGCAGCCGGCCCCGGTCCTCACGGAACACGGATTCGACGAGGCCGACCGCCCGCCCGGTACTCATGCCTGCTGCCACTCCCAGACCGTACGCACCTCGACGCTGCCGTACCGGGCGCCGGGGCAGCGGGCCGCCCAGTCCAGAGCGGCGTCCAGGTCTGGCACGTCGATCAGGTAGTAGCCGCCGACGATCTCCCGGGTCTCGGCGAACGGCCCGTCGGTCACCATGCGCTCGCCGTCGCCCCGTACCCGCACGGTTGTCGCGTGCGAGACGTCCAATGCCTGGCCGTCCAGCTTGACCCCGGCGTCCGAGATGACCTTCTCGAAGGCCATGAAGTCCGCCACGGAAGGGCCTTCGGCCGGCTGTTCCTCGGCGGGGTCCAGGGTATTGATCAGCAGGAGGTACTTCACGGTGGGCTCCTCTCTCCGGCCGTCATGCCTACAGGTGACGAACGGCGTGCGCGAAATCGACAGCACGGCGGGAGGAATCTTCCGCGACCCCGCACGCGGCCCACCCGGCCCGATCGGGGAGCGGGATGCCTGAGGTCAGGAGGTCCGGCGCAGCCGGTCGAGACCGCCCAGGATCAGGTCGAGTCCAAACTCGAACTCGGTCTGGTCGTCGCACCAGCCGAGCGTCGAGTCGGGATCGTCGTGGGCGACCTCCGCGAGCATGCCGACGAGGTTGGGGAGCTGGCCGGCCAGCTGTTCGAGCACGCCGGGGTCCGGCGTGCCGCCGTCGCCCGGGTCGAACAGCTCCTGCGAGAAGCCGAGCGCCCGGCTGCCCAGGGCGTGCATCGCGTGGTGGATGACGTCGTACGAGAAGCCGCCGTCGCGCATCAGCCCGACCAGGCCGTCCTGGTACCGCAGCACCTCGACGCTCGTCTTGGTCCGCGTCTCGAAGACCCGCGGTGCCCAGGGATGGCGGAGGAAGACCTGGCGCGCGGCGAGGATCCGGTGCCGTACCGCGGTCTTCCAGCGGGCGCCCTTCGACGGGTACCGGAGCTGGTCGACGGCCTCGTTGATCTCCTTGGCGACGGCGTCGGTGATGCCGTCGAGGATGTCTTCCTTGCTGTGGACGTGGTAGTAGAGCGACATCGCCTCGGCACCGACCTCTTCGGCGAGGCGGCGCATGGTGAGTGCGTGGATGCCGTGCTTGTCGGCGATCGTGACCGCGGTGTGCAGCACCCGTTCCCGGCTCAACGGGCGGCGGGGCTCGGCCGCTGGTGCCGCTCGGTTCGCCACCGTATGTCTACCCTTCGTCGCCTTCCGATCTTACCGGGTAAGTCGTCGGCCCCCCGACACAACCTTGACTGCCTTACGCTGTATGGCTACCTTACTACGTAAGACTTACGGTGTACGACTTACGATGTAAGAGAGGCCGAGCGACCATGAAGGCGTACCTCCTGCGTGCCTACGGCTCACCGGATAACCTGGCGCTCACCGACACGGATACGCCCGTGCCCGGCGAGGGTGAGGTACTGGTCCGGGTGCGGGCCACCTCCATCAACCCGTGGGACTGGCACAACCTGCGCGGCGAGCCGTACATCGCGCGACTCATGGCCGGTACCGTCAGCCTGCGCCGGCCGGCCATCAGCGTCCTCGGCTGCGACATGGCCGGCCAGGTCGACGCCGTCGGGCCGAAGGTGACCGGCGTGCACCCCGGCGACAACGTCTACGCCTTGCTGCCAAAGGGCGGCGGCTTCGCCGAGTACGTGCGGGTGCCGGCCGACCTGTTGGCGCCGATGCCGGCGAGCCTGTCCTACGAGCAGGCGGCGGCGGTACCGATGGCCGGCCTCACCGCACTGGTGACCCTGCGCGACAACGGCCAGCTCCAGCCCGGCCAGCGGGTACTCGTCAACGGCGCCGCCGGCGGCGTCGGTACCTTCACCGTGCAGATCGCGCACGCCCTTGGCGCGACGGTCACCGGCGTGTGCAGTACCCGCAACGTCGAGCTGGTCCGCTCGCTCGGCGCGGACGAGGTCATCGACTACCGGACCGAGGACTTCACGCGCGCCGCGGGGCGCTACGACCTCGTGGTGGACATCGCGGGCAGCCGCCCGGTATCGGCCTGCCTGCGGGTGCTCACGCCCAAGGGCAGCTACGTCATGGTCGGCGGCCAGGCCGGCCGGTGGGTGCAGCCGGCCGGGCACGCGATCGCCGCGATGGCGACCAAGCCGTTCGTGTCGCGGCGGATAACCGTGACCAACCTGGAGGGGCGCACGGACCTCAGGGACCTTCTCGCCACGCTCAGCGGCCTCATCGACGACGGCAAGGTCGTCCCGGTCATCGACCGGCGGTACCCGTTCGAGGAGGTATCGCAGGCCATCAGGTACCAGGAGCAGGGGCACGCTCCGGGCAAGGTGGTGGTACCCGTCGGCGGTGCGTAGCGGCGGCCGGCGTCAGCCCGACGTCCACGGCCGGAGCTTGTCGGGATTGCGTACCGCCCAGATGTGCGTGATCCGGTCGTCGGAGATCTGGAACGCGAAGACGGTGGAGACGACGCCGCCCTGCTCGCCGACGAGGCCGGGCTGGCCGTTGACGGTTCGCTCCACGAGCCGCACGTCGGTCGCGACGGCCCACAGGTCGACCAGGTAGCGGGCGATCTGCTCGGCGCCGTAGATCGGGTGCAGTGCGGCCTTCGCGAGGCCACCGCTGTCCGCGGTCGTGGTGGCGTTGGGGTCGAGGAGGCGGATGAGGGCGTTGATGTCCTTGGCTTCCCAGGCGCTCTTGAAGTCCCGGACGATACCGGCCTGCCGGGCCGTACGGGTCGCGGACGGCTGCGCGCCGCGGATGCGGCGGCGGGCGGAGGTGGCCAGTTGGCGGCAGGCCGCCGGGGTGCGCCCGACGATGCCGGCGATGTCCTGGAAGGGGTAGCGGAAGACGTCGTGCAGGACGAAGGTGACGCGTTCGGCCGGGGTCATCGAATCGAGTACGACGAGGAAGGCCATGCTGACCGACTCGTCGAGGGTGACCCGGTCGGCCGGGTCGGCACCCGTACCGCCGGTCCCGCCGCCCAGCCACTCGGTGGGTTCGGGCAGCGGCTCCGGGATCCACTCGCCGACGTAGCGCTCGCGGCGCACCCGCGCGGAGCGCAGCAGGTCGAGGCAGACGCGGCTGGCGACCGTGGTCAGCCAGGCGCCCGGCGACTCGATGGCCGCCCGCTGCTCGGGGCTCTGGGCGTACCAGCGGGCGTACGTCTCCTGTACGGCGTCCTCGGCGTCGGCGAGCGAGCCGAGCAGCCGGTACGCGAGATTGATCAGCTGGCGGCGCTCGCTCATGACCGCGTCGAGCCCGCCCTCACCTGGTTCGGTCTGCCTGCTCATGGTTTCCCCTCGGTACCAGCCTGGCCTCAACCAGTACGACGAGACACCGCTACGAGGTGTGAGGCGGGCGCGGACGCGATCGTAGCCCCGGCCACCCGCTCGGGCGGACGGGGCCACGATCCGTTGCGTGGGCTCAGGCCGCCACGGTCACCCGCTCGGGCTGCGCGACGGTCCTGGTCTTCGGGGTGACGAACGCGTGCACGAAGCCGGCGATGGCCAGCAGGGCCAGCAGGATGGCGGCGAGGTAGGCGACCAGGGCCGCCTGCGCCGCCTTCTCACCGAAGACGCTGAACCCGTACGAGGTCAGCAGCAGCCCCCGCAGGGTCTCGCCGGTGAACAGCGTCTGGCGTTGCGCCGTGAGGGTGGTCAGCTGCTTCTGCAGGTCGGCCAGGTTCGGGTCGTTGGCCTGCTGCGCCTGGGCCACCTGGGCCTGCAGCGCGCTCTGCGGTGCGCCCAGGTCGGCGTAGGTCTTGCCGCCGGCGATCGACTGGAGGTGCAGCCCGATGAAGGAGTTGGCGTAGCACTCGGCCTGCTTGCCGGTGGTGAGCTTCTGCCCGGCGTACTGCACCAGGCACGGGGCCTTCTTCTCCTCGTCGGTCAGCGCGTTGACACTCTTGAAGGTGATGTGCTGCTGGCCGAGTTGGTCGGCGACGTAGTTGCGGGCGAAGTTGGCGTTGCTGGTCATCACGATGCCGACGATCAGGAGCAGCCCGGCCAGGACCACCCCTCCGGTGCTGAAGAGAATGTCCAGGGTCCGGCGCTTCATCTCTCGACTCCTTCCGGGCGGGTACCTGCTGGCCCGCTCACTGGCCTCATGCTCCAGCGCCGGCGGTTGGTCGCGTCAGGGTTCGAGGTCCCGAACAACAGGGGGCTTTCGGCCCCTGGCGGCGGTCGGCATCAGCCTTACCTGGGCGTGGAGATGCAGCGCTGCGGGGAGAACAAGTCGGTCATGTTCACCTTCTGCACCCGGAAACAGTAGGAGGTGGCCGGCTGGAGTCCGCGGAATACGTACTCCATGGTGTGCGGCTCTACCGCATACGCCCTGAATGCATGTCCGTTCTCGCAGACGAGGGCCACGACGTAGGCCACCGGATGGTCGTCGTACCCGACCGTCCAGCGGACCCGTACCGTGGCGCGGTCGATCGCGGTGATGTCGGTGATCTCCGGACCGCGGTCCGGGTTGATCGGGAGCGGTCGCAGCGAATACGACTGGCGGCAGAACGCGGTGTGGCTGAGTGGCGTCCGCGAAGGGGTGGGTGGTGGCGCCACTCTCTGGATGGGCGTCTGCGCGTCCCGGCTGGCCACCCAGGTGACGCCGACCGCGACCATGGCACCGAGGAACAGGACCGCCGTCAGCATCCAGGGGTTGACGCCGGCCCGGGGCGCCTGCGGCCCTGCTGCGTCCTCCACGACGCGACAGCATATCGATCTGGTACCCAGGCTGGGGGCAGGGGCGAACCGGCCGGTGTGGACGGGTCGAAGGTCCCTGGCCGGCGCAGTGCCCCGCGCGGTGGGGTGGAGCCTGGCACGACGCAAGCCACCCACGATCGGAGGCCCGGGTCAAATGTCCACAGTGGAACCGCAATGAGCCGGCGGGCCCGCGCGGCGCGCGAGCGCGAGCTGCACCTGACCCGGCAACGCGCGGCCGAGCGGCGCAGGCGGCGCATCCGCATCCTCGGCGGTATCGGCGCGCTCGTCATCGCCGGCCTGCTCGCCGCCATCGTCGTAGTGGTGGTCAACGTCGCCACCGGGAACCGGTCGTCGCGCGCCGGTACGGCCCGAGCCACGCCGGCCGGAGCCACGGCGAACGGCGCGATCCTTGTGGGACAGGCCACCGCGCCGGTGACGGTGACGGTGTACCTCGACTACATGTGCCCCTACTGTGGACGGTTCGAGCGGGCCAACAGCGGCGAGCTGAGCCGGCTCGTACAGGCCGGTACGGCGCGGCTGGAACTGCACCCGCTGGCGTTCCTGGACCGGCAGTCGTCGGGTACCCGCTACTCCACCCGGGCCGCGAACGCGGTCGCCACCGTCGCCGACCGGGCGTCCGCGCGGGTACTGCCGTTCAGCGCCGCGCTCTACGACAGTCAGCCCGCCGAGGGCAGTACCGGCCTGAGCGACGAGCAGATCGGCTCGCTGGCGGCCGGGGCCGGGGTGCCGCCGGATGTCGTGCACGCCTTCGCCGCCGGCACGTTCGAGGGCTGGGTCACCGCCTCGACGCAGGCAGCCTTCAGCGCAGGCATCACCGGTACGCCCACGGTCAAGGTGAACGGCACCGTCTTCACCGGCGACCTGTACACGGTGGGCCCGCTGACCGACGCCATTGAAACAGCGGCGGGGAAGTAGATGGCGGGGCTGCTGGCGCGGGTGCACCGGGCGCGCCATACCAACGCCTGGACCTTCGGCACCATGCTGTTCTCGTCGTGCCTGAGCCTGGTCGCGTCGTTCGTCCTGTCCATCGAGGCGGTACGCCTCGCCGCCGATCCGCACGCGCACCTGTCGTGCGACATCAACGCGGTGATCAGCTGCGGTACCGTCGGCGGCGCCTGGCAGTCACACCTGTTCGGCTTCCCCAACGCGTTCCTCGGCCTGGTGGCGGAGCCCGTCGTCATCACCGTGGCGGTCGCCAGCCTGGGCGGGGTGCGCTTCCCCCGCTGGTTCATGTTCGCCGCTCAGATCGTGTATACCCTGGGTCTCGTCTTCGCCTACTGGCTGCTCGCCCAGTCGATGTTCGTCATCGGCGCGCTGTGCCCCTGGTGCCTGCTCGTGACCGTATCGACCACGCTGGTCTTCGCGAGCCTGACCCACGTGAACATCCGCGACGGCAATCTCTTCCTGCCGGTACGGCTGCAGTCCGCGCTCGTGACCGGGGTGCGGGCCAACCTGGATCTCATGGTCGTGGTGATCTGGCTGCTCGCGCTGGCGCTCGCCATCCTGACCAGGTACGGTGACGCGCTCTAGTCACTACCGGGTACCGGAAGCCGGGCGGGCGATCGCGAGCGACCGGGGCGAGTTGCGCAGCAACCCGTCCGCGACCGAGCCGAGCAGCAGGCCCAGGAAGCCACCGTGACTGCGGGCGCCCACCACGATGAGCGACGCCGACTCGGACTCCTCCAGGATGGTCTTGAGCGGGTTGAAGCTGTGGATCGCCCGGCGGTGTACCGGCGTCCCCGGGTACTTGTCGGACCAGCCGGCGAGCGCCTCGGCCAGCAGCCGACCGCCCTCCTCGCGCGCCTGCTCGGCGTCGTACTGGCCGGGCATGATGGGGCCGAGGTTGCCGCCGGGCGGTACCCCCCAGGCGTAGACGGCGACCAGGTCGCTGCCGCGCGCGGCGGCCTCGTCGAAGGCGAGTTCGAGGGCCGCGGCGGATCCGGCGGAACCGTCCACGCCCACCACGACCGGGCCCGGCTCGGGCACCGCCGCGCTGTCGCGCACCACCACGACGGGTACCGGCGCGTGGGTGGCCACCTGGGCGGCGACCGATCCCACCAGCAGGCTGGCGAAGCCGCCCGTACCGCGCGAGCCGACCACCACGAGGTCGGCCCGGCTCGCCTCGTCCAGCAGGACGCCGGCCGGGCTGCCCGCGATGACCGCGGTGGTCACCGGCAGCTCGGGATCGCGCCCGTGCACCTTCTCCCCGGCCTGCGCGACCAGGCTCCGCGCGCGGGAGACCAGCGCCTCGGTCACGGACGGCAGGGTCGGGGCAACACCGAACTGCGGTACCGGAACCAGGCCGTGCACCAGGCGCAGCGGGCGGTGCCGCCGGCGCGCCTCCCACGCCCCGTACGCCGCGGCCGCCTCGGCGTTTGCGGACCCGTCGATACCGACCACAACAGCCTGATCGTTCATGCAGATCTACCTCTGACAGACGCCGTTCTCCGGGTTCCTACCCGGCCACGGGGCACGCATGCGTCGGTCGGCAGGCGCATCTGCCGGCTGATGTGGGTACTACGCCGGGGAGGAGACGAGAAGCGCTGGAGGCGTAGATGACCAGACCACACCTTCGTGAGCTGGGCTTGTCGGCCGGGAAGAAGGCCCGGCTGCACCGCATCCTGTACCAGTACGGGCTGCGCAACGGTACGGCCC
>JBPYFB010000306.1:0-4590 GCA_051986465.1 Rugosimonospora sp.
TCGAACGTGTTGAGGTCGGCTGCATGGGCGGCAGCGGCAGAACCGGAACCGCATTGGCGTGCCTCGCCGTTCTCGACGGCACCCCGGCCACTGATGCGGTTGCATACGTCAGGAAGTACTACAGCCCGGACGCCGTAGAGACCCCGGAGCAGGCCAGTTTCGTCGCCGACTTCCGCTGATACGGATCCCTGGCTGTTGTATCTGCTGAGGCGTCGGCTGGTGATTCGGATCATGGACCAGCGGGCCACGGCTTCGTGGTGGGTGGGTAGGCGCTCGTAGTCCCTCGCGGCCGTCGGCCCACACCATGCCGACGGGTTTGGGTCGGTCGTGGTGGCCCATCGCCGGGCGCTGTGGCGGGGTACGGCGCGGGTGGGGGGCCGGTTCGTGCCGGGTGGCGCACCCAACGGGACAACGCGACTACGGCGCGGTTGCTATCGTCCTGCGGGACTACGGGGGAGATTGACTATGAGATGGGTACGCACCTGCCTGCCAGCCATCGCGGCAGCCATGCTGGCTGGATGTGCGGCGGCACCGCCGGCCGCCAAATGGTCCCAGGCAGCGCCGTCACCGACACTCGCGTCGCCGACACCGGAAGCGAGCGGCGATCCGTTGCCATCTTGGTCGCCGCCACCGGTCGTGGCGCCGCCACTCGACTTGCCGAGCCCGAGCCCGCGGGTCGTCAACTGTGGCAAGATCCGCACCACCAATGCGCACGTATACTGGCAGGAGCGGGCCATCCCGCCCGCAACGTGTAGGCAGGCCGCCGCGATCATGCCGCGGGCGCTCTCCCAGCACCCGGCGACCGGCGACTACACGGTGAGCGGCTGGCGTTGTCAGTCGGACAACATCAACAACACGGCGCTCGCGTACGATCACATCGCCTGCACCAGCGGGTCGCGCACGGTCGACATGGTGCTCATCATCAACCTGTCGTAGTGCGGCAGCGGGTAACCCAACAGCGGTCGCAGCGCCGTCAACGAGCGATACTCCACATACCCAGCCGTGCAGCCGGACCAGGATGGGAAGTCGACCGGCAGTGCACCTCCCGCCGGCCGCCTTGCCCGCGTAGCCAAGCCGCGTCCTACAAGGCCCAGAGGGCTTGGGTGGGTGCCATACGGGCGGCGCGCAGCGCGGGGAGCAGGCCGGCGAGGGCGCCGATGAATAGCGCGGCGCCCAGCCCGCCGGCCCAGGCGAGCGGCGGGATGACCGTCGCCGAATGGTTGAGGTGCGCGTAGCCGGCGGTGGTGGCGGCTCCGGCGGCGAGGCCAGCGGCACCGCCGATGCTCGCCAGCAGCATGGCCTCGGCCAGAAACTGAAGGCGGATATGGCCTTTGGCGGCGCCCAGGGCGCGGCGTAGTCCGATCTCGGAGCGTCTCTCCAGTACCGAGACGACCATCGTGTTGGCGACGCCGACGGCACCGACGAGCAGGGACACCGCACCGAGGCCGAGGAACAGGCCGTTGAGGGCGGACTTCGCGGCGGCCCGGGCGACCAGCGCGTCAGAAGGTTGGGAGACGGTGACCTGGTCGGGGTGCTCCGGGTTGGCGGTGGCGGCGAGCAGAGCGTGTACGGCGTTGACCTGTTCGGTGACCGCACGTAGGTAGATCTCCGAGGGGTGGCCGTCGAAGCCGAGGAACGTTTGCGCGGCGGGGAATCCGACCAGCACGGCGGAGTCGATTTCCGGGGCGAGTACGGCCTGGTGCAGGATGCCGGCGAGGAAGAACCATTGGCCGATGCGGGGTGTGGGGCCGATACGGATGCGTTCGCCCGGGTACAGCCGGTCGATGCCCAGCCGTGCGGCGGCGGCGGCGCCGAGCACGGCGACGGGCTCGCGGGCGGTGGCCGGGGTGAGGAAGCGACCCTGGGCCACCGAGGTGCCGACGACGGCGGGCAGGTCGAGGCTGGCGGCCTGTACGGACAGGGCGTTGGTGTTGACGGCGGGGATCAGCGGGCTGCGGTAGGCGTTCACGTCGCCGACCCGCCCGGTGTACTGCACGGCGGTGACGGCGCCGATCCGCGAAATCATGCCGGGAGCCGCCGTGGGGAGTTCCGCGGTATCCCCGCCGAGCGTCTGTCCATTTGCGACAGTGAGCAGGTTGGTGCCCAGCTTGTCGATCTCGGCGAGCAGCTCGGCCTGGGAGGAGGACGACAACCCGAGCACGGCGACGATGGCCGCCACGCCGATGGCGATACCGAGCGCGGAGAGTGCGGCGCGCAGCCTGCGGGTACGTAGCCCGATACTGGCCAGCCGGGCCAGGTCGGTCGGGCGCAACCGGCGCGGCGCAAGTACGGCGCTCATGCCGGGCTCCCAACACGAGCGGTGTCGACTGTACCGGCGGTGTCGGTGACGATGTGCCCGTCGAGCATCTCGATGCGGCGCGGCAGCCGGGCGGCGATGGCGCGGTCGTGGGTGACCACCAGGATGGTGGTACCGGCCGCGTTGAGGTCTTCGAGCAAGGTGAGGATCGCCTCTCCGGTGCTGCTGTCGAGGTTGCCGGTGGGTTCGTCGGCCAGCAGGATCGCCGGCCGGCCGACCAGGGCGCGGGCGATCGCCACCCGCTGGCGCTGGCCGCCGGAGAGCTGGGTGGGCCGGGCGTACGGGCGGTCGCCGAGGCCGACCGCGTGCAGCGCCTGCGCGGCCCGGTCGCGGCGCGCCTTGACGCCGGTTCCGGCGTAGAGCAGGCCGTCGGCGACGTTGTCGAGTACGGTGGCGTGTTCGGCGAGGAAGAACTGCTGGAACACGAAGCCGATCCGGGTGGCGCGCAGGGTCGCGAGGTCCCGGTCGGACAGGCGCGCCACGTCCAGTCCGGTGATCAGTACCCGGCCCGAGCTGGGCCGGTCCAGGGTGCCGAGCAGGTGCAGCAGCGTGGTCTTGCCGGAACCGGACGGGCCGACGATCGCGACCAGTTCGCCTGGTGCGACGGCGAAGCTGACCCCGCGCAGCGCGGTGACCGGCGGCTGGCTCGGGTACGTCTTGGTCACCTGCTCGACCTGCAAGACGATGCTCATGAGGCCGGCACCACCACGTGCTGCCCGGCGGCGACGCCCGCCCCGGTGACCTGCACCAGTCCGGTCGCGTCGTCGAAGAGCCCGGGCGAGACCGGTACCAGATGGCGGGTACCGTCCGGGTCGGCGACCTCGACCGCGTACCCGCCACCCGCCTGGGCGAGCAGCGCGTACACCGGCACCGCCAGCGCGTCCGGCACGGTGGCGGTGGTTATCGCCACGAGTACCGGTGCCTGATCCAGGCCGCCGGTCGCCGCCGTATCGGTGGGCCGGATCGTCACCGGTACCGTCGCGGTCGGGCTGCCCGCACCGCCCCCGTTGCCCGACGCGATGCTGGCGACCTTGCCCACCGAGGTGACCGTACCCGGGGTGGTACGCCCATCCGGCAGCGTGATGGTGACCTGGTCGCCCACCTTGACCTGGGACTGCCGATCCGCGGCCAGCGCGACACTCACCAGTGGCATGGTCGAGGTGGCCCGCAGCACCGGCCCGGTCGCGGGTGCGCCGAGTCCGGCCTGCAGCGCGGTCACCCGAGCCGCGGTCGGCAGGAACACCACCTCGCCCAGGGACAGCTCGCCGCTCTGCACCACCCCGAGGTGCTTCTGCAGCTTCTTCACCCCGGCCTTGGTGGCCCACGTGAACCGGGCCCAGGCAGAGTCCACATCGGACTTGCGCACATACCCCAACGCGACCAGATCGTGGTTGAGCTGCGCCACATCGTCACCGGTCAGCGCCGCCGCGGTCGTCGTCGCGGCCAGCGCACGCCAGGCCGGTGCGGACCCGTACAGCAGCACGACCGGTGCACCGTCCACTTTGTACAGTACCTGCCCCTGGCCGATGACCTGTCCCACCGCCGGCAGCCAGGTCACCGTACCCGGCGCCTGCCCCAGAACCGGGTAGGAGCCCGCGTACCCAAGCGTGCCGGTGACCTGCATCTGCGCCGAGAGTGACCGGCGCTCGACCGTAGCCAGCGAGGTCGCCGACGCGCGACCGGCCGGCGCGCCACTGCTCCCGGTACCGTCGAATACGACACTCACCACCGTGACCGCACCCGCGGCAACCACCACCACGACGACGACCACCCAGCGGCGCCAACGACGCCGCCGGCGCGGCAGGCCCCCGGCACTCATAACAACTCCTTCACGTCTGATCGCGTTTTTCTTACCGCTGCCTGTCCGGTTTAACGGGTGACCAGTGACAGGAGCCGAACGGCGATTGTTAGACGGATGTCATCGAGTGCCCGAGGCGTACGGCAACCGGGGCACCGAGCCGCCCGCCCGGCCCCGACAGTCGCGATCCTCGGCCTCGAACCGCGCGGACTCCGTGGACTGCGGATCGATGCCGGCGCTACCGAGGTCGAAGGCGGGGCGCCCCTTGTTGAAGGTGGGATCCGGCCAGTTGGGCACCCCGTTGGTACGCATACAGCGGGCGTACTCCCGTTCGAGGTTCATCAGTTGCTGAAGCAAGGCGGGTGGGCACTGGCCGAACCACAGGCATTGGTTGGTCTGTTGTTGCAGCGACCCGCCGGTTGGGAGCAGGTGCCGGCAGGCCTGCTCGGCCGCCTGGTACCGGGCGTCGCTGACG
>JBPYFB010000307.1:0-7217 GCA_051986465.1 Rugosimonospora sp.
CATCGGGGTAGTCGCTCACGAACGAGACCTCCTCGCCGGTCGCCGGGTGCAGGAACGACAGGGCGCGGGCGTGCAGCCACTGGCGCGACAGGCCCAGCCGCGCGGCGAGCGTCGGATCGGCGCCGTAGGTCAGGTCACCGACGCAGGGATGGCGCAGCGCCGCGAAATGTACGCGGATCTGGTGGGTACGCCCGGTCTCCAGGCGCACGTCAGCGAGGCTGGCGGCCGGGAACGCCTCGAGCGTGTCGTAGTGCGTGACGCTCGGCTTGCCACCGGAGACCACCGCCCACTTGTAGTCGTGGCCCGGGTGCCGGTCGATCGGCGCGTCGACCGTACCGCGCAGTGGATCGAGCAGTCCCTGGACCACCGCGTGGTACCGCTTGTCCACCTCCCGCGCCTTGAAGGCGCGCTTGAGGAGGCTGTACGCGCGCTCGCTCTTGGCGACGACCATCAGTCCCGTGGTACCCACGTCCAGCCGGTGCACCACGCCCTGCCGCTCGGCCGCGCCGCTGGTGGCGATCGTCTGACCCATCGCCGCGAGGCCACCGGTCACGGTGGGCCCGGTCCAGCCCGGGCTGGGATGGGCGGCCACCCCGACCGGCTTGTCGACGACCACGATGTCGTCGTCCGCGTACACGATCGTGAGGCCGGGTACCGGCGTGGGCTCGGCGGGGGCGAGCGCGGACGGTGCGGGAGGCAGCGTCACCTCCAGCCACGACCCGGCGGTCACCTTGTCGGACTTGGGGCGCGGGTACCCGTCCACCACGGCGTCACCGGCCTCGACGAGGGCCGCGGCCGCGGTACGGGACAGTCCGAACAGCCGGGACACAACCTGATCCAGCCGCATCCCGTCCAGCCCGTCGGGTACCGGCAGCGATCGCCGGTCGGCACCGCTAAGACTCGTCACGGGTACCAGTGTGCCCGCCCCGCACCCGACCGCCGTCCCGGCGCCGGCCGGTCAACTCCAGCAGCACGGCGAGCACGACGCCGCAGGAGAGCGACGCGTCGGCCACATTGAAGATCGGCCAGTGCTGGCCGTTCGGCCCGAACAGGCTCGCGTAGTCGATCACGTGTCCGACCAGAAAGCCCGGCGCCCGGAAGATCCGGTCCGCGAAGTTGCCGAGGGCACCGCCGAGCACCAGCCCGAGCGCGATTCCCCACGGTACGGAGCGCAGCCGCGCCGCCATCCACCCGATCCAGACCGCCACGCCGAGCGTGACGATGGGAAAAACAAAGGTGAGATGGGTACCCAGGCTGAATGCCGCTCCGCTGTTGCGGATGAGGTCCAGGTACAGCACGCCGCCGAGCAGCTTGACCGGTGGATGGTCGGTCAGCCGCGCAACGACGAGCTGCTTGACCAGGGCGTCAGCGGCGAGTACCACGGCCGTGACGCCCACCAGTACGCCCAGCGCGCGGCCGGTGAACCGGGTCGGCGGTTCGGAGCCCGACACCGGTGTGGACGCCTCCGGTGCTGCCTCGCCGACAGGTCCACTCACGGACACCTCACCCATCCATCGGCGCGCTCAGCGGCGCTCCTCCAGTTGCTTGCAGGTCACGCAGAGGGTAGCCGATGGGAAGGCCGCCAGTCGCTCAACCGGGATCGGGTTGCCGCACCGCTCGCACCAGCCGTAGCTGCCCTCGTCGAGCCGCTCCAGCGCCCGCTCCACCTGGTTGATCCGCTCCAGGATGCCGTTGGCGAGGGAGATCTCCTGCTCGCGCTCGAACGTCTTGGTACCCGTGTCGGCCTGGTCGTCCCCGGCCGAGTCGGTGAGCCGGTCGCGCTGCAGCTCGGCGAGCTCGGAGACGGTGGAGTCGTACTCCTCGCGCAACTCGTCACGGCGATCGGCCAGCGCGGCCCTGATCTTCTCGGTCTCCGCTGCGGTGCGGGTCGTCTTCGGTGCCACCTTGGTGGCCTTGGCCTCGCTGGCGGCTGTCGCTGGCTTGGTCACGGTTGTCCTGGTGTCGGCTGGCTTCGCCATCGTCGCTCCCTCGGCCGCGTTCCCCGCGGCGATCGGCGGTGCCTGGTCGGAGGTGGGCGGGCGGCCCGCTGCCGAGGTCTGCCGGCGCGGGGTGCTCGCCGCCGATACGTCGGGTGACGTACCAGCGCCCTGCCGGTCCGCGTTCGCGGTGCCGGTATGGGCATCCGCGCCAGCAGGCGCGGACCTGGCCTTGTCGGCCGTTGCTTTCCTTGCGGACGGGGCGGCCGGCCGAACCTCGGCGGCGGTCGCCTCCGCTCCGGCGGCCTGTACCCCGTCACTCGCGGTACGCGTCCCAGACCGCTGTGTGTCCTTCGTCGCCGGCGCGGCCTTGGCGGGCGCCTTCGCGACGGCCTTCACGGCCTTCGCCGCCTTGGCGGGCGCGCGCCCCTTGACCGACGACGTGGTCTTGGTCGGGCCGGTCTTCGTCGCAGCGGTCTTGGTCGCAGTGGTCTTGGTCGCAGTGGTCTTGGTCGCAGTGGTCTTGGTCGCAGTGGTCTTGGTCGCAGCGGTCTTGGTCGCAGCGGTCTTGGCGGCGGCGGTCTTGGTGGCGGCCGGCTTCGTGGGCGCGGCCTTGCCCGCCGCCTTGCGCGCCGCGGTCTTCGCCTCGCTGGCCTTGCCGTTGACGGACCCGCTGGCCCTGCTACTGGTGGACTTCGCGGGCGCGGATACCTTCCCGCTGCCGGCCGCCCCGCCCTTGGCGCCTGTCACCGTCTTGCGTGCCGAGGTTGTCGTAGCAGCGGCGTTTGTCGTGGAGGGCCCGGCCGCCCGGACGCTGCCCTTCGCGCCGCCGGCCCGGCCGGCCGCGGCTCCAGGTTGCGCCCTTGTCGGCGACGATGCGCTATTGGTGCTCTTTGTCCGCACCGTATGCGCGGCAGGCTGGGCGGCCTTCCGCGCGGCACGTGCCCGCTCGGCCATCACTTCCCCCACATATGCAAAACGGGCGCGCGGCGGGGCGCCGCGCACTCCAGAGGCTCGCAAGAATACGGAACGTACGGGCGTCCGACAAACACGCCACACGAATTTGCCCGAATTCCGATATCCGATGCGTGTACCGGGGAGCATGTTCCCCGCTGGCCCGGGGCGTACACATGATCGGCCCGGGAATTCAGGCGCCGTCGCGCAGCACCCGTACCCGCTCGTCCAGCCCCTCAGGCGGCTCCGCCACCGTGAACAGCTTGTCCCGGCTCGCCGCGCCGGTACGCAGCTCGATCCGGGCCGCCCGGATGCCGAGTACCTCGGCGAGCGCCCGGCGGGTCGCCTCGGTGGCACGCCCGTCCACGGCCGGATCGGGTACCGCCACCACGAGCGCCGGCCCGTACGGCCCCTCGTACCGCCCGCCCACGCGCAACCGCGACGCGCCCGGCTTGACGCGTACCGCGACGGTCGCGGCCTTCACCTATCAGCCCCGACGCGCCTGCGCCAGCAGCGCGGTATCCGGCTCGCAGAGGCTGCACGGCGTGAAGCCGAGTTCCACCGCCTCGCTGACCGGCAGCGCCTCGATCTCCCGGCCGCGCAGGTGCGCGCAGGTCACCAGGTGGTACCGGGGTCGCCCGTCCACCACCATCACGTCCGTCTCCAGCCCGGCGACCATGGCCGCCTCGCCGGGGGGTATCAGCTGGGCAGGGGGTTCGTCGAGCGGATCTTCGTCCGGGTCCAGCGCGTCGAGCGCGGGGTCCCCGATGCCGGTGCCGGCGGGGTGCAGGTCCAGCTCGACCTGGGTGGTGAGCTCAGGTTCGGCGCCAAGATCGGTGTCGAGGCCGTCGGTGGCGCTGGTCTCGGCCGTCGGGGTCGCCAGGCGCTCGTCGCCCCGGTCCTCGATCCGGTCCTGGCTGGGGATGGAGGTGGCGCGGTCAGCCGCGGCCTCTTCTGCTTCTTCCGCCTCCTCGGCGGGGGTCGGCTCGTAGGCGGCGGTCGATGTCGTTTCGGCGGCCCGGCGCGGCGGTGCGAGACGGACCGTGAATCCGTCCTGACCTGCTGCCAACCGCATAGCGGCCGCCTGGCGAGCGCTCACGGCCAGAAAGACGGCCGTGAGCAGACTCGCCAGTATGGAGCCGACCAGGAGCGGGTCGGACCCTTGGATGACGCCGAGGATCGCCAGCACGATCGCGACGAGGATGAGCAGGAGGCTCGCGAAGATCACTGCTCGTCCCCGCCCAACCGGCTAGCGTCCGGTGTTGCTGTCGATGCCCTGTCGCCCGCCGCCGCTGTAGGCGCCCGCCGCGGCCGCGGCCAGACCGCCGCCACCTCCGCCGCCGCTACCGGTCCGGTTGGGCTCGGCGCGGTTCATCTCCGCTTCCAGGCCCTTGCCGTGCCCGTCCAGGTCCCGCAGCTGGCTCTCGAGGTACGCCTTCAGTCGCGTGCGGTACTCCCGCTCGAACTGCTTGAGTTCCTCGATGTGCTTCTGCAGTGCGGTGCGCTTGGCGTCCAGGCCGCCCATCGCCTCCTGGTGCCGCTGCCGGGCGTCGCGCTCGAGAGCGTCCGCCTTGGCCCGCGCCTCCCGGGTGACCTCTTCGGACTTCGACCGGGCGTCGGAGAGCAGCTTGTCGGCCTCGCGGCGGGCGTCGGCGACGTGGTCGTCAGCGGTGCGCTGGGCCATCATCAGGACCCGCAGCGCCTGCTGCTCGCCGTCGCCGGTGCTCACCGGGCCGCCACCGCCCCGGACCTGGTCGAGCTCGGCCTGCATCGCGCGGGCCGCCTGCTCCGCCGCGGTCTTCTCCCGGTTGAGGCGGTCGAGCTGGGTCTTCAGCTCGACGTTCTCCTGGGCGAGGCGGGGGTCGCCGCCGGGGCCGGCGGCCACCGGACGTCCACCACCACCGCGCTCCGCCTGGGCACGCAGCTCATTGTTCTCTTCGATCAGACGGGCAAGCTCGCGCTCAACCTCATCGAGGAAGGCGTCGACCTCCTCCTCGTCATACCCCCGTTTGCCTATCGGGGGCTTCTTAAAGGCGACGTTGTGCACGTCGGCCGGGGTCAGCGGCATCGAAACTCCTCGGGTCAGTTGCGGCCGCGCGGGCGGCTGATGTCACGGGGCGAAGATGGCACCGCTATCAGATTAGCCGCGCCACTACGACGTTCATCAGCACGAACAGGATAAGCAGCAACACAATGGCAGACAGGTCAACGCTCACCGTACCAACTCGCAGCGGAGGGATCACACGCCTCAACGCTTTGAGAGGCGGATCAGTGACGCTCCACACCACTTCGAGTGACGCGGCTGCACCACGCCCCGGGTGCCACCTCCGACCAAACTGGAGGACCCAGCTCATCGTGAACCTGGCAAACAGCATCAAATAGACGAAGTAGAGCACCAGGTAGGCGATCTGGGCGATGATCGATAACACTCCGACGGGGTCCTGTTCAGCTCTGGTTGAAGAACCCGCCCTCGGCGATCCTGGCCTTGTCCTCCGCGGTGACCTGGACGTTGGCAGGTGAGAGCAGGAACACCCGGTTGGTCACGCGCTCCATCGTACCGCGCAGGCCGAAGGCCAGCCCGGCAGCGAAATCAACCAAACGTTTGGCGTCCGCCTCGGCCATTTCGGTGAGGTTCATGATCACGGGTACCCCGTCACGGAAGTGCTCACCGATCGTGCGTGCTTCGTTGTACGTGGTCGGGTGCAGCGTGGTGATCTGGTACCGCCGCTCGTCCTCGTCTGCCACCACAGCCCGCTCCCGCAGCTGTACCTGAGGTGCCAATGCCAAGTTGTCCCGGGTCGGATAGCCGGTTGACACGCCGGGCGAGGTCCCGCGCGCGATCGGCCGTACCGTGGATCGTTCGGTGCGCATCGACTCCCGGCCGGAGCGGACAACCGGATCGGCGACGGGCTGGGGTACCAGCCGCTCGGCGGTCCGGGGGCGGATCACCGGGGCCTCCTCGACCTCGTCCTCGAAGTCATCCTCGTACCCCCTGCTGTCGTACCCGCGCTCGCCGTACGGACGGTCGTCGTCCTCCTCGATCAGCCCGAGCCAAACCCCGGCCTTGCGCATCGCGCCCATCGCCGCGTCCTCCTCGCCCCGCCCGGCACCGCCTCCGCACCCCCGGTTCCCAGGAGGTACCCGGGGAAAACAGGAAAACAACAACGGTGTAGTTTGCCGTCCGCAGTCACAGGTTACCGCAGCGGGTCACGGTTACCGAGCAACGCGCTACCGATACGCACATGTGTCGCGCCGTGTGTCACAGCGGCTTCCAGATCGCCGCTCATGCCCGCCGAGATCACCGCCGCCGAGGGGTACTCCTCGCGCAGCCGGGCGGCGAGTCCGGCCAGTCGTGCGAAGGCGGGTTCGGCGGGGACGTCGAGCGGCGCGACCGCCATCACCCCCCGCAGGGTCAGCGCACTCTGGGCCGCGACCGCGTCGGCGAGGCGCATGAGGTCGGCGGGCGTGATGCCGCCCCGACCGGCCTCGTCCGAGAGCCCCACCTCCAGGAGTACGCCCAGTGGCGGGCCGCCCGCCGCCTCCCGCGCCCGGGCCAGCGCCGCGACCAGTTCGGGCCGGTCGACCGAGTGGACGAGGTGCGCATAGCGCACCACCGACCGGGCCTTGTTGCGCTGCAACTGCCCGATGAAGTGCCAGCGCACCTCGACCCCGGCCTCGGCGACAGCGGCCGACTTCGGCGCCGCCTCCTGGTCCCGGTTCTCGCCGATGTCGCGCAGCCCGAGCGCGGCGAGGTGCAGCACGTCGGAGGCGGGATAGGTCTTGGTGACCGCGACCAGCGTGACCTCGGACCGGTCCCGACCGGCGGCGGCACAGGCATCGGCGATCCGGGTGCGTACCCGCGCCAGCCGGCTGGCCAGCTCGGCCCGGCGTACCCCGTCCTCCGCTCCCGCATCGGGCGACCGTTGGGGGTGCTCGCCGCCGCGCTGTCGCGGGCCCGGGAGCTCACCGCGGAGGGCGTAACCCCGCTCCGGCTGCGCGCCCCCGCTAGCGTCGTCCGGAGCGGTCCTGCCCATGGCCATCAAAGTACGCAATGCTTTCCGGTGGGGGTGGTCCGGGGTGCGCCCGGCTCAGGCACCATGCTGCGCGCCCGATTCAGGCGCCGTTCTTGAGGAAGTCCGGCACGTCCACATCGTCGAAGAGCACTCGACGCGGAGCGCTCGGCGGCGCGGCCGGCTGGCGGGATGACGCGGCCGGCGCCCCCTCCGGCAGCTGTACCGTCACCTTCCGCGGCGTCTCGGCGGCCGGCTTGTACGAGGGCGCCCCACCGTCGAAGCCGGCCGCGATCACGGTGACCCGTACCTCGTC
>JBPYFB010000308.1:0-26135 GCA_051986465.1 Rugosimonospora sp.
CGTGAGTCCGCCGCCGGGCCGGGCCGGGCCGCCGTATCCGGTGCGGCCGTCGTTCCTGGCGCGGTCGGGCCGGACTGGTCCGTCCCCGGTCCGGTAGTCGTCCCGGACGGTCCAACGTCGGCCCGGACGGTCCCCGGGACGGTCCGGGGGACGGGCGCCCCGTCCGGGACCGTCCGCTGATCGTCCCGGACGGTCCCGGGACCGTCAGCGTGGTCGAACATCGAGAACAGTAGCTTGACCGAGACCAGCAAGGACACAGCGGGCCAGCCAGCCAGTACCCGGCCCACCGGGTCGCGACCGCCCACCGCGACATTCGCGGCAAGGCTGGCGATGGTGCCGACCAGTAGCGCTACCCAGGGGAGCCACCCGGCGGGGCGACCGGCGCGACGCCGCGCCAGGATGTAGAAGGAGGCCACTACCTCGATGCCATCTACGCTGATCGGAAACGCGTTGGCCTTCCACCCGAGCTGATCATGAAGCAATGCCAGGTTCTGCATGTGTGCATAGCTGATTGCTCCGGCGACTAGGGCGAGCGCGCCGACGAACATCGTGGTCAGGATCAGCAAAAGCTTGTCGGTGTTGGTCTTCATCGGGTCACCTCCGGGGCGGTCAGCGCCGACGCGAGGAGCGTCACGAGGGCATCGAGTACCGGCGCGGCGTGGTCGAGGGGCATGGACAGTTCCTCGTCGCCTGCCTTGATGTGCAGGTGGACGGCGCACTTCCAGGGGGCGCACGCCTCGGATAGCCACGCCGTGGCGTGCCGTGCGGGCAGCCACAGGGCCGCCGCAAGGCTCAGCGAAACGGGGGCCGAGTGGTGCTGCCCGCCGACCCCGGAGCGGAAGCCGTGGGCTTGGCTGGCGGGGTCGGCGGTGCAGCGTGCCGGGTCGCACCATGCCGGGTGCTGGCCCAGGTCGATCGGGGCGGATGCGGGTTGACCTGGGCGAACGTGGTCAAGATTTTTCTGGCTTTTTACGTTCACTGACTACGGTCAAGAGCCAGACCTCCCATGGGTTGACAACACTGCGCAGGCTGCTCGGCGACCGGCAGCTCGCGTCTCTTAGCCAGGAGCGGTGAGATGCACATAGATGAGAACTCGGCCGGCACGATCCTCGGCCAACTTGACGACGATCCACCCGTACCATCCATTGTGGACATTGAACGGGCGGTCGGCGACGGCCGGCGGCGCCGTCGGGTACGGCGGGCGGCCGGCTACGGTGCAGTAGCCGGGGCGGCCGCCCTCGTCCTCGCGGGTGGTTCGGTGCTCGCCGGTACCCTGCGCGGCCCCGGTACCCACATCGACGGATCGCAACAGGCCGCCGCGTCGGCCCCCGTACCGAAGGCACCGCCCGCGCCGACCGCGTGCGCCCTGCACATGTTGCCATTGCCGGACGGGCGCACCATGGCGCTGGTCACCGGCGGCGATCCGACTGGGCGCTTCCTACTCGGGCGCAGCTACCCGGCCAACGTCGGCCAGCGCTCGAACATGGGCCTGCACGTCATCATCTGGGACCGGCGCAAGGCAACGCTCGTCGCGGTGCCGGGTGACGACCAGAGCCTCAACGACATCAACAGCCTGGGTGTGGCCGTCGGCAACAGTTGGGCGAAGTCGGGGGAGGGGGCGTACTACTACCGCGCCGGCAAGGTGAGCCAACTGCCTGGTGGTACGGGCGCCGAGGTACGCGCCATCAACGACGCCGGTACCGCAGTCGGCTCACGTGGCGGCAAGCCGGTGCTGTGGGCCTCCGTGACCAGCGGCCCGGTGAACCTGGCACTGCCCTCCGGTGCCACTGGCGGGGCGGCGTTCGACATCGACGAGGACGGGACCGTCATCGGTACCGTGTCATCGGCCGGCCCGGGCAGCCAGGAGCCGTACGTCTGGCTGCCCGACGGAAGCGGGCACCGGGTGGACATCCCCACGAACATCCCGATCCCCACGGTCTCCAGCCCGGCCGCGAAGAACCCGGACAAGAGCGGCGCGAGGACGGCCAGCGTGCCGGTTGCGACGGCGTACCACATCCGCGACGGCTGGCTGACCGGCCGGGTGTACGCCACCGCGGTGCGCTGGAACCTGCGTACCGGCGAGGTGCGCACGTTCCCCGATTTCGACACGGCCGCCGACGCAATCAACCGGTACGGCTGGCAGGTAGGCATTGACATGCACGGCGGCGCCATCTTCGTGGGCGACGGGGGTTCGGTCGCACTTCCCGGCTTGGCCGCGAGTGCTCCGGGTAGCCTGGCCAACATTCCGTCCTCGATCAGCGACGACGGAAAGGTTATCGGTGGCCAGTCCGACGACAAGACCGGCGTGATCCGCGCCGTCGCGTGGACCTGTTCCTGACCGACCCGGCTCTTCTTTTCCGGTTCTTCAACCCTCGGCCGTTCCACCGGAACGGCCGAGGGTGACACCGGCCGAGCCTGCCGCTGCCTTGCGCTCGATAGGCTATAGGTCGTAGCTTTAGCTACATGGCAACCGGCAATCGTCGCGAGCTTCGGCGCAACCAGACAATCGAGGAGATCCTCGCGATCGCCGTCGAGGTCATGGCCGAGGCAGGCGTCGCCGGCCTGGCACTGTCCGAAGTCGCTCGACGGCTGGGCATCCGGCCACCGTCGCTCTACAAGTACTTCCCGTCCCGGCTGGCACTGTTCGACAGCCTGTTTCGGCTGGGGCACCAGCAGCACCTCGACGAGTTCCGTGCTGGCGCGACGGCGGCCGAGCCCGGTCTGCCCGCGCTGATCGGCGCCGTGCAGGCCAGCGGGCGCTGGGCGATGGCCAACCAGCCGTTGGCCCAGTTGCTGTTCTGGCGACCGGTACCTGGGTTCGAGCCCTCCGCAGAGGCGTATGCGCCGAGCGTCGCCATGGTGGAGGACGTGCGTCGCATGCTCGGCGAAGCGGTGGCGCGCGGGCAGGTCGGGCCCGCCGCGGCCACGGACGAAGGCGCCGCCGTGCTCTCGGTACTCGTCACCGGGATGCTGTCCCAGCAGCTCGCCAACGCTCCACATGAGTCCTTTGAGGACGGACGCTTCACCCGCCTCGGACCGCACATCTTCGCGATGTTCCAGGATCACTACCCGCCTGTGGAGGAGCCCCATGCAGACCGTCGCACGCATCGCCCCACTCAGCCGGCGCCGCGCCGCCGAGGTCGCTGACGCTGAGCTCGTCGCGTTCCAGCAGGTGGTGTCCGGGCTGGACGACTCGTCCTGGCAGCGGCCGACCGACAGTGCCGGCTGGTCGGTACGGGACGTCGTCGCCCACGTCGCCGGCCAGTACGAGGAACTGGCCCGGCTTGGCACGTTCCTGCGCAGGTTGCGCGCGGCCAAGCGGCGATACCCGGACCGCATCGCCCTGGACGGACACAACCAGGTGCAGATCGATGAGCTGGCCGACCGATCACCGGCGGAACTGACGGCACACCTCGCGCGGTACGGACCGAAAGGGCTGGCCGCGACCCGACGTATGCCCGGTTTCGTGCGACGGATGCCCAGCACGGTCTTCTTTCCCGAGCCGCCGCTACCGGACCGGCGGCTGGGCTACCTCTTCGACGTACTGACCCCGCGCGACACCTGGATGCACCGCATCGAGCTGGTCCGGGCGACCGGCCAGCAGTGGCGCCCGTACCCGCACGACGCCGACATCGTGGCTCAGGTGGTACGCGACCTCGACCAGGGCTGGCGCTACCCGGCGTTGCACCTGACGCTGACCGGTCCCGCCGGAGGCACCTGGACGATCGGCACCGGAACCGCGGTCAACGAGTCCACAGTGGACGCAATCGCAGCCATGCTCCACCTGTCCGGCCGCGGCGGCCTCGACCTGCCGCCAGACAGTCCGCTCACTGACGCGCGAGTGGTTTTCTAGTACGGGTCTACCAGCCGCGCTCGCGCCTCTCCGGCAGCGACGGCCGCTCCGCACCGAGCGTCGAATCGCGACCGTGGCCCGGGTAGAACCACGTCTCGTCCGGAAGTCGGTCGAACAGCTTGTGCTCGACATCGTTGATCAGCGACTCGAAGCGGGCCTTGTCGCCGTGCGTGGTGCCCACCCCGCCGGGGAACAGTGAGTCGCCCGTGAACAGGTGGGGCGTACCGGAGGGGTCGCGGTACAGCAGCGCGATCGAGCCGGGCGTGTGACCGACGATGTGGATGACCTCGAGAACACAGTCACCCACCCGGATCTGCGCACCGTCCTCGACGGTCTCCGAGGCGACCGGCAACGCCCCTGCGTCGGCCGGATGCGCGACCGACCGGGCCCCGGTCGCCCGGACCACCTCGGCGAGTGCCTGCCAGTGGTCGCCGTGCTGGTGCGTCGTGACCACAGTGGACAGTCCGGCCGCTCCGATGAGCGGGAGCAGGCGGTCCGGCTCGTTCGCCGCGTCGATGAGCAGTTGCTCGCCGGTACCGGTGGCGCGCAGCAGGTACGCGTTGTTGTCCATCGGTCCGACCGAGACCTTGGTGATAGTCAGGTCCGGCAGCTCGCGGACGGCCGGCTCGCCGCCGGGGGAGACGTCGCCGGTGTAGGGCTTCGATGCCATCGATTCAGAGCCAATCCGGGAGTGCGGGTAGCGGGCCGGTGGGTTCGAGGGCGAGGTCGGGCTTGGCGATCCGGCCGGTCAACCAGCCGGCGAGCGTCGTGCACGCCCCCGTCACGGTCGGCGGTCCGCCGTTGCCGAGGACGAGTGGATGCCCCAGGTCCGGCGAGTGCAGTGTCAGGTCAATGCTGGACATGCTCGTCGTCAGCTCGTGCAGCAGCCGGTGGGTGAACGCCTCGGGCCAGTCCGCCGGCTCGTACCCGGCGCCCAGGTCCACGTGGTGCATCTCGACCTCGCGCAGCCGCCGCCAGACGACGCGCGCGGCCCGCTGCGGCCCGGAGTCCAGCGGGAGGTCGACGAGCCAGGCACTGGCCGGCATCTCCGCGGCCGCCTGCGCGAATCGGGCCGCGCTGTCGCGCATGTCGGCGAGCTGTTGGTCGAGCGGGCGTCCGGCACCCGCCTCGATGTCCGCCTCGCGCGCCGCCCAGCTCGGATACTGCGGCCGCTTCTCGCCGGTCCTGGCCCAGTAGAGCAGGTTGCACAGGCCGTCGGCGTTGCGCGCGACGTGGGTCAGCACGTGACCCCGGCTCCAGCCGGGTAGCAGGGAAGGGGTGGCGACGCCGTCGAGCGCGGCCGCCGTGGTCAGCAACCGGGCCGTCGCCCGTTCCACATCTTCGACGAGTACGAGCGGGTCAGCGGTCACACCCGTGACGGTACCCGTTAATGCCTTTTCCTCGGGCCGGTACCCGCTTACCGTCTCATTGATCGCGTATGTAAGGGAGCCGATGACTTTTGACCTCGCGTCCCTCGGATGGGACGCCTCCTTCGCGGCCGGGTACGCCCGGTTCGACCGGCCGGACCAGTGGCCGGCCCGGGTCGCCCGGGTGGACCGGGGCATCTGTACGGTGCTGGCCGCGACCGGTACGGATCGGGCCAGCCTCGGCGGTCCGCTGCTCGTACGAGCCGGCCGCGACCCCATCGAGCTGCCCTGTACCGGCGACTGGGTGGCGGTGCGGGAGTGGCCGGACCGGCGGAACACGATCGAGGAGGTACTGCCGCGGCGTACCCGGGTGGTGCGCGCGGACGCGAGTGAGCGCTCCTTCGGCCAGGCACTCGCCGCCAACCTCGATGTGGCGGCCGTGGTGGAGCCGATGGATCCCGAGCCGGAACCGGCGCGGGTCGAGCGCCTGCTCGCCCTCGCGTGGGAGTCCGGGGCGCGGCCACTGGTCGTGCTGACCAAGGCGGATCGGGTGGCGGACCCGCAGACGGTGGCGGCGCAGATCGCGGACGTGGCACCAGGTGTCGAGGTGGTACCGGTCAGCGCCCGTACCGGAATGGGATTGTCGGTCCTCGCTCCGCTGGTGGCGCACGGCCGCACGCTCGGCCTGCTGGGTCCCTCGGGAGCCGGCAAGTCCACCCTCGTGAACGCGCTGGCCGGCGCGACGGTGATGGCGACGCAGGCCAGCCGCGACTCCGACGGGCGCGGCCGGCACACGACGACGTACCGCGCGCTCATCCCGCTGCCCAGCGGCGGCGCGGTGCTGGACACGCCGGGCATCCGCGCGGTCGGCCTGCACGACGAGGCGGACGGCCTGGACCTCGTCTTCGCGGACGTCGAACGGCTCGCGGGTGCCTGCCGCTTCGCGGACTGCCACCACGACGGCGAGCCGGGCTGCGCCATCCGCGCGGCGCTGGACTCCGGCGAACTGGCCGTTCGGCGTTACGAGAGCTGGCGCAAGCTGCACCGGGAACTGGCGTGGCGGGTGCGGCGCCGGGACGCCCGGCTGTCCGCGGAGGAGCGGCGGCGGTACGGACGGCAGGTCCGATTGGTGCCACGGGCGCCCAGGTAGGGTGGAGCTCGCCGGGTTGGGGGTGCGGTCGGTCCGCGGGTGTTTTCGCGCGGACGAACCGGCGTCCACCGAGCGGAAGAAAATGTCATAGGGCCCGGTTACAGTGGCGCCGGCATCGCTGTTCCGTGTCGCAATTCGGATGAACGGGCAGCTAACGGACGGGCAGCAATCGGGAGTGGGCGTGGCCGACCTGATCATTCGTGGTGCACGAGAGCACAACCTGCGCGACGTCAACCTCGACCTGCCGCGCGACGCGATGATCGTCTTTACCGGCCTGTCCGGCTCCGGCAAGTCGAGCCTCGCGTTCGACACGATCTTCGCCGAGGGCCAGCGCCGTTACGTCGAGTCCCTTTCCAGCTACGCCCGCCAGTTCCTGGGCCAGATGGACAAGCCCGACGTCGACTTCATCGAGGGGCTTTCGCCGGCCGTCTCGATCGACCAGAAGTCCACCTCGCGCAACCCGCGCTCGACCGTCGGCACGATCACCGAGGTCTACGACTACCTCCGGCTGCTCTTCGCCCGGGTCGGCGAGCCGCACTGCCCGAAGTGTGGCCGGCCGATCAGCCGGCAGACGCCGCAGCAGATCGTCGACCGGGTCCTGGCGATGGACGACGGCACCCGGTTCCAGGTACTCGCCCCGGTCATCCGCGGCCGCAAGGGTGAATACGTCGACCTGTTCGCCGACCTCCAGTCCAAGGGCTTCGCGCGGGTACGGGTCGACGGCGTGGTACATCCGCTGACCGAGCCGCCGAAGCTGAAGAAACAGGAGAAGCACACGATCGAGGTGGTGGTCGACCGCCTCACCGTGAAGGCCGGCTCGAAGCAGCGGCTCACCGACTCGATCGAGACCGCCCTCAAGCTCGCCAGCGGCATCGTGCTGCTCGACTTCGTCGACCTCCCCGAGGGCGACGAGCACCGCGAGCGCACCTTCTCCGAGCACCTCGCCTGCACCTACGACGACCTGTCGTTCGAAGCGCTGGAGCCGAGGTCGTTCTCCTTCAACGCGCCTTACGGCGCCTGCCCGGACTGCAGCGGCCTGGGCACCAAGAAGGAGGTCGACCCGGAGCTGATCATCCCGGATCCGGAGCGCACCCTGCGCGAGGGCGCGATCCAGCCCTGGGCGAGCGGGCACACCCTGGACTACTTCCTGCGCCTGCTCGAAGCGTTGGGCGCGGAGGAGGGGTTCACCCTCGACACCCCGTGGCGGGCCCTGTCCAGCCGGGCGCAGAAGGCCATCCTGTACGGCGCCGAGGACCAGGTACACGTCCGCTACCGCAACAAGTACGGGCGGGAGCGTTCGTACTATGCGGGGTTCGAGGGCGTCGTGCAGTGGATCGAGCGGCGCCACTCCGATACCGAGTCGGACTGGTCGCGCGAGAAGTACGAGGGCTACATGCGGGACATCCCGTGTGGCTCCTGCGGCGGCACCCGGCTCAAGCCGGAGATCCTCGCGGTGACTCTGGGCGGGCGCAACATCGCCGAGGTGTGCGCACTGTCCATTGGGGACTGTGCGGAGATGCTGGCCGGCCTCGAACTGAGCGACCGGCAGAAGATGATCGCCGAGCGGGTACTCAAGGAGATCAACGCCCGGCTGCACTTCCTGGTCGACGTCGGCCTTGACTACCTGTCCCTGGACCGGGCGGCCGGCACGCTCTCCGGTGGCGAGGCGCAGCGCATCCGGCTGGCGACCCAGATCGGCTCCGGCCTCGTCGGCGTGCTCTACGTCCTCGACGAGCCGAGCATCGGCCTGCACCAGCGCGACAACCACCGGCTCATCGAGACGCTCGTACGCCTGAAGAAACTGGGCAACACGCTGATCGTGGTGGAGCACGACGAGGACACGATCCGTACGGCGGACTGGATCGTCGACATCGGACCGGGCGCGGGGGAGCACGGCGGGCACATCGTCCACAGTGGACCCCTGAGCGGACTGCTCACCAACGAGCGCTCGATCACCGGGGCGTACCTGTCCCGGCGCCGGTCGATCCCGACACCGCAGATCCGCCGCCCGCGTACGCCCGACCGGCAGCTCGTTGTGCACGGCGCGCGGGAGCACAACCTGAAGAACCTGACGGTCAGCTTCCCGCTGGGCCAGTTCATCGCGGTCACCGGGGTCTCCGGATCGGGCAAGTCCACGCTCGTCAACGACATCCTCCACGCCGTACTCGCCAACCAGATCAACGGCGCCAAGCTCGTACCCGGTCGGCACACGCGCATCACCGGACTGCACCACGTCGACAAGGTGGTGGGCGTGGACCAGTCGCCCATCGGGCGCACGCCGCGCTCCAACCCGGCCACCTATACCGGCGTCTTCGACCACATCAGGAAGCTGTTCGCCGAGACGACCGAGGCGAAGGTGCGCGGGTACGGCCCGGGCCGGTTCTCCTTCAACGTGAAGGGCGGCCGGTGCGAGGAGTGCGCCGGTGACGGCACCAAGAAGATCGAGATGAACTTCCTGCCCGACGTGTACGTGCCGTGCGACGAGTGCAAGGGCGCCCGGTACAACCGGGAGACCCTGGAGGTGCACTACAAGAGCCGGACCATCGCCGAGGTACTCGACATGCCGATCGAGGAGGCGAGCGGCTTCTTCGAGGCGATCCCGGCGATCCACCGGCACCTGAAGACGCTCGTCGACGTCGGTCTGGGCTACGTGCGGCTGGGCCAGCCGGCGCCGACCCTCTCGGGCGGCGAGGCGCAGCGCGTCAAGCTCGCCTCCGAGTTGCAGAAGCGTTCCACCGGGCGCACCGTCTACGTCCTCGACGAGCCGACCACCGGCCTGCACTTCGAAGACATCCGCAAGCTGTTGATGGTGCTCGACGGGCTCGTCGACAAGGGCAACACGGTGATCGTGATCGAGCACAACTTCGATGTGATCAAGACGGCCGACTGGGTGATCGACATGGGGCCCGAGGGCGGGCACAAGGGCGGCATGGTGATCGCCACGGGTACGCCCGAGGAGATCTCGGCGGTCACGGAGAGTCACACCGGGCAGTATCTGCGACCCATTCTGGGGCTGCCCGAGCCGGTTAAGGAACCCTTACGACGGGTGGGGCGTACCGCCAAGGTCAACGGGGCGGGGCGTGCCGCGAAGGCCGCTACCAAGATCGATCCGAAGGCGGCCAAGTCCGACACCGTGGCCAGCGAAAACGGCGCAAATTCGAGCACGGCCGAGGGCGGTCGAGGTGCGCGCAAGACGCCCGCTCGGCAGGCATCCGCGAAGAAGGCCGCACCTGCCCGACGTTGAGGTGGCGTGTGCACAATGGTCGCTTGGCACGGGCGGTTGAACCTTAGCGGGGAGATCTACGTGCTCACGGTAGCGATGCCACCGAAACAGGAGGGGATATGGCGGAAACCAACGACGACCGGGTCGCAACGAGCCGGCGCACCGTACTCGCAGGGGTCGGTGTCGTCGGCGTGGCCGGGTCGCTGGCGGCGTGCGGTACCTCGAGCTCGACCGACAACGGCGGATCCATGGACGGCGGCAACAACACGGCGCCGAGCGCGGCGGCGTCGGCCGGTGGTGGTGGCGGCGCAGGCGGCGGCGGGATCGCCAAGACGGCCGACATCCCCGAGGGCGGCGGGAAGATCATCGGAGCCGTAGTCGTGACCCAGCCCAGCGCCGGCACTTTCAAGGCGTTCAGCACCACCTGTACACACCAGGGCTGCACGGTCAACAAGATCAACAATGGTGTGATCATGTGCCCTTGTCATGGCAGCCAGTTTTCGATCGCCGACGGTTCCGTCAAGGCCGGCCCGGCGCCCGCGCCGCTGCCGGCCAAGACGGTCACGGTCAACAACGGCGAGATCACCGTCGCCTGACGGGTACTCGCGGTACGCCGGCAGGCCTCGTTGCAAGGCTCCAGTGTCGTAGCCTCGGACTAGGCTTGCCGGCGTGCCCGACCCGTCGACGTATAGACCCGCTCCCGGGACGATTCCGGACGCGCCTGGGGTCTACCGCTTCCGTGACCCGAGCGGGCGCGTCATCTACGTCGGCAAGGCAAAGAGCCTCCGCAGCAGGCTGAACTCCTACTTCGCCGACCCGTGGACCCTGCACGCCCGCACCCACCAGATGGTGACCACCGCGGCGAGCGTCGACTGGATCACGGTACGCACCGAGGTCGAGGCGCTCCAGCAGGAGTACACCTGGATCAAGGAGTACGACCCCCGCTTCAACGTCCGGTACCGCGACGACAAGTCCTACCCCTACCTCGCGGTCACCCTTGACGAGGAGTACCCGCGCCTGCAGGTGATGCGCGGCGCCAAGCGCAAGGGTGTGCGCTACTTCGGCCCGTACTCGCACGCCTGGGCCATCCGGGAGACGCTCGACCTGCTGCTGCGGGTCTTTCCCGCGCGTACCTGCTCGGGCGGCGTGTTCAAGCGCGCCGGCCAGATCGGCCGCCCGTGCCTGCTCGGCTACATCGGCAAGTGTTCGGCACCGTGCGTCGGGCGGGTCTCCACGGAGGAGCACCGGCAGATCGTCGAGGACTTCTGCGACTTCATGGCCGGCTCGACCGACAAGATGGTGCGCCGGCTGGAGCGGGAGATGCACGCGGCAGCCGGCGAGCTGGAGTTCGAGAAGGCGGCTCGGCTGCGCGACGACCTCGCCGCCCTGCGCCGGGCGATGGAGAAGCAGGCGGTGGTCTTCGGCGACGGTACCGACGCCGACGTGGTGGCGTGCGCCGAGGACCCGCTGGAGGCGGCGGTACAGGTCTTCTCGGTACGCGGCGGGCGGGTACGCGGCCAGCGCGGCTGGGTTGTCGAGAAGACCGAGGAGCTGTCCACCGGCGACCTGGTACAGCACTTCTGCACTCAGGTCTACGGTGCCGAGCAGGGCGAGGTGGACGTACCGCGCGAGCTGCTCGTACCGGCCCTGCCGCCGGACGTGGACGTGCTGGCCGACTGGCTGTCGCAGCACCGGGGGAGCCGGGTCAACATCCGGATACCGCAGCGCGGCGACAAGAAGGCGCTGATGGATACGGTGGCGCACAACGCGAAGGACGCGCTGGCCCAGCACAAGCTGCGCCGGGCAGGCGACCTGACAACGCGGAGCAAGGCGCTCGACGAGATCGCCGAGGCGCTGGGCATGGGGCAGGCGCCACTGCGCATCGAGTGCTACGACGTGTCGCAGATCCAGGGCACCGACGTGGTGGCGAGCATGGTGGTCTTCGAGGACGGGCTGTCCCGCAAGAGCGAGTACCGGCGCTTCGCGATCCGGGGCGCGAAGGACGACCTGTCCGCGCTGTCCGAGGTGCTGCGCCGGCGATTCAGCCGGTACCTGGAGGCGGCCGGTTCGCTCTCCGAGGAGGGCACCCCGATCGACCCGGCGACCGGTAAGCCGCGCAAGTTCGCGTACCCGCCGCAACTGGTCGTGGTCGACGGCGGTGAGCCGCAGGTCAACGCCGCCGCCCAAGTGCTCGCGGACCTTGGTATCACGGACATCGCGCTGTGCGGCCTGGCCAAGCGGCTGGAGGAGGTCTGGCTGCCGGGCGAGGCGTTCCCGGTGATCCTGCCGCGCGCCTCCGAGGGCCTGTACCTGCTCCAGCGGGTGCGCGACGAGGCACACCGCTTCGCCATCACCTACCACCGGCAGCGCCGGTCGAAGCGCATGACGGCCTCGGCACTCGACGCCGTGCCCGGGCTCGGCGAGGCGCGGCGCAAGGCGCTGCTGGCCAAGTTCGGCTCGGTGAAGCGGTTGGCCGCGGCCAGCCCGGAGGAGATCGCGACGGTGCCGGGCATCGGGCCCCGTACCGCCGAGGCCATCGTCGCCGCGCTCGCCACGCCCGTCGCGCCGGCCGACTAGGATCGATGCCGCGCCGGGGGGTGGCACCGGGCGAGGGGGGAACGTGACTGCGCAAGGTGAGGGCGGACAGCCGCGCGCCGATACGGATCTGGTGATTGTGACGGGGGTGTCCGGCGGCGGCCGGAGCACCGTCGCGCGCGCGTTGGAGAACGTCGGGTACTACGTCGTCGACAACCTGCCGCAAGCGTTGATGCTCGACATGGCCGAGCTGGCGCACCGTGCCGGCGGCAGCGTGCGGCGCACCGCGATGGTGCTCGACGTGCGCAGCCGCGCGTTCACCAACGACTTGGCCGGCGCGGTACAGGCGCTGCGCGAGCGCGGCTACGGCCCGCGGGTGGTGTTCGTCGACGCCGACGACGACGTGCTGATCAGGCGCTTCGAGAACGTCCGCCGGCCGCATCCGCTACAGGGCGACGGCCGGCTCGCGGAGGGGATCGCGGCCGAGCGGGCGCTGCTCGCGCAGGCTCGCGACGAGGCGGACGTCCTGATCGACACCAGCCACCTCAACGTGAACCAGTTGCGCAGCCGGATCGAGGAGCTGTTCGGTGGCGAGGACGCCCGCCGGCTGCGGGTCACCGTGATCTCCTTCGGCTTCAAGTACGGGCTGCCGCCCGACGCCGACTTCGTGCTCGACGCCCGCTTCCTGCCCAACCCGTACTGGGTGCCGGAGCTGCGCGAGCACACCGGGCAGGAGGCGGAGGTGAGCCGGTACGTGCTCGGGCAGCGGGGAGCGGGTACCTTCGTGGAGACGTACGCCCGCCTGATCAACGCGACCGCTCCAGGATTCGAACGGGAAGGGAAGAGGTACCTGACCGTGGCGGTCGGGTGTACCGGCGGCAAGCACCGCAGTGTGGCCATTGCCGAGGAGCTCACCCGGCGGTTGCGCGAGTTGCGCGTGGTGGCGACTGCCCAACACCGCGACCTGGGACGGGAGTGACTGGTACCGGATGACCAAAGTGTGCGCGTTCGGCGGCGGTCACGGCCTGTCCGCCTCGCTGCGCGCGCTGCGGCAGTTGCCGGATCTGTCCATCACGGCGATCGTCACGGTCGGTGACGACGGCGGCTCCAGCGGGCGGCTGCGTGCAGAGCGTGGTGCGCTGCCGCCGGGCGATCTCCGCCAGGCGCTCGCGGCGCTCGCCGGCGACGACCCCGTGACGGAGGGCACCGCCCAGCTGTTTCAGCACCGTTTCACGGGTACCGACGCGCTCGCCGGGCACCCGCTGGGCAACCTCGTGCTGTGCGCGCTGATGGAGATGCTGGGCGACCCGGTGGCCGCGCTGGACCAGGCGGGTGCGCTGCTGCGAGCCCGCGGCCGGGTGCTGCCGATGGCGCCGGTACCGGTGAGCATCGAGGCGGACGTACGGGACGAGTCCGGCGTCCTGCGCACGATTCGCGGCCAGCACCAGGTCGCGATCACCCGCCAGCACGTGGAGGCGGTACGGCTGCTCCCGCCCGATCCGCCGGCGTGCGACGAGGCGGTCGAGGCGGTACTCGCGGCGGACTGGTTGATCTTCGGGCCGGGCTCCTGGTACACGAGCGTGATCCCGCACCTGCTCGTACCGGCACTGGCCGGCGCGATCATGCGAAGCGCGGCATCGCGCCTGATCACGCTGAATCTGGCGGCCGAGAAGGAGACCGCGAGTCTGTCCCTGCCGGATCACCTTCGGGCGTTGACCCGTTACCTGCCGGGCCTGCGCGCAGATGTAGTCGTTGCCGACGGGAAAGCCGTGGGCGACCCTGAACCGATCAGGAGTGCGGCAGAATCACTGGGTGCGCGCCTGATCCTCGCCCCGGTCGCGGTCGATGACGGTGCGCCCCAACACGACCCGTCCGCGCTCGCGGCAGCACTATCGCCCGTACTGGGTGCCGTATGACCACGAATACGCACGAGGTGACGAGAGAATGGCGATGACCGCCTCGGTCAAGGACGAGCTCAGCCGGGTCGACGTACCCAAGCCGTGCTGCCGCCGCTCCGAGATGGCCGCGCTCCTGCGCTTCGCGGGCGGCCTGCACATCGTGTCCGGTCGGGTGGTGGTCGAGGCGGAGTTGGACACCGGGGCGGTGGCCCGCCGGCTGCGCCGCGAGATCGGTGAGGTGTACGGGTATTCCAGCGAGATCCACGTGCTCGCCTCGGGTGGCTTGCGTAAGGGCAGCCACTACATCGTGCGGGTGGTGAAGGACGGCGAGGCGTTGGCCCGCCAGACCGGCCTGCTCGACGTGCGCGGGCGCCCGGTACGGGGCCTGCCCAACCATGTGGTGCAGGCCGGCATGTGCTGCGCGGTCGCCGCCTGGCGCGGCGCGTTCATGGCGCACGGCTCGCTGACCGAGCCCGGCCGCTCGTGTGCCCTGGAGATCACCTGCCCGGGGCCGGAGTCGGCGCTCGCCCTGGTCGGCGCGGCGCGCCGCATCGGCATCGCGGCCAAGGCGCGCGAGGTGCGCGGCGTGGACCGCGTGGTGGTCAAGGACGGGGACGCCATCGCCCAACTGCTGACCCGCATCGGCGCGCACGCGAGCGTGCTGTCCTGGGAGGAGCGGCGGGTACGGCGCGAGGTGCGGGCCACCGCCAACCGGCTGGCCAACTTCGACGACGCCAACCTGCGACGCTCGGCGCGTGCCGCGGTGGCCGCCGCGGCCCGGGTCACCCGGGCGCTGGAGATTCTCTCCGAGGACGCCCCCAACCACCTGACAAGCGCCGGCCAGTTGCGGCTGGAGCACCGCCAGGCGTCGCTGGAGGAGCTCGGTGCGCTGGCGGATCCGCCGTTGACCAAGGATGCGATCGCCGGCCGGATCCGAAGGTTGCTCGCGTTGGCCGACAAGCGGGCCAAGGATCTGGGCATCCCCGACACGGAGGCCGCGGTCACCCCGGAGATGCTGCTCAGCTAGCACACCCCGGCGCGTCTGTTAGCGCACCCTGGCGCAGGGTCGCGCTCCGCGCTCCGTTAGGGTTTGTACTGTTCGGCGATGAGGCCGTCAGAGACCATGACAGTGAACCTAGGCGAGGAGAGGTCAAGTGACCGTCCGGGTTGGCATCAACGGCTTCGGCCGCATCGGCCGTAACTTTTTCCGAGCAGCCCTGCAGCGGGACGCGGACATCGAGCTCGTCGGCGTAAACGACCTGACCGACAACGCGACCCTCGCGCACCTGCTCAAGTACGACAGCATTCTGGGGCGCCTGCCGTTCGAGGTCAAGGCGACCGCCGACGAGATCAGCGTCGGCGGCCAGACGTTCAAGGCGCTCGCCGAGCGCGACCCGGCCAAGCTGCCCTGGGGCGACCTGGGCGCGGACATCGTCGTCGAGTCCACCGGCCTGTTCACCGACGCGACGAAGGCCAAGGCGCACATGGCCAACGGCGCGAAGAAGGTCATCATCTCGGCGCCCGCGAAGAACGAGGACGTCACCATCGTGATGGGCGTCAACGAGCAGACCTACGACCCGGCCAAGCACTCGGTCATCTCCAACGCGTCCTGCACCACGAACTGCCTGGCGCCGATGGCCAAGGTGCTGCACGAGGCGTTCACGATCGAGCGCGGTCTGATGACCACGATCCACGCGTACACCCAGGACCAGAACCTGCAGGACGGCCCGCACAAGGACCTGCGCCGGGCGCGCGCCGCCGCGCTGAACATCGTGCCCACCTCGACCGGCGCCGCCAAGGCGATCGGCCTGGTGCTGCCGGAGCTCAAGGGCAAGCTCGACGGGTACGCGCTGCGGGTGCCGGTACCGACCGGATCCGCCACCGACCTCACCTTCACCGCGGGGCGCGAGACCACTGTTGAGGAGGTCAACGCGGCGGTGAAGGCGGCGGCCGACGGCCCGCTGAAGGGCATCCTGGTCTACACCGAGGACCAGATCGTCTCTGCCGACATCGTCACCGACCCGGCCTCGTGCATCTTCGACTCCGGCCTGACCAAGGTGATCGGCAACCAGGTCAAGGTTGTCGGCTGGTACGACAACGAGTGGGGCTACTCGAACCGCCTCGTCGACCTCGTTGAGTTCGTGGGTGCCTCGCTGTGAGGACGCTCGACGACCTCCTCGCCGAGGGAGTCACGGGTCGGCGCGTGCTCGTGCGCGCCGACCTGAACGTCCCGCTGGACGGTTCGAAGATCACTGACGACGGCCGTATCCGGGCCGTGCTGCCGACGCTGAGCGCGCTGCTCGACGCCGGGGCGGCCGTCGTGGTGATGTCGCACCTGGGCCGGCCCAAGGGCGCGCCCGAGCCGAAGTACTCGCTGGCGCCGGTCGCGCAGCGGCTGCGCGAGCTGCTCGGCGGCGAGGTCGCGTTCGCCACCGATACGGTCGGCGAGTCGGCCCGCTCCACAGTGGACGGTCTTGCCGGTGGAGAGCTGGCGCTGCTGGAGAACCTGCGCTTCAACCCCGGCGAGACGAGCAAGGACGACGGGCAGCGGGCGGAGTTCGCCGCCCAGTTGGCGGCGTTCGGCGACGCGTACGTGGACGACGCGTTCGGCGCCGTACACCGCAAGCACGCGAGCGTGTACGACACCGCGCGGCTGCTGCCCCGGTACGCGGGCCGGCTGGTGCTGCGCGAGCTGGAGGTGCTCAGCCGGCTGACCGGCTCGCCGGAGCGCCCGTACGTGGTCGTGCTCGGCGGCTCCAAGGTCTCCGACAAGCTCGCCGTCATCGAGGCGCTCGCGCCCCGCGTCGACGAGCTGCTGATCGGCGGCGGCATGTGCTTCACGTTCCTCAAGGCGCTGGGCTACCCGGTGGGCAAGTCGCTGCTTGAGGACGACATGGTGCCGGTCTGCCGCGACCTGCTCGACCGGTACGCCGGCAAGATCAAGCTGCCCACCGACATCGTGGTGGCCGACCGGCTGGCGGCCGACGCGCAGACCCAGATCGTGGCCGACGACCGCATTCCGGACGGCTGGCTGGGCCTGGACATCGGCCCGCAGAGCGTGGCCGCCTTCGCCGAGGCGCTCACCCCGGCCAGGACGGTGTTCTGGAACGGGCCGATGGGCGTGTTCGAACTGGCGCCGTTCGCCTCGGGTACCCGCGGGGTCGCCGAGGCGATCACCAAGGTGGACGGTTTCACCGTCGTGGGTGGCGGGGACTCGGCGGCGGCGGTACGCGCGCTGGGACTGGATGAGCGCGCGTTCAGCCACATATCCACCGGCGGCGGGGCCTCGCTGGAGTTCCTGGAGGGCAAGACCCTGCCGGGCATTGCCGCGCTGAGCGAGGAGTGACCGTGGCGGTGGAGGCGCGCCGGCCGCTGATGGCCGGCAACTGGAAGATGAACCTGACCCACCTGGAAGCCATCGCGCTGACCCAGAAGCTGGCCTTCAGCCTGCCGGAGAAGCAGCTCGGCGAGGTCGAGGTGGTGGTGCTGCCGCCGTTCACCGCGATCCGCAGCGTGCAGACCCTGATAGACGGGGACAAGCTGCTGATCGGGTACGGGGCGCAGGACCTCTCGCCGTACGCGTCCGGCGCGTACACCGGGGACGTGTCCGGCCCGATGCTCGCGAAGCTGGGCTGCCAGTACGTGGTGATCGGGCACTCCGAGCGGCGTGCCTACCACCACGAGGACGACACGCTGGTCAACGCGAAGGTCAAGGCGGCCCTGGAGAACGGCATCGCGCCGATCCTCTGCGTCGGCGAGGGGTTGGAGATCCGCGAGGCGGGCGAGCACACCAGCCACTGTCTCGGCCAGCTCGACGCCGACCTGGCGGGGATCTCCGCCGACAAGGTGGAGAAGGTCGTGATCGCGTACGAGCCGGTCTGGGCGATCGGTACCGGCAAGACCGCCACCCCCGAGGACGCGCAGGAGGTGATCGGCGCGATCCGTGCCCGCCTCGCCGAGCGGTACCCGGGGCCCGCCGCCGACCGGGTGCGCATCCTGTACGGCGGCTCCGTGAAGGCGGCGAACGTCGCGGCGATCATGGCGCAACCGGACATCGACGGGGCACTCGTGGGGGGCGCCAGCCTCGACGCGGAGGAGTTCGTGTCCATCTGCCGCTATACGGAGCACGTGACTCGATAGTCGCGAACCGGTCCGCTATTGTTGTTGCTCGGCCGAAGCGAGAGGACAGACCCGCACCATGAAGTGGTTCGCGTACAGCCTGATCGTGGTCCTGGTGATCACAAGCGTGCTGCTGACGATGCTGATCCTGCTGCACCGCGGCAAGGGCGGTGGCCTGTCCAGCATGTTCGGCGGTGGCGTCTCCACCAGCCTCGCGGGCAGCTCCGTGGCGGAGAAGAACCTCGACCGGTACACGGTCCTCGTCGGTATTGTGTGGTTTGCCTGCATTATCGGGCTTGGGCTGTACCTCCGCATCGCGATACCAAGCTCATAACGCGCGCGGTACAGATTCGTCCGGTACTTCCGACAGTCCTCTCTTCGTCCTAGACTCGGGCGGGCGACCTGAGGGCAGGTCGCGCCATTCTTTGGTTCTCCCGGTAACCCCGTCGTCCCCCCCAACGACAGGAGTGACAGCCGTGGCCGGTGGCAACGCAATCCGCGGCGTTCGGGTCGGTTCCGGACCGATCCGGCCCGACGAACGCTGCGAACCCGTCGCCCGGCGCGCCATCACCTACTGGTGCGCCAATGGACACCTGGTCGAGCCGCTCTTCGCGGCCGATGTGACGGCCCCGGCGACCTGGGAGTGCCCGCGCTGCGGGCAGCTCGCCGGCCGGGACCAGATGCACCCGCCCGGCACCAGGCGGGCCGAGCCGTACAAGAGCCACCTCGCATACGTGAAGGAGCGGCGCAGCGACGCCGAGGGCGCGGAGATCCTCGCCGAGGCGCTACGCAACCTCCGCCAGCGCCGCGGCGAATAACCCGCTCGCGCTCCCGCCCCGGTTCAGCGCGGGCTGCGCAGCTGCGGCCCGATCTCCGTGGCCGCGGTGCGGTCCAGCAGCCAGAGAGTACGGGACAGGCCGCGCACGCCGGCCGCGGGCAGCTGTACCGGGCCCGCACCGGTCAGCGCCATACCCACCGCGCCCGCCTTGTCGTTACCGGCCGCGGTCAGCCACACCTCTTCCGCCGTATTGATCGTCGGCAGGGTGAGGGTGGTCCGGATCGGCGGTGGCTTCGGGCTGCCCCGCACCGCGCTGACCGTCCGGTGCTCGTACGCCACGGGATGCTCGGGGAAGACCGAGGCCACGTGCCCGTCCTCGCCGACCCCGAGCAGGAGCACGTCGAAGTGGGGGAGGCGCTCGCTGCCCGGCTTGGCGGCGCGCGCCAGCTCCTCCGCGTACCGGGCGGCTGCCGCCTCGGGGTCGTTGCCGTCCGGGCCGTCGCTGGCGGGCATCGGGTGTACCCGCGCGGGATCCAGCGGTACCCGGTTGAGCAGCGCCGACCGGGCCTGTGTCTCGTTGCGGTCCGGGTGCCCGGACGGCAGGAAGCGCTCGTCACCCCACCAGAGCTCGACCCGTGACCAGTCCAGCGCGTCGCGGGCCGGGCTCGCCGCGACCGCCTCATAGATGGCGGAGGCGATGCGACCACCGGTCAGCACCAGGTCGGCCACGCCGCGCTCGGCCTGCGCGTCGATCAACCGGACTACCAGGCGTGCGGCGACCGCCTCCGCCAGCACCCGCGCGTCCTGGTGTACGACGACGCTGGTCTGCGAGTCGCTCACGAGACGGGCTCGGGTTCGGCGGCCCGGGCGGCCAGCGCCGGATCCTGCCAGATGTGTACCCGGTTGCTGGGGCGGTCGGTCAGGTTGGGTACCCCGGTCAGCGCGCCGAGCGCCTCGGCGTAGATCTGGTCGGCGTCCAGCCGGCGCAGCTCCTCGGCGAGTTCGTCGCCGAGCGGGCGCCGTACCAGCGGCAGGCGGTGGTCCTCCTGGCCGGTGCGGCGGAAGATCGCGGCGTTGTCCTCGCGGGTCAGCGACAGCCGGTCGCCATTGGCGCAGACCAGCCGCACCTCCCGCATGCGAGGCGACTCCGCGTTCGGCTCGAACTCGGGAACGACGCCCAGCCGCGAAGCCAACCAGCCGCGCATCAGGGCGGCGGTCGGGTCCTTCGCCGGCGCCACCACGGTCGCGCTGGTGACCCGCGCCTCGACCGTGTCGAAGGCGCTCGCGACGAGGGTGCGCCACGGCGTGATCCGGGTCCAGGCCAGATCGGTGTCGCCCGGCGCGTAGTCGGCCGCGCGCTGCTGCAGCGCCGCGATCGGGTCGGCGGCCTGCGCGGTGTCGGTGATCCGGCGGTCCGCGACCACGCCGAGGAAGTCGTGCGCGATGAGGTCCGGCGGCTGGCCGTGCCACCAGGTCACGACCGGTACGTCCGGGGCGAGCAGCGGGATGACCACGGACTCGGCGTGCAGCGCGAGGCGCCCGTACATGCGCATCACCACGGCCTCGCACGGCCCGAGCCGGCCGCCCACCACGATCTCGGCGTCCAGCCGGTTGTGTTCGCGCATGACATCGGTGCGCACGACCAGCAGCATGCGCGCGGGGTGCGCGGCGGCGGCGATGGTGGCGGCCGCCTCGGCCTCCCGGACGTGCTTCTCGTCGACCACGGCGACCATCGTCAGCGCGAGGCCGCTGGTGACGCCGCCGGCGCTGCGCCGCTCCGCGGCGAGCGCCTTCACCACCTCAGTCCCAGTGGTGTCCCACAGCCCGATCATGCTCTTCTCCATTGCCGGCCCTCGCGGGCCAACATCTCGTCCGCGGCGCGCGGGCCCCACTCACCCGCGCGGTACGTCTCGGGTTGCGTGCCCGCCCACGCCTCCTCCAGCGGGTCCACCACCTGCCAGCTCTGCTCCACCTCGGCCGCGTCCGGGAAGAGGGTACGGTCGCCGATGAGTACATCGAGGATCAGCCGCTCGTACGCCTCCGGAGACGAGTCGGTGAACGCCTCGCCGTACTGGAAGTCCATCGTGATGTCGCGGACCTCCATCTGCGTGCCCGGCACCTTCGAGCCGAACTTCAGCGTCACGCCCTCGTCCGGCTGTACCCGGATCACCAGCTGGTTGTTGCCCAGCATCTCCACGTCGGCCTGGTGGAACGGCAGGTGCGGCGCGGTCTTGAAGAGCACCGCGATCTCGGTGACCCGCCGCGGCAGCCGCTTGCCCGCCCGGATGTAGAACGGCACGCCGGCCCAGCGACGGTTCTGGATGCCGAGCGTGACCGCCACGTACGTCTCGGTCTTCGAGTCGGCCGGTACGCCCTTCTCCTCCAGGTATCCGACGGCGCGTTCGCCCGATACCCAGCCGGCGAGGTACTGGCCCCGGACGGTACCCGCGAGGACGTTCTTGGGCAGCGAGATCGCCCGCAGTACCTTGAGCTTCTCGGTCCGGATCTCGGCGGCGTCGAAGCTGGTCGGCTCCTCCATCGCGACCATCGCGAGCAACTGCAGCAGGTGGTTCTGCAGCACGTCCCGGGCGGTACCGGTGACGTCGTAGAACGCCGCGCGGCTGCCGATACCGACGTCCTCGGCCATCGTGATCTGTACCGAGTCCACGTAGCGCGAGTTCCACACCGGCTCGAACAGGTTGTTCGCGAAGCGCAGCGCCAGGATGTTCTGCACCGTCTCCTTGCCGAGGTAGTGGTCGATGCGGAACACGTCGTTAGCGGTGAACACGTCGTCGACGAGGTCGTTGAGCTGCTTGGCCGATTCGAGGTTGGTGCCGAACGGCTTCTCCACCACCACGCGCCGCCAGCCGCCGGACTTCTCGTTGTCGGCCATGCCGGTGCGGGCCAGCTGCTTGAGTACGGTCGGGAACGCGGCCGGCGGGATGGACAGGTAGAACGCGGCGTTGCCGTGCACGCCGTGCGTGTTTCGCAGGTCGTCGAGGGTACGGCTGAGCTGGTCGAAGGCTGCGTCGTCATCGAACGCACCGGGTACGAACTTGATGCTCCCGGCCAGCCGTGCCCACACTTCGTCGCGCCACGGCGTGCGCGCGTGCTCCTGCGCCGCGATGCGCGACAACTGCTCGAAGTCGCCGTCACCCCAGTCGCGGCGGGCGAAGCCGAGCACGACGAAGCCGGAGGGCAGCATGCCCCGGTTGGCCAGGTCGTAGATGGCCGGGATCAGCTTCTTGCGCGCCAGGTCGCCGGTGACGCCGAAGATGACCAGCGCGCACGGCTCTGGTATCCGGGGCAGGCGCCGATCCTGCGGATCCCTCAACGGGTTGGTCACGACTCAGTCCTCCCGGTCACCCGCGATATCACTCGACCGTCCCGACGCGCTGATCGCACGCGCGGCGCCCAGCAGGTCGGCGATGCCGAGCGCGCGGTTGGTCAGGTGTAGGTGCAGCAGCGGCCGGCCGCGCTGGGCGAGCGCTTGCCGGTCGCCCGCGGCCTGCGCGGCCTGCAGGACGCCGAAGGTGTACGGCTGTCCCGGTACCGGCAGGTCCTCGACCACCGCGCCGGTGATCTGGAGGAACGAGCCGACCTGCGGGCCGCCCTTGTGGTACTGGCCGGTGGAGTGCAGGAACCGCGGTCCCCAGCCGAACGTGACGGCGCGCTCGCCACCGGCGGCGGCGAGCAGTTGCCGTATCAGGCCCACCTGCGAGTCGGCGAACCGGTCGAGGTAGGCCATCACCGCGAGGTACCCGCCGGTCGCGACGCCGTTGAGGAGTTGGGTCAGCGCGTCGGCGATGCTGGTGCCGGCTCCGTACCCCTCGACCGCACCGTCCACAAAGGACGGCTTCGCGGTGGGCAGCCCGGACTGCAGGATGTGCTTGGTGTTGTCCTTCGACTCAGTCACGTTGGGCTGGTCGAACGGGTTGATGCCGAGCACCCGCCCGGCGACCGCGGTCGCGTACTCCCACGCCAGGAACTGGGCGCCCAGCGGCCCGTTGACGGCAAGGTGCGGCCCGATCCCGCCACCCGGTACGGTGCCGGGTTGCAGCGCCCCGCCCACGGTCACCGTGAGCACGTCGTCGGCGGCCGTACCGGGTGCCGTGGGCTCCTCGACCACGACCGGCAGGATGCCCTTGCCCTCCTTGCCGGTGGACTCGGCGAGGAGTTGTTCCGCCCAGTCCCCGAGCCCGGTGATGCCCGTACCATCGTCCACAAGGGACACTTTGTCACGCCGGTCGTGTACGGCGGCCGAGCCGAGCGCGGCGCCCAGCGCGAGCGCCGGATTGTCCTTGTCCCCGTCCAGGGTCGCGTGCAGCGCCTCGGCCTGGTCGAGCAGTTCGGCGACGTCCACGCCGGCGAGCGCGGTGGGTACCAGCCCGAACGCGGTCAGCGCCGAGTATCGGCCGCCGACGTCCGGGTCGGCGAGGATCAGCGCGGCACCCATCTCGGCGGCGACCGCCTCCAGCGGCGAGCCGGGGTCGGTCACGATGACGAAGTGCCGCCCCGCCTCGGCCGGCGTCAGGCCCGAGTCGAGAAATGCCTGAAGGTATGCGCGGCGGTGGCTGTCAGTCTCCACTGTGGACCCGGACTTGCTGGAGACGACGACGAGCGTGCGCGCCAGCCGGTCCAGCAGCGCGCCCCGCACCTGACCCGGATCGGTGGTGTCGAGTACCGTCAGCTCCTTGCCGAGGGTACGGGCGATCACCTCGGGCGCCAGCGACGAGCCGCCCATGCCGGCGAGGACCACATGGTCGAGGTCGCCCAGCTCCTCGCGCAGCTCGGCGAGGCGGGGCAGCAGTTCCCGGCCGCGCCGGAAGGTGTCCACCCAGCCGAGCCGGATGCTCGCCTCCGACTCGGCGCCCGGCCCCCACAGGGTCGGGTCCTTGGCGGTCAACAGTCCGGGTACGCCCGCGTCGACAAGTGCGGCACGCACCGCCGCGCTGCCCGGTACGGAGGTTGCGCCATAGACGGATAACCCGGCGGCCGCCTCCACATCCGCGACGAAGCCGGTCACTTGACCGCCCCCAGCTGCTTGTCCACAGAGGACCGCAGCTCCAGCCAACTCGCCTCGAACTTCTGCACGCCCTCGCGCTCCAGCGTCTGCACGACGTCGTCGTACCCGATGCCGAGCGCGGCGAGGTCGTCGAGCACCCGCTGCGCCTCGCCGTAGAAGCCGGTGACGGTGTCGGGCTTCATCTCGCCGTGGTCGGCGAAGGCGTGGATGGTCGCCTCGGGCATCGTGTTCACCACGCCCGGCGCGATCAGGTCCTCGACGTACATGACGTCGCGGTAGGCGGGGTTCTTCGTGGAGGTCGACGCCCACAGTGGACGCTGCGGGTGCGCACCCGCGTCGGCCAGCGCCTGCCACCGCTCGCCCGCGAAGACCTGCTCGTACCGCTGGTACGCCAGGCGGGCGTTGGCGATCGCCGCCTTGCCGTGCAGCGCCTGCGCCTCGGCGGTACCGATCTTGTCGAGCCGCTTGTCCACCTCAGTGTCCACACGCGACACGAAGAAGCTCGCCACCGACGCCATCTTCGCGAGGTTGTGCCCGTTCGCCTTCGCCTGCTCCATGCCGGCGAGGAACGCCTCCATGACCTGCCCGTACCGCTCCAACGAGAAGATCAGCGTGACGTTCACACTGATCCCTGCGGCGAGGGTCGCGGTGATCGCGGGTAGCCCGGCCTCGGTTGCCGGGATCTTGATGAACAGGTTCTCCCGGTCCACCAGCCACCACAACTGCTTCGCCTCGGCGATCGTCTTGCGGGTCTCGTACGCCAGGCGCGGGTCCACCTCGATCGAGACGCGCCCGTCCACGCCGTGCGACGCGTCGTACGCGGGGCGCATCACGTCGCAGCCCCACCGCACGTCGTACGTGGTGATCATCCGGGTCGCCTCGTCGACGGCGATCTCCCGTACGGTCAGGTCCTTGAGTTGATCGGCGTAGTCGTTGAGGTCCTCGAGTGCCTTCGCGAAGATGGTCGGGTTGCTGGTCACGCCGACCACGTGCTGCTGCCGGCGAAGGGCGTCCAGACCGCCGGATGCCAGGCGTTGCCGTGAGATGTCGTCGAGCCAGATTGCTACTCCGGCCGCGGACAACTCAGCCAGTCTGTCAGTCATGTCCCGCTCCCTCAGTTACCGGTGGTGGATCCCTTGACCGCCCCCGCACGGGACAGCGAAGCGCGGGCCGCCGCCACGACGTGATCGGGGGTGAAGCCGAACTGTTCAAAAATGATCTGGTACGGCGCGCTGGCCCCGAAGTGCTCCAGGCTCACGCACTCGCCCGCCTCGCCGACGAGGTCCCGCCAGGACATCGAGATGCCCGCCTCCACGCTCACCCGCGCTCGTACCTCGGGCGGCAGTACCGACTGCCGGTACGCGGGCTCCTGCGCGTCGAACCATTCCCGGCAGGGCATCGAGACCACCCGCGTGGGTATCCCCTCCGCCTGCAGCCGTTCGCGCGCCACCAGGGCGAGCGACACCTCTGAGCCGGTGGCGATGAGGATGACCTGCGGCTGGCCGCCTTCCGCGTCGGCGAGCACGTACCCGCCGCGGGTCACGCCCTCGGCTGCGGCCAGCTCGGTGCGATCGAGCACCGGCAGGTTCTGGCGGGTCAGGCACAGCGCGGTCGGCCGGTCGGTGTGCTCCAGCGCGCACCGCCACGCCCATGCGGTCTCGTTGGCGTCGGCGGGGCGTACGACGTCGAGGCCGGGGATGGCGCGCAGCGCGGTGAGGTGCTCCACCGGCTGGTGCGTCGGGCCGTCCTCGCCGAGGCCGATCGAGTCGTGCGTCCATACATAGATGACGGGCAGCTTCATCAGCGCCGCGAGGCGTACCGACGGGCGCATGTAGTCGCTGAAGACGAGGAACGTGCCGCCGTACGGCCGGGTGCCGCCGTGCAGCACGATGCCGTTGAGAATGGCGCCCATGCCGTGCTCGCGGATGCCGAAGTGCAGGGTCCGCCCGTACCAGTCGCCCGGGAACATCTTGGTGGAGTGCTCCGGCGGGATGAACGACGGCTCGCCCTCCATCGTGGTGTTGTTGCTCTCCGCCAGGTCGGCCGAACCGCCCCACAGCTCCGGCAGTACCGGCGCCAGCGCCTGCAGCACGTCCCCGGTCGCCTTGCGGGTGGCGATGCCCTTCTCGCTGGCCGGGAACTCCGGCAGTGCCTTGGTCCACCCCTCGGGCAGCGCCCGTACCGCC
>JBPYFB010000309.1:0-5841 GCA_051986465.1 Rugosimonospora sp.
GGTCGTCGTCGGCGACCGTACCGCCGCCGGGCAGGGCCAGCTCGGTACGGATGCGACGGTGCCAGTACTCCGCCAGCGCCTCGGTCAGCTGTACCGACAGCCCGTGCACCTCCAGGTAGTCCCGGTATGCGTTGCGGGCGAACAGCTTCGAGGTGTACTCGCTGATCGGCTGGCCGACGGTGACCAGTTGCAGGGCGACCACGTCGGGCTCGCCTTCCGAACGCGGGCGGAAGAAGTCGGCGAGGCACAGCCGCCGCTCGGTGCGCTGGCGCGGGAAGGTGAACCGGGCCCGTTCGGCGTGCCCGTTCTCGTCCAGCACGAGGAGGGTGTTGCCCTCCGAGTACGCCGGGAAGAACCCGTACACGACCGCCGCCTCCAGCACGTGGTCGGCAGCGAGCCGGTCCAGCCAGTACCGCAGCCGGGGTCGACCCTCGGTCTCCACCAGCTCCTCATAGGAGGGTCCCGAGCCGCCGCGCGCCCCGCGTAGGCCCCACTGCCCGAGGAACGTGGCCCGCTCGTCCAGGAGCGACGCGTACTCGGCGAGCGGGATGCCCTTCACGACGCGGGTACCGAAGAAAGGCGGGCGCGGCACGGCGATGTCGGTCGCCACGTCCGAGCGCACGGACGCGTCGTCGAGGTCGGGCAGTGCGGCGGCGACGGCGGCCCGCTGGCGCTCCCTGCGTTCGCGCCGGGCGGCGAGTGCGGCCTCGCGCTCGGGGTCGACGAGCGTCGCCCCACCGCGCTTGACGGTCATTACCTTGTCCATAAGGGACAGACCCTCGAACGCGTCCCGGGCGTAGTGGACCTGACCGGCGAAGCCGGCGCGCAGGTCGTCCTCGACGTACGCCCGGGTCAGTGCGGCGCCGCCCAGCAGTACCGGCCAGCGGTCGGCGAAGCCGCGGGTCGCGATCTCGTCCAGGTTGTCCTTCATCACGACCGTGCTCTTCACGAGCAGCCCGGACATGCCGATCGCGTCGGCGTTGTGCTCCTCCGCGGCGTCCAGGATCGCGTTGATCGGCTGCTTGATGCCGATGTTGACGACGGTGTAGCCGTTGTTGGACAGGATGATGTCGACCAGGTTCTTGCCGATGTCGTGCACGTCGCCCTTGACCGTGGCCAGCACGATGGTGCCCTTGCCGGCGGAGTCGGCGCGCTCCATGTGTGGTTCGAGGTGGGCCACCGCGGTCTTCATGACCTCGGCCGACTGGAGCACGAACGGCAGTTGCATCTGGCCGGAGCCGAACAGCTCCCCCACGACCTTCATGCCGTCGAGGAGGATGTCATTGATGATCGACAATGCGGAGCGGGTACCCAGCGCCTCGTCCAGGTCCTCGGTGAGCCCGTTGCGCTCGCCGTCGATGATCCGCCGCTTGAGCCGCTCCTCCAGCGGCAGCGCGGCAAGTTCCTCTGCCCGGGAGGCGCGCGCGGAGGCGGCATCCACGCCCTCGAACAGTTCGATGAAGCGCTGCAGCGGGTCGTACCCCTCGCGCCGCCGGTCGTAGACCAGGTCCAGCGCGACCTCGCGGTGCTCGTCCGGGATCTTCGACATCGGCAGGATCTTGCTGGCGTGCACGATCGCGGAGGTCAGGCCGGCCTGTACGCACTCGTGCAGGAAGACCGAGTTGAGCACCTGCCGGGCCGCCGGGTTGAGGCCGAACGAGACGTTGGAGATGCCCAGGGTGAAGTTGATGCCCGGGTACCGCCGGCTGATCTCGCGGATCGCCTCGATCGTCTCGATGCCGTCGCGGCGGGTCTCCTCCTGGCCGGTCGCGATCGGGAACGTCAGGCAGTCGACGAGGATGTCCGGCAGGGCCATGCCCCACCGTCCGGTCAGGTCGTCGATCAGGCGCGCGGCGACCTGTACCTTCCACTCCCTCGTCCGGGCCTGGCCCTGCTCGTCGATGGTCAGCGCCACCACGGCCGCGCCGTGCTCGCGCACGATCGGCATCGCGCGCGCGTACCGCGACTGCGGGCCGTCGCCGTCCTCGAAGTTGACCGAGTTGACGACGCAGCGCCCGCCCAGCATCTCCAGGCCCGCTTCGATGACGTTCGGCTCGGTCGAGTCCAGCATGATCGGCAGGGTGCTCGCGGTCGCGAACCTGCCCGCCACCTCGCGCATGTCCTGCGCGCCGTCGCGCCCGACGTAGTCGACGTTGACGTCGAGCAGGTGGGAGCCGTCCCGCGCCTGCTCCCGGGCGGTCTCCACGCAGCGTTGCCAGTCGCCGGCCAGCAACGCCTCGCGGAACGCCTTGGAGCCGTTGGCGTTGGTCCGCTCGCCGACCATGAGGACGCTGGCGTCCTGGGCGAACGGCACCTGGTGGTACAGCGAGGAGACGCCGGGTTCGGGGCGCGGCGCGCGGGGCGCGGGGGCGAGTCCGGCCACCCGGCGCACGACCGCCTCGATGTGGGCAGGGGTGGTACCGCAGCAGCCGCCCACCAGGCCCACGCCGTACTCGGTGACGAACCGGTGCAGCGCCTCGGCCAGCTCGCCAGGGCGGAGCGGGTACACGGCGCCGTCCGAGGTCAGCTCGGGCAGCCCGGCGTTGGGCATGACGGACAGCCCCACCCGGGCGTTCTGGGACAGGTACCGCAGGTGCTCGGACATCTCCGCCGGCCCGGTCGCGCAGTTGAGCCCGATCAGATCGATACCGAGCGGCTCCAGGGCGGTCAGCGCGGCGCCGATCTCGGTACCGAGCAGCATGGTGCCGGTGGTCTCGACGGTGACGTGCGCGATCAGCGCTACCGTCCGGCCCGCAGCCGCCATCGCCCGGCGCGCGCCGAGCACCGCGGCCTTGGCCTGCAGCAGGTCCTGGCAGGTCTCCACGATCAGCGCGTCGACGCCGCCGGCGAGCAGACCCGCCACGTTTTCCTGGTACGCGTCGCGCAGCTTCGCGTAGGGCGTGTGGCCCAGCGTGGGCAGCTTGGTGCCCGGGCCGATCGCGCCGATCACGAAGCGCGGGCGGTCCGGTGTGGACCAGCCGGCGGCGACCTCGCGGGCCAGCCGCGCCCCGGCCTCGGACAGCTCACGAATCCTGTCCGCGATGCCGTAGTCGCCGAGATTGCCGAAGTTGGCGCCGAACGTGTTTGTCTCCACGCAATCGGCACCGGCTGCGAGATACGCGTCATGGACTGCCCGCACGACGTCGGGCCGGCTCACGTTGAGGATTTCGTTGCAGCCCTCGAAGCCCTGGAAGTCGTCGAGCGATGGGTTCGCCGCCTGGAGCATGGTGCCCATCGCTCCGTCGGCTACCAGGACGCGATCGGACAACGCGGCAAGCAGAGAGGTCGGCACCCGGTCAAGGGTAGTGGGTGTCCCGGGCGACTTCTCCGGCGGCGGGTCACCTTCGGCGGTGCGTCGAAAGGCCCCCTGGTACAGGGTTCGGCGCGGCCTTGACTGGCGACAGGGCGTCTGGCACGTAGGCTTGCAGCGTGGGCGGGCGACCGCCGTACCGGCGTCGCCGCGCAAGCCGGACACCGCGGACGGAGGAGTAGGGCACGTGACCGAGCGTTTGAGCGAGGTCTGGCATCCCGTCAGGCCGGTATCTCGCAAGCTTGTGAGCGAGGTGTCGGCATGACCGAGTTCGATGGCCTGCCGGTCCTGCGCGACCCGGTGGCTATCGCCGCGTTCGAGGGGTGGAATGACGCCGCGGACGCGTCGACCGCCGCCGTCGAGCACCTGGAGCAGGTCTGGACGGCCCGACCGATCACCGCCCTCGACCCTGAGGAGTTCTACGACTTCCAGGTCAACCGGCCAATCGTTTCGCTGGCCGACGGCGAGACCCGCAACATCGAGTGGCCGACCACCCGCTTCTCGGTCGCCACGCCGCCCGGTACCGACCGGGACGTGCTGCTCATCCGCGGCATTGAGCCGAGCATGCGCTGGCGCTCGTTCTGCGGCGAGATCCTGGAGCTGTGCCACAGCCTCGAAGTCAACAAAATCGTGCTGCTCGGCGCCCTGCTCGCGGACGTGCCGTACACCCGGCCGCTGCCGATCAGCGGAAGCGCCGCGAGCCGTGACGCCGCCGAGCGGTACAGCCTGATCCCGACCCGCTACGACGGGCCGACCGGAATCGTCGGCGTACTGCAGGAGGCGTGTACCCGCGCGGAGCTGGACGCGACCTCGTTCTGGGTGCACGTACCGCACTACGCAAACAACCCGCCATGCCCGAAGGCGACGCTGGCCCTGCTGCACCGCGTCGAAGACGTGCTGGACCTGCCGGTACCCATGATGGATCTCGCCGAGGAGTCGGCGGAGTGGGAGGAGCGGCTGCGTTCGGCCGCGGAACAGGACGCCGAGCTGGGCGAGTACGTGCGCGAACTCGAGGAGCGCGTCGGCGACGAGGGACTGCAGCCGCTGTCCGGTGACGAGATCGCCCAGGAGTTCGAGAAGTACCTGCGGCGCCGCGGCGGCTCGTCCGGACCCACGGCGGCCTGGTAGCCGCCCGCTTTCGCCGTCCGTTCGCCCGTTGGGTCGGAGTGTCACGTCTTGGTGCGGCGTGTCACGCCCCCTACGGCGTCCTAGGAGGCTAGGTTAAGCGTCGTGACCGTGAACCCCGGCGCCGCCGAGCACCCGCACCGGCAGATCGCCGCCGCACTGCGGGACCGGATCCGGCGCGGCGACTGGGCCCCCGGCGAGCGGCTGCCGTCCATACCGGCGATCGCGCAGATGTACGGGGTGGCCAAGCAGACCGTGCAGCGCACCGTCGACCAGCTGCGCGTCGAGGGGCTGCTCATCACGAAGCCCGGCTCCGGCACGTACGTGCGGGGTACCCGGCGCAAGCTCAACCGGCTCTCCCGCGGGCGGTACGGGATCCAGCGCGGGTACCACGCCGACCTGGCGGCCCGGTACCGGCAGCAGCTGGTCGAGGTCGCCCGGGCCGCCGCACCGGCCGAGGTGGCCGACGCGTTCGGCGTGCCCTCGGGTACCGAGTTGCTGGTGCGCCGGCACCTGGTACGCACGCAGGACGCTCCGGTCGAGGTGGGCGCGTCCTGGCTGCGCGTGGCCGACGCGCGCGGTACCAGCCTGGAGCGGCCGGAGGCGTTCGGGCGGCCGCTGTACCAGGAGGTCGAGGAGGTCACCAGTCGCCGGTACCGCAGCGCGACCGACCAGGTCACCGCCCGCCTGCCCACCCGGGAGGAGGCGGAGCTGCTGCAGATCCGGCCGGATACCCCGGTACTGCACCTGCTGCACGTCGCCTACGACGAGCGGCACCGCCCGATCGAGGTCGCGGTCGCCACCTGGCCCGGACCGGTGACCGCGCTGACCGAGGAGTACCAGATCCCGGCGGCCCGCCCCGAGCCGACCGACAACGACCCCGGTCTGGTTCTCGGCTGACCCAAGATCCACCCCGATCCCGCCGCAATTTCATTGAAGTTGCGGTGTTGAGGGCGGCCCAACCCCGCAATTTCAATGAAGTTGCGGGGATCTTGGCGCCGCGGGCCGCGGATCTTGGGGCCGCGGGCCGACGGGGGCGTGAAAGTTGCGCGGACCTTGGGAGCGGTCAGAGTGCGATGCCGAGCAGGGCCTCCACCGTGTCCGCGACGAGTGCGGGCGCTGCGGTGTCCGTGCCCTCCCCCGCGAGCGTGGCGTCCGCCCACGCGTCCACGAGCTGCAGCGCACCGGGAGTGTCGAGGTCGGTGGTAAGCCGCTCGCGTACCCCCGCCAGAAGCGCAGTGCCCGACGGCCCGCGCGGCGCCGCGGCGGCCGCCCGCCACCGGCCCAGCCGCTGCTCGCCCATCTTGCGCACGTCGTCGGTCCACTGCCGGTCGGCGCGGTAGTGGTCGGCGAGCAGCGCGAGGCGCACCGCCATCGGATCCACCCCGTCGGCCCGCAGCCGGGAC
>JBPYFB010000310.1:0-9729 GCA_051986465.1 Rugosimonospora sp.
GCCAGGTACCCGAGGCCGAACGTGGCCCAGGTGATCGGCATGTACCGCTGCAGCCCACCGAAGCGCCGGATGTCGGTCTGGTCGTTCATCCCGTGCATCACCGAGCCGGCGCCGAGGAACAGCCCGGCCTTGAAGAAGCCGTGCGCCAGCAGGTGGATGATGGCTAGCGCGTACGCGGCACCGCCCAGGCCCACGCCGAGGAACATGTACCCGATCTGGGACACGGTCGAGTACGCGAGGACGCGCTTGATGTCGTCCTTGGCGCAGCCGATGATGCACCCGATCATCAGCGTCGCCGCGCCGATACAGACCACGACGGTCTGCGCGGTGTGGTTCGCCGAGAAGATCGGGTTGGAGCGGGCGATCAGGTACACCCCCGCGGTCACCATGGTCGCGGCGTGGATGAGCGCCGACACCGGGGTCGGGCCCTCCATCGCGTCGGGCAACCAGGTCTGCAGCGGGAACTGGCCGGACTTGCCGCACGCGCCGAGCAGGAGCAGCAGCGCGATCGCGAGAACCGTGCCGCTGCCGAGCTTGCTCGTGCCGTTGAAGACGTCGGCGAAGTTCACCGTGCCCAGCGACGCGAACATCAGGAAGATGGCGATCGACAGGCCGGCGTCGCCGACCCGGTTCATGAGAAACGCCTTCTTACCCGCGGTCGCCGCGGAGGGCCGGGTGAACCAGAACGCGATCAGCAGGTACGAGGCGAGGCCCACGCCCTCCCACCCGATGTACAGCATCAGGTAGTTGTTCGCGAGTACCAGCAGCAGCATCGCGGATACGAACAGGTTGAAGTACCCGAAGAACCGCCGCCGCCCCGGGTCGTGAGACATGTACCCAACCGCGTACAGGTGGATCAGGAAGCCCACGCCGGTGATGAGCAGTACGAACACCGCGGCGAGCGGGTCGTACAGCAGCCCGAAGTTGACCTTGAGGCCGCCCACCGGAAGGTAGCTGAAGAGCTTGATCTCGGCGGACCTGTTCGTGAGGCCACGCAACGAGAAGAAGTAGATCAGGCCGAGGATGAACGCGGCGAGGACGCTGCCGACGCCGAGCAGGTGACCCCATCGGTCGGCGCGCCGGCCCAGCAGGAGCAGGATCGTGGCGCTCGCCAACGGGATGGCGATCAGCAGCCAGAAGCTGGCCAGCGTGCCGGTCGCCGAAGCGTAGTGGATTGGCATCGGATCCTCAGTACTTCAGCAGATTGGCGTCGTCGACGCTGGCGGAGCGCCGGGTGCGGAAGATGGACATGATGATGGCCAGGCCGACCACGACCTCCGCGGCCGCCACCACCATCACGAAGAAGGCGAGGATCTGCCCGTCCAGGCCGCCGTTGATCCGGCTGAACGTGACCAGCGACAGGTTGGCCGCGTTGAGCATCAGCTCGATGCACATGAACAGGACGATCGCGTTGCGCCGGATGAGGACGCCGACCGCACCGATCGTGAACAGCGCCGCCGACAGGATGATGTACCACATCGGGGTCATTTCTCGGTCCCCTTCGGAGCGGACTCGGCGGAGGTGAGTTCCCTGGTGGGCAGGATCTTCGAGATGCTGCGGTCGGCGGCGGAGCCGTCGGGCAGCCGCGCGGGCGTGGCGACCGAGTCGGAGGTGGCGTACACGCCGGGGCCGGGCTTCGGTCCGGGGTAGTTGCCCGGCGCGAACCGGGCCCGCATCCGCTCGACCTGGGTGATCCGGTCCTCCTTGCGCCGCTCGACGTGCGCCAGGATCATCGCGCCGACCGCGGCCGTGATCAGCAGCGCGGAGGTGACTTCGAACGCGAAGACGTACTTGGTGAACAGCAGCTTCGCGACGCCCTGTATGTTGCCGCCGTCCGCCGCGTTCGCGTTGGTCAGGCCAACCACCGTGCGGTGCTGCAGCGCCCGGTACAGGGCGGTGCAGATGAGGCCGGCGAAGCCGAGGCCGAGCACGATGGCGGCGGCCCGCTGCCCGCGCAGCGTCTCGATCAGCGCGTCGGAGCTGTCCCGGCCGACCAGCATCAGGACGAACAGGAACAGCATCATGATCGCGCCGGTGTACACGATGATCTGAACCATGCCGATGAACGGTCCGGCCTGCAGCACGTAGAAGACGCCGAGCGACATCATCGTCAGCACCAGGAACAGCGCCGAGTGCACCGCGTTGCGCGCCCAGACCATGCCGATCGCGCCGATCAGGGCGAACGGCGCGAGGATGAAGAACGTCCACTCCTCGCCGGTACTGACGTGACCGGTGGCCGCGATAACCGTCATTGCCCACCCCTGGAGGTCGGTACGCCGGGCTGGTCCGCGTCGAACCCGCCGGCGCGCTCGGCACCCGCCGAGGTACCCGGGTTGGTCAGCGCGCCGACGTAGTAGTCCTTCTCGTCGTTGCCCAGGCGCATCTGGTGCGGCGGCTGCTCCATGCCGGGCAGCAGCGGCGCGAGCAGCTGCTCCTTGGTGAAGATCAGGTCCTGCCGGTTGTCGCGCGCCAGCTCGTACTCGTTGCTCATGGTCAGCGAGCGGGTCGGGCACGCCTCGATGCACAGGCCGCAGAAGATGCAGCGGGCGTAGTTGATCTGGTACACCGAGGCGTACCGCTCGCCCGGCGAGTACCGCGCCGCCTCGGTGTTGTCCCCGCCCTCGACGTAGATCGCGTCCGCCGGGCAGGCCCACGCGCACAGCTCGCAGCCGATGCACTTCTCCAGACCGTCCGGGTGGCGGTTGAGGATATGCCGACCGTGGTACCGGGGTGCCGGCTGCGGCGGCTTGAACGGGTACTCGGTCGTGACCACCTTGCGGAACATGTGCGCGAAGGTCACCCCGAAACCCTTGAACGAGCCGGTGAAGGTGCCCACGTCAGTCCTCCTCACCCTGTACCGAGACGGGTTGGCGCTCGCCGGACACCCGGGCGAGGCGGGGGCTGGGCGGTACCTGAAGATCCAGCGGCGGTATCGGGAAGCTGCCCTCGGGCTTCGCCGCCACCTGCTCCTCGACGTCCACCTCGGGCTGCTTGTTGGCCGGCCACAGCCACAGCGCGAGGACCACCACGATGAGCACACCGGCGGCGATCTCCCACTTGTTCGCCCGGCTCATGTTGGCGCCCTGGTAGGTCCGGAAGGCGGCCAGCAGCAGGATCCAGACCAGGTTCGCCGGCAGCAGCACCTTCCAGCCCAGCCGCATGAACTGGTCGTAGCGCATCCGGGGCAGCGTGGCGCGCAGCCAGATGAAGCAGAACAGGAAGATCAGCACCTTGGCGATGAACCAGAGCGGAGGCCACCAGCCGGTGTTGAGTACGCCGTGGTCGATCGCGGACAGCGGCCAGATCACGTGCCAGCCGCCAAGGAACAGCGTGGCGCCGACCGCCGATACGTTGATCATCGCGATGTACTCGGCCAGGTAGAACATGGCGAACTTGAAGGACGAGTACTCGGTCAGGTACCCGCCGACCAGCTCCGACTCTGCCTCGGGCAGGTCGAACGGTGCCCGGTTGGTCTCGCCGACCGCGGCGACCACGTAGATGAGGAAGCTGGGCAGCAGGCCGATCGCGTACCAGCTCGGGCCGGTCGGATGCCAGCCGAAGAGGTTCCAGCCCGCGTGCGAACCGCCGGCCTGCGCGTGCACGATCTCCGAGGTGGACATGGTGCCGGCGGTCATGAACACCGCGACGATGGACAGGCCCATCGCCACCTCGTACGAGATCATCTGCGCGCTCGACCGCAAGCCGCCGAGCAGCGGGTACGTCGAGCCGGACGCCCAGCCGGAGAGCACGATCCCGTAGATCGCCATCGAAGACGCGGCGAGGATCACCAGTACCGCCACGGACACGTCGGTCAGCTGCAACGGCGTGTGGTGGCCGAAGATCGAGACCATCGGGCCGAACGGGATCACCGAGAACGTGAGGAAGGCGCAGGTACCGGAGATCACCGGGGCGAGGAAGTAGACCACCTTGTCCGCGGTGATCGGAATGATCTCCTCTTTGAACGGGAGCTTCATGCCGTCCATGAGGCTCTGCAGCCAGCCGTTCGGCCCGACCTGGTTGGGTCCGGGGCGCACCGCCATCCGGGCCACGACCTTGCGCTCGTACATGATCGTGAAGAGCGTCAGCACGAGCAGCAGGGCGAACACGGCGACGACCTTGACCAGTACGAGCAACGCCGGGTCGTGGCCGAAGTCCCGCAGCGTCGGATCCACTGCCAATGGAAGAGTCACCGGGTACCTCCGAGCCGTACGATCGCGCCGGCCGGTACGCCCAGCGTGCGGCGGATGGTCGAACCGGGCGAGTTGGTGGGCAGCCAGACCACGGTGTCGGGCAGGTCCGGGGTGAGCGCGGCCGGCAGGGTCAGGGCACCGCGATCGGTACCGACCGTCACCGGGTCACCCTCGGCCACCCCGAGCGTGCTGGCGAGGCCCTTGGAGATGCGGACGACCGGCGGGCGGGCGGTACCGGCGAGGTACGGGTCGCCCTCCGTCAGGCTGCCCAGGTCGATCAGGTGGTGCCAGGTGGCCAGGACGGCCTCGCCCCGGCCGGGTGTGGCCGGCTGGGTCGGCGCGACGCTCGGCGCCGCCACCCGCGGCGCGCGGGTCGCCGGCAGCAGGCCCATCTCGCGCCGGATCAGCGCCGTGCCCGAGCAACCCAGCTCCAGGCCGAGCTCCCGGCCGATCGCGTCGATCACCCGCGCGTCGGTCATCGCGGTCGTCTTGAGTACCGTCTCGAATACCCGCGGCCGGCCCTCCCAGTCGAGGAACGTACCGGCCTTCTCGACCGTCGGCGCCACCGGGAAGACGACGTCGGCACGGCGGCTCACGTCGCTGGCCCGCAGCTCCAGGCTGACCAGGAACGACACCCGGTCCAGCGCGTCGGCCGCGGCGGCCGGGTCGGCCAAGTCGCCCGGGTCCACACCGGCTACCACGAGCGCGTCGAGCCGGCCTTCCGCGGCGGCGGCGAGGATCGCGTCGGTGTCCTGGCCGGGGCCGCTGGGCAGCACGCCGCTGTCCAGGCCCCACTCGTGCGCCAGCTCCGCGCGCGCCGCCGGCTCGTTGACCGACCGGCCACCGGGGAGCAGGTTGGGCAGGCAGCCCGCCTCGATGGCGCCCCGGTCACCGGCGCGCCGCGGTACCCACGCCAGCTTCGCCCCGGTCTCCGCCGCCAGCGCCGCGGCCGCCGACAGTCCACCTGGGACGGTCGCGAGCCGCTCGCCGACGATCAGCACCGCACCCGGTTCGGCGAGGGCCGTACGCAGCGCCGCGTCGTCCGCGAGCAGGCTTGCCTCGCCGCCGGGTACCACAGGCCGGACGCTCGCGCCGAGCTTGCGCAGTCCCGCCGTTGCGAACGGAGCCAGCGCATAGACGCGGAGCTTGCGCTTGGTGAAGTTCTTGCGTAGCCGGAGGAAGAGGATCGGGCACTCCTCCTCCGGCTCCAGGCCGGCGATGACCACCGCCGGGGCCTTGTCGATGTCCTCGTACCGGACGTCGTAGCTGCCCACCACGTTCGAGGCGAGGAACGCGGTCTCCTCGGCCGACAGCGGCCGGGCCCGGAAGTCGATGTCGTTGGTACCGAGGGCCACCCGGGCGAACTTCGCGTACGCGTACGCGTCCTCGACGGTCAGCCGGCCACCGGTCAGTACCCCCACACCCGCGCCCGCCTTGGCGCGGCGCAGCCCCTCGGCCGCCACCGCGAGCGCCTCCGGCCACGACGCCTCGCGCAGCTCGCCGTGCTTGGCGTCGCGCACCAGGGGCGTGGTCAGCCGGTCGTTCGCGGTGGCGTACTGGAAGCCCCACCGGCCCTTGTCGCAGTTCCACTCCTCGTTGACCGCCGGGTCGTCACCGGCGAGCCGGCGCAGCACCTTGCTGCGGCGCCAGTCGGTGCGCTGGGCGCAGCCGGCCGCGCAGTGCTCGCAGGCGCTGGGCGTGGAGACCAGGTCAAACGGGCGGGACCGGAAGCGGTACTGGCTGCCGGTCAGCGCGCCGACCGGGCAGATCTGCACGGTGTTGCCGGAGAAGTAGGACTGGAACGGGTCGCCCGGGAAGATGTTGATCTGCTCGGCGGCGGAGCGGTCCATCAGGTCGATGAACTTGTCGCCGGCGATCTCCTCGGAGAAGCGGGTGCAGCGCTGGCACAGCACGCACCGCTCCCGGTCCAGCAGCACCTGGGTGGAGATGTTGATCGGCTTCTCGTACGTCCGCTTGATGTCGTGGAAGCGGGTGTCCGGGCGCCCGCTCGACATCGCCTGGTTCTGCAGCGGGCACTCGCCGCCCTTGTCGCACATGGGGCAGTCGAGCGGGTGGTTGATCAGGAGGAACTCCATGATCCCCTCCTGCGCCTTCGCCGCGACCGGGCTGGTCAACTGGGTACGCACGACCATGCCCTCGGCGACCGGCTGGGTACAGGACGCCACCGGCTTGCGCTGGCCCTCGATGTCCACCAGGCACTGCCGGCAGGCACCTGCCGGCGCGAGCAGCGGGTGGTCACAGAAGCGCGGGATCGCGATGCCCAGCCGCTCGGCGGTCCGGATGACGAGCTCGCCCTTGGGCGCCTGGACCTCGATCCCGTCGATGGTCAGCGTGACCGTCTGGTTCGACGACGCTTGCGGAGTCGACCCCTGATGGCGTTCGTCAGCCATTTAGTGAGCTCCCACGAGTTCGGCCGGGGACAACAGCGGAGGGGTACGCCCTTCGATGTAGTCGAGGTAGTCCTGCTTGAAGTACTTGATGGAGGACTGCACCGGGCTCGCCGCGCCGTCGCCCAGCGCGCAGAAGGCGCGGCCGAGCAGGTTGTCGCAGGCGTCGAGCAGCGTGTCCAGGTCCTCGTGCGTACCCTTGCCGGCGAGGATCCGGTGCAGGACCTGGGTCATCCAGTAGTTGCCCTCGCGGCACGGCGTGCACTTGCCGCACGACTCGTGGTGGTAGAACTGGATCCACCGGTACGTCGCGTAGACCACGCTGTCCTGCTGCGAGAAGACCTGCACCGCGGTCGTACCGAGCATGGTGCCCACGCCCGCCATCGACTCGAAGTCCAGCGGCACGTCCAGGTGCTCGGCGGTCAGCATCGGGGTGGAGGAGCCGCCCGGCGTCCAGAACTTCAGCTCGTGGCCGTCCTGCATGCCACCGGAGAGCTCGATGAGCTGGCGGAGCGTGGTGCCGAGGCCGCACTCGTACTGGCCGGGCTCGTTGACCCGACCGGAGACCGAGTAGATCTTCGGGCCCGGCGACTTCTCGGTACCCATCGACCGGAACCAGGCCGCCCCGCCCAGCACGATGTACGGCACGCTCGCGATCGTCTCGACGTTGTTGACGACGGTCGGGCTCGCGTACAGGCCGTGGGTCGCGGGGAAGGGCGGGCGCAGCCGGGGCTGGCCGCGGTACCCCTCCAGGGAGTCCAGCAGCGCCGTCTCCTCGCCGCAGATGTACGCGCCCGCTCCACTGTGGACGACGATATCCAGGTCGAAGCCGGAGTCGAGGATGTTGCGGCCTAGAAGGCCGCTTCGATAGCACTCATCGATCGCGTTGCGCAGCCGGCGCGCGGCGTGTACCGCCTCGCCCCGCACGTAGATGAAGGCGCGGTTGGCGCGGATCGCGTACGAGGCGATGACGATGCCCTCGATCAGCGAGTGCGGGTCGGCCATCATCAGCGGCAGGTCCTTGCAGGTACCCGGCTCGCCCTCGTCGGCGTTGACCACGAGGTAGTGCGGCTTGCCGTCGTTCTGCGGGATGAACGCCCACTTCATGCCGGTGGGGAAGCCGGCGCCGCCGCGCCCGCGCAGGCCCGATTCCTTGACGAGCGCGATGAGGTCGTCCGGGTGCGCCGCCAGCGCCTTGCGCAGCGCGCGGTATCCGTCGAGGCGCTCGTACTCGCCGATCTGCCAGGCGTCCGGCGACAGCCAGCGCTTGGTCAGCACCGGCGTGAGTCGCTCCAGGGCCGCACGCGTGGGTGCGCTCATTTGCCGGCCTCCCGGTCAGCTTGCGTGGGTATCGGCGTCGACGGGTCGAACCCGCTCACCGAGATGCTGTACTCCTCCGCCAGCCGGTTGCCCCGCAGCGTCGGCGCGGCGGCCGGACCGTCGCCCAGCGCGCCCTCGCGCTCGTCGGCGTACCCGGCCAGTTGCAGCGACATCTCCTTGAGCGTGCACAGCCGCGCGCCACGGTTGGGCGCCGGCCGCTCACCCTCCTGCAGGCGGCGCACGATGGACACCGCCTCCTCCGCCTGTACCCGGTCGAAGAACTCGTAGTTCACCGTCATCACGGGCGCGTAGTCGCACGCCGCGAGGCACTCCGCGTGCTCCAGCGTGATGGTGCCGTCGGCCGTGGTCTGGTCGTGCCCGACGCCGAGGTGCTCGGCGAGCGCCTCGAACGCCTTGTCCCCACCGAGTACCCCGCACATCGTGTTGGTGCAGACGCTCACCAGCCAGTCCCCGGCCGGCCTGCGCTTGTACATCGTGTAGAACGTGGCCACCGCCGCGACCTGGGCCCGGGTCAGGCCGAGCTGCTCGGCGCAGAAGGTGATCCCCTCGGGCGAGACGTACCCCTCATCGGCCTGTACGAGGTGCAGCATCGGCAGCAGCGCCGAGCGCTCGCGCCCCTCGGGGTACCGCGCGATGATCTCCTTCGCGCGGTCGTAGGTCTCCGTACTGAACGGCATCAGCGATCACACCCACCCATGACGGGGTCCAATGACGCGCCGCCGGCGATGACGTCGGCGAGCAGGGCACCCTCGGCCATCGCGGGCAGGGCCTGCAGGTTGACGAAGCTGGGATCGCGGTAGTGCACCCGGTACGGGCGGGTACCGCCATCGGAGACCGCGTGCACACCCAACTCACCGCGCGGCGACTCGATGCCCACGTACACCTGCCCCGGCGGTACCCGGAACCCCTCGGTCACCAGCTTGAAGTGATGGATCAACGCCTCCATCGACTGGCCCATGATCTTCGCCACGTGCTCCAGCGAGTTACCCATGCCATCGCGGCCGATCGCCAACTGCGCCGGCCAGGCGATCTTCTTGTCCTCGACCATCACCGGCCCCGGCTCCAGCCGGTCCAGCGCCTGCTCCACGATCTTCAACGACTCCCGCATCTCGGCCACCCGCACCTGGTACCGGCCCCACACGTCGCCCGTGGTCGCCGTCGGCACCTCGAACTCGTAATCCTGGTAGCCGCAGTAGGGCATCATCTTGCGCAGGTCCCAACCCAACCCGGTCGCGCGTAGCACCGGCCCGGTCACCCCCAACGCCAGGCAACCGGTGACATCCAACGCCGCCACACCCTTGGTCCGCTCATGCCAGATGACCTGGCCGGTGAGCAGGTCCTCGTACTCCTTGAGCTTCTTGGGCATGTACGCCAGGAACTCGCGGATCTTCACGATCGCCTCGGCCGGCATGTCCTGCGCCAACCCACCCGGACGCACATACGCCATGTTCATCCGCAGCCCGGAGGCCAACTCGAAGATGTCCAGGATGTACTCGCGCTCCCGGAAGCCGTACAGCATCATCGAGATCGCGCCCAGCTCCAAGCCGGTGGTACCCAACCACACCAGGTGCGAGGCGATCCGGTTGAGCTCCATCATCAGCACCCGGATCGTGTTCGCCCGCGGCGTGATCTGCTCCTCGATCCCCAGCAGCTTCTCCACCGCCAGGCTGTACGCGGTCTCGTTGAAGATCGGCGACAGGTAATCCATCCGGGTCACGAACGTGGTGCCCTGCACCCAGTTACGGAACTCCAGATTCTTCTCGATACCCGTGTGCAGGTACCCGACGACC
>JBPYFB010000311.1:0-20955 GCA_051986465.1 Rugosimonospora sp.
CGGCAAGGCGGCCAAGCTGCGCGGCCTGGTGAGCGGCGCGGTGGACAAGACCGCGTTCGCCGACGCCGACCTCGTCATCGAGGCGGTCTTCGAGGACCTGAAGGTCAAGAAGCAGGTCTGGGCCGAGGTCGAGCAGCTGGTCAAGCCCGAGTGTGTGCTGGCGACCAACACCTCCTCGCTGTCGGTCAGTGCGATGGCCGCCGACCTGGCGCACCCGGAGCGGGTGGTCGGCTTCCACTTCTTCAACCCGGTGTCGGTGATGCCGCTGGTCGAGATCGTCCGCGCCGAACGCACCGACGACGCGACGCTCGCCACGGCCTTCGCGGTGGGCAAGGCGCTGAAGAAGTCCTGCGTACTCGTGAAGGACGCGCCCTCGTTCGTGGTCAACCGGCTGCTGACCCGGTTCCTGGGCGAGACCTTCGCCGCCGTCGACGCGGGTACCCCCTTGGACGTGGCGAACGAGGCGCTGGACCCGCTGGGCATGGCGATGCGGCCGCTGGCGCTGCTGACGATGGTCGGGCCCGCGGTCGCCCTACACGTCGGCGAGACCCTGCACGAGGCGTTCCCGGACCGGTTCGGGGTCAGCGAGAACCTGCGCCGGATCGTGGCGGCCGGCAAGCCGCTGACCGACCGGGACGGCACCATCGACCAGGAGGTCGCGGCGAGCCTGGCCTTCGGCGATGCACCGCTCACCGCGGAGCAGGTACGCGAGCGGGCGTTGGCGGCGCTCGCTCAGGAGATCCGGCTGATGCTCGACGAGGGAGTGGTGGCCGAGCCGCAGGACATCGACCTGTGCATGATCCTGGGCGCGGGCTGGCCGTTCCACCTCGGCGGCGTCACGCCATACCTCGATCGCACTGGCGTATCGGAGCGGGTGGCGGGCCGGCGGTTCCTGCCGCCCGGCGTGGCCAGCCTCCCCTAACCGACCCACCGCGCCAAGATCCCCTGACGCCGCCAAGATCCCCGCAATTTCATTGAAATTGCGGGGTTAGGGGATGCCCAACACCGCAACTTCAATGAAGTTGCGGCGATCTTGGGCCAGCCCCGCGGCGATCTTGGGGGCCCGGCGCGGGCGGGTCAGCGGGGCCAGCGTCAGCGGGCCGGGACGCTGGCGGAGCCGGCGGCGACGGGCGTCGTGGCGGCGGCCGGCAGGGTGACGGTGACCTCCAGGCCGCCGCCCGGCAACGCCACGGCCGAGACGGTACCGCCGTGCGCCTCGCACACCGCCCGTACGATCGACAGCCCGAGCCCCGAGCCACGCGCACTGGTCCGCTCCCGGCCACCGCGCCGGAACGGCTCGAACAACCCAGGTACGTCAACCGCGTCCACCTCGAACCCGGTATTGCCGACCACCAGGGTCGCGTGTGTCGGGTCGCTGCGGGTACGCACCCACAGCCGGCCGCCCAGGGTGTTGTAGCGCACCGCGTTCTCGATGAGGTTGCCGGCGAGCCGGTCCAGCAGGCTCGGGTCGCCGACCACCGGAGCCGGTTCCAGATGCGTCTCGACCGACAGAGACAGGCGCCCCGCCTCCTGCCGTACCGACGACAGCGCCGACGAGACGCCGGTGGACAGGTCGGCCGGTACCTTCCGTACCAGCCGGCGCCCGGCCTGCGCCTCCGAACGGGCCAGTACGAGCAGCGCCTCGACCAGCGCGTTGGCCCGTTCCGAGGCGTCGCGGACCACGGTCGCCATCCGGCGGTACTCGTCGACGTCGGCCTCCGGGTCGGTCAGCGTCACGTCGATCTCGGTACGCATGACCGCGAGCGGCGTGCGCATCTCATGCGAAGCGTTGGCGACGAACCGCTTCTGCGACTCGAACGCCTCACCCAGCCGGTCGAGCATCGCGTCGAAGGTAGCCGCCAGCTCCGCCACCTCATCGTCGGCGCCCGCGTACCGGATGCGCTGGTCGAGCGTCTCCCCCGACAGCCGGCGCGCGGTCGCGGTGACCTGGTGCAGCGGGCGCAGCGCGCGGCCGGCGACGAGGTACGCGCCACCCACCCCGACGACGCTGATCGCGAGTACGGCCACCAGTCCCTTGACGAGCAGTTGCCGTTCGGCGCCGGCGAGCATCTGGTGCATCCACGCACCAGCGTCCACTGTGGACCCGTCGGCGAGCCCGACCCGGGTACCGGGGCGCAGGTCGTGCGCGGGTTGCAGGGCCTGCCGTACGAGCAGCCAGGCCAGCAGCACCAGCAGCACCGCGGCACCGACCAGCAGCACGCCGTTGAGCAGCGTCAGCCGCAGCCGCAGCGTGGGCCGCAGCCGGGCGCGTGCCTTCCGGGCGTTGTAGATCGTCACGCGGACTCCTGCGAGATCCGGTAGCCCGAGCCGACCACGGTCTCGATGAGCGCCGGCTCGCCCAGCTTCTTGCGCAAGGTCATCACGGTCACCCGTACCGTCGTGGTGAAGGGGTCGGCGTTGGCGTCCCAGACCCGCTCCAGCAACTCCTCGCTGGATACCACCGCGCCCTTCGCCTTGACCAGTTCCTCCAGGATCCCGAACTCCTTGCGGGTGAGGTCGAGCGAGCGCCCGGCGCGGGTGGCCGCCCGCTTCGCCTGGTCGACGACGAGGTCGGACACGGCGAGTACCGGCGGGGCGGCCGGCGTCGCCCGGCGGCCCAGGGCGCGTACCCGGGCCACCAGCTCGTCGAAGGCGAACGGCTTGATCAGGTAGTCGTCGGCGCCCAGGCCCAGGCCCTCGACCCGGTCGGCGACGGTACCGCTGGCGGTGAGCATCAGTACCCGGGTCAGCGCGCCGGACGCGACGAGGTCGGCGCAGATCTCGTCGCCGTGCACGCCGGGCAGGTCGCGGTCGAGCACGACGACGTCGTACCGCGTCACCAGCGCAGCCTCGTGACCCGTCGTCCCGTCGTACGCGACGTCGACGGCCATCCCCTCGCGCCGCAGCCCGCGCGCGATCGCGTCGGCGAGGTTCCGCTCGTCCTCGATCACAAGTACCCGCATGCAGCCAAACTAGCCGGACCGCGCACGTCCCCGGCTAGTCCACGTACCGCCACAGCCGCAGCTTGTTGTCCACCGTCGGGCAGGCCAGGTACCCGTCGCCGTACTCGCACTGGTTCATCTGCACGCCCCACGCCCAGCCCAACGGTCGCAGCGCCGGCCCGGCCGGATCGAGTACGGCGAACCAGCTGCGCAGCCCACCCTCGTCGCGCCCGACCAGCCGCGCGCCGGGCGCCGCGCCGACCAGCGGGTACCAGCCGGGCAGCGGCAGCAGCGGGCGCAGGTCGGCGGCGTCCACGACCGACGCGGGCGCGTTCGCGACCGAGCCGGAGACCAGCAGCCGGTTGCCCGGCAACGACCGGGCGTCGCGCCACTGCTGGTTGTTCCACAACACCTTCCCGGTGCGCGGGTCGACCCCGACCATCGAGGTGAAGCCGTCGGCGCACAGTTCGGCACCGCAGGCGGTGACGAAGAACGCGGGCGGCGTCACGCTGGCGCGCCACTGGTGGGTGAGCGTCGCGAGGTCGTACGCGTCAATGACGGTGCTGGCGCTGTGCTGCTGCGCGACGAAGAGTTGACCGCCCACCACGCTGCGGGCCGCCAGCAGATAGCCGCCCGTGGTTACGCTCACCGATCCGTCGCTGGATACGCCGGTCCCCTCGGGCCAGGACGACTCCAGCCGGGCACGGGCCAGCACCGCGCCGGTGACCGCGTCGACCACCTCGGTGACGCCGTCGCCGCCGTCGAAGGCCAGCCGCGGCGGGACGTCCTGCGTCGGGTCGAGGTCCGGCATCGCCCAGCCCATGCCCAGGCCGCGCGGCCGCTGCCAGACGGTCCGGCCGCTGGACGCATCGACCGCCCGCACCTCGTCGAGGTGGATCAGCAGGGCCCGGCCAGAGCCGGGCAGGGCGCCGAAGACCTGGGCCTGGTCGTCGCGCCAGCGCACCCGGCCGGTGCGGCCGTCGAGGGCGAGCACGCCGGTGGTTTCGCTGTCACCGCCGAACTGGGCCAGGACCATGCCCGCCGCGGGCACCGGGAAAAGGGCACCAACCGCGCTGTCCGTGGTGGTCGTCCATTTGCGGGTACCGTCGGGCAGCCGGTAGGCACTGACCTCGCGGGTATGCGTGCCGAGGCGGGTATGGGTGATGTACAGGGTGTCCCCGCTGATCGTGTGCGTGCTGGTCACCTCGATCGGCACGGAGAACAGGCTCACCAGCCGGTACGCGGGCCGGGCGCCACCACCGAGCATGGCGAGCAGCACCAGGGCGACCATGAGCAACGGCGCCCGAGGGATACCCGACGGTACCGGCTGCACCTCCTCCGGCAGTGCCCAGTCCTCACCGAGTTCGATGACGGCGGTCATACCCGGTACCGCCAGACCCACAGGTACTGGTCGCGGGTGAGGCAGACGACGAAGTCCGGTACCGCCGTGCAGCCCGCGATCACCAGCCCGGCGAGTGGCGCGACCGGCTCCACCCGGGGCACCCCGGCAACCGTGTGCACCACACCCAGCCAGGCACCGCCGGGCAGCCCCGGCTCCTTTTCGGCGTTGACGAGGTACGGCCCGCCTGCCGGCCCGGGTACCGCCGCCCACCCGGTCAGCCGCAGCGCGGTCGTACCCGAGGCGGGGACGAGCAGGCTCGGGTACCCGTTGCGCGCAGCGTCCAGCGGCACCGCGTACAGCCAGCGGCCCAGCATGCCGACCGGCTGCGACGCGGTCGCCGTCCATGCGACCCGGCCGGTGGCGAGGTCCACGGCGCGACTGCCCTCCTCGTCGGTGAGGCAGGTCAGTGCCGCGCAGGCAGTCGCCACCACGTTGAGCGAGTCCACCCGGCCCGTCCAGCCGGGGGCGAGGGTGTCCGCGCGGTAGCTGGCGAGCGTCGGGCCGCCGGCACCCTGGTACGCGATGATCAGCCAGCGCCCACTCACCGCGAGCGCCGGCCCCTGCTCGTCGCCGCGCACCGTCCGGGTCGACCCGATCCGCACCTGGGCTGGCGGCGACAGGGCGCCGGTGTGCAGGTTGATCGAGCGCGCCTCGCTGCTCGGGTCGATCATCACGGCGTACGGGTTGTCCTCGCCGGACAACGCCGCCATCACGGGCAGCGCCGTACGGGAGCCCGCCGGCACCCGCAGCGCCCACGCGGTCGCGCCGGTACGTACCTGCACCGCCCGCAGCACCATCGCGGGGGGCGCACCGGTACCGGCGGCCTGCGCGTACGGCGAGCCGAGCGGCGTGCCATCCGGCGAGATGTAGGCCCCGAGCAGCACCGTGTCCCCCACTGGTCCGGTCGGCAGCAGGGGCAGCTCACTGGCCCACAGCAGGCGCCCGGAGGGCACGTCGTACGCGATCGTGCGGTCCCCCGCCGCGCTCAGTTCGAGGCTGCTCACCACGACCGTGTCGGGGCCCGCCGGACGGATCATCAGGTCGCGGACGTCGACCGGGATGATCACCCGCCAGCGCAGCTGCCCATCCTTGAGCCGGTACGCGTCGAGCGTGGCGCGGCTGGGTTGCGGGCGCGCGCTACCCGCGTCCGGCGCCTGGAAGGCGAACCAGGCCGCGAACAGCGTGTCGGCGCTGACCCCGTACGTGATCGCCCCGCCGGCGGGCAGCGTCACGATCGGCACCAGCGGCGCCGCACGCGCGGCGGTGGGCGGCCCGAGAAACAGCAGGGCGAGGGCCGCGTACCCGGCCAGCGCCCACCCCCGCCGCCACCACACGGGCGGCGGCGGGCGCACCCACTCGACGGTGTCGAAGTCGGCGCCGAGATCGATGACCGCCGGCTCTACCACGAGACCAGTGTGCGCGCGATCACACCGAATTGGTGGATCTTGTTAGCGCACTGGTAGATCCGATCAGACCGGCTCGGTGGACCTGGTGTCGGTAATCGCCGAAGCGGCTTCGATGGCGGCGCGCGCGACGCCCTGCGCGGTCAGCCCGAGGTCGGCGAGGATCTCGCCACGCTTGCCGTGCGGGTGCCAGCCGGGCGCCACACCCAACTCGTGTACCGGCGTCGATACGCCGGCGTCCCGCAGCGCCTGGGCGAGCGCGCTGCCCACCCCGCCGGTACGGATGCCGTCCTCCACCGTCACCACGAGCCGGTGTTCCGCGGCGAGGCCGATCAGCTCGACCGGTACCGGCCGCACCCAGCGTGGGTCGACCACGGTCACCCCGTACCCCTGCTCCGCGATGCGCTGGGCGGCCTCGACCGCCACGTGTGCCATCGCGCCGACCGATACCAGCAGCAGGTCCCGGTGGCTGTTCTGGGCGAGGATGTCCACCGGACCCCGGGTCTCCACGGCCGGCAGGTCGGCGGGGACCGAGCCGGTCGGGAAGCGCACGATCGTCGGCCCGTCCTCGATGCCGACCGCCTCCCGGAACTCGGCGCGCAGCGTGCTCGCGTCGCGCGGCGCCGCCACCCGCAGCCCGGGAACCACGCCGAAGACCGACATGTCCCAGATGCCGTAGTGGCTCGGCCCGTCCGGGCCGGTGATGCCCGCGCGGTCCAGCACGAAGGTGACCGGCAGCCGGTGCATGGCGACGTCGAGCAGTACCTGGTCGAAGGCGCGGTTGAGGAACGTCGCGTACACGGCGACAACCGGGTGCAGCCCGCCCATCGCCAGGCCGGCCGCGGACGTGACCGCGTGCTGCTCGGCGATACCCACGTCGAAGGCGCGCTTCGGGTACTTCGCGGCCAGTCGAGCGATGCCGGTCGGCTCGGCCATCGCCGCCGTGATGCCGACGATGTCGGTACGCTCGTCGGCCACCTTCACCAGCTCGTCGGCGAAGACGCTGGTCCACTTGACGCTCGGCGGCGCGATGAGCTTTCCGGTCTCCGGGTCGAATGCGCCGCCCGGCCCGTGCAGGCAGTCCGCCTCGTCGTTCTCGGCCGGCCGGTACCCGTACCCCTTCCTGGTGACCGCGTGCACGATCACCGGGGCGCCGAACCGCTTCGCCTTGCGCAGCGCCGATTCCATCGCTGCGATGTCGTGCCCGTCGACCGGCCCGACGTACTTGATGCCGAGGTCCTCGAAGAGCGCCTGCGGCGCGACCGCGTCCTTGATGCCCTTCTTGACCGCGTGCAGCGCCTCGTAGAGCGGCGGCCCCACCAGCGGCGTACGCCCCAGCGCATCCTTCACCAGGTCGAGCACCTTCTCGTAGCCCGGGTTGAGCCGCAGCGAGGCCAGGTGGTCGGCGAGCCCGCCGATCGTCGGCGCGTACGAGCGCCCGTTGTCGTTGACGATGATCACGAGCGGGTTCTTCGCCGCCGCGATGTTGTTGAGCGCCTCCCAGCACATGCCGCCGGTCAGCGCGCCGTCGCCGACGACCGCGACGACGTGACGCCGCTCACCGCGCAGCGCGAACGCCTTCGCGACGCCGTCGGCGTAGGACAGGGCGGTGGAGGCGTGCGAGTTCTCGATCAGGTCGTGCTCGGACTCGGCCTGGTTGGGATAGCCGGAGAGCCCGCCGCGCTGGCGCAGCAGGTCGAACCCGTCCTGCCGGCCGGTCACAATCTTGTGTACGTACGCCTGGTGCCCGGTATCGAACAGGATGCGGTCTTTTGGCGAGTCGAAGACCCGGTGCAGCGCCAGGGTGACCTCGACGATGCCGAGGTTTGGCCCGAGGTGGCCGCCGGTACGCGAGACCTTCGCCACAAGGAAGTCGCGGATCTCGGTCGCCAGCAGCGCGAGCTCGTCGGGGCCGAGCCTGCGGAGATCGTGGGGGTTGGTGATGCTGGTGAGCAGTGTGTCCTGCTGACCAGCCGCACCTGCTGCATCGGCACCGGGAATTGAGCTCATGAAAACTCACTCTATCGGCACCCCTCAAGATCGCAGCAGGCGTGCACACATCCACACGATCTCTTCACAACCGAGCGCTCACAGAGCCAAGACGGTGATTGCGAGTAGCGGCCCGGAGTGGCGGTGAGCACATAGCTCCCGTTCTCCAACGCCTGGCTCACAGCATGCGCCGCCGACCACCCGAGTGATGGGTGCTTGAGTCGTAGGTAGGCCAGCCACCTACTGCGACTTAGAGCGGAAACGCCTATGGCACCAACGGGTGCGTCGACCACCATCTCAGCAACGTACTCAGCAACTCCGCGGCGCAACGCGTCCGCCGCGGCCAAGCAGAGCGCGGGGACATCAAGACGAGGTCCTCCCGCGATCGCATCGATGACGAGGCGCGAGAACTCACGCCGCTGGTGCTCGTCGCCGGCAACGGTCAAGCCCACGTCGAGCGCGAGATCGTCGAGCACGTAGCCGTTCACAGGGCGGCTGCGCGCTGATATTTGGCCAGCGCTTCGACGGCGACCTGATGGAGGATGGTCGCGGGATCGTCGTCGGCGCCGACGAGGGGCCGCAGCCGACGGGCGACAGCCTCGATCTGGTCGGCAACGGCGAGCGGAGCGGGGTAGGCCCCCGTCGTTTCGTGCACCCACTCGAGTGCCGCGGCCTGCGCATGAATCACCTGGACCGCTCGATCCGCTGCCGCATCGGGCTTTCCGCAGACGGACTCAATGAGCCGAATGATGCGCTCGCGCTGCTCGTCAGTCGGCTCGTCCGGCGCATCGAAAATGTGGCGCACAGTGGTGGTCGTCATGGCGCGTACGGTATCGGTCACCGCCGACACCGCGAGGCGCCTAGACGGCACGCGACCCCAGTCGCGCCCAGGCTGAGCAGGCCGATAGCCCGAGATAACGACTCGGTCGCGGTCACCCTGATCATGACTAGACCAAGCTCCACTGTGGACTGTGCAGGGGCTGAGCAAATCGCGGCCGGCGGGAGTTCACTCCGGGACGAGCAGGCCGATCGTCTCGACGTGATGCGTCATCGGGAACGCGTCGAGGCAGCGCACTGCGGACAGCCGCCACCCCAGCGACCGGAACGTACCCACATCCCGCGCGAACGCCGCCGGATCACAGGCCACGTACCCGACCGCGCGCGGCGAGGCGGCCGCGATCGCCCGTACCACCTTGGCGCCGGCACCGGAGCGCGGCGGGTCCAGTACGACGAGATCGGGTCGCTCGCGGAACCGGAATCGCTCCACTGTGGACCGTACAATGTGGAGGTTCGCGAGATCGTCGAGGTTCTGCCGAGCCGCGCGCACCGCGGCCGCGTCGGACTCGACGAGCGTCACCGAGGCGACCCGGGGCGACAGGGCCGCCGCGAAAAGCCCCACCCCGCCGTACAGGTCCCAGGCGCGCTCGTGAGGTCGCGGGTCGAGCAGATCGAGTACGGTCGCCACGAACGCGTCCGGCGCCTCGGGGTGTATCTGCCAGAAGACTTCGGCCGGGAGTGTCCACACGCGACCGGCGGCCTTCTCCCGTACGGTCGCGCCCGGCGATATGGGCGTGACGTCACCGAGGGACGACGCCACGAAGGTGCCCTCGCGAGGTACCTGGATGGCGGGGTGCGCGATGACGCAGCGATCCACCGGTACCACCTCGTGCGAGCGGTGCGCGAGCAGGCCGGCGCGCCCCGCGGCGTCCACTGTGTACCGCACCCGGGAGCGCCAGGCCAAAGGCGATCCGGGCAACGGCTCGACCCGTACCCTCAGATCTTCGACCTCGGCGGCAGGCATCCGGGCGAGCCGCTCCAACTGCTCGCGCACGACGGCGGCCTTGAGCTCGCGCTGCAGTTCGGGCGAGACGTGTTGGAAGTCGCAGCCGCCGCACGCCCCGGCCACCGGACACGGCGGCGCCACCCGCCCCGGCGCGGCCGCCAGCACCTCGACCGCGTCGGCCCGCAGGTATCCCGGGTGCTCCTCGGTGACCTCCGCGACGACCCGTTCGCCAGCCAGCGCGTGGCGTACGAAGACCACCCGGCCGTCAGGCGCCCGCGCCACCCAGTGCCCGCCATGCGCGACCTGACCGACCTCCAGCTCCAACCGCACCCCAAGCAGAAAGTCGCTCACAATGACATCCGTTCGCTCCGCGCTCACTGGCGCGCGAGCTCCGAGGGTGAGGCGGAGTCGGCCGGCGCGGCGCGCGGGCCGCGGGTGGTGACCCGGCTGAATCCGGCGTCCACCCGCGCCAGGTCCTTGTTGGCCGTGGAGGCGAGCTGCCAGGGCACGCTGACCACCATCACGCCCGGCTCGAACAGCAGCCGGGTCTTGAGGCGCAGCGCACTCTGGTTGTGCAGCAGGTGCTCCCACCACTTGCCGACCACGTACTCGGGGATGAACACGGTCACCACGTCGCGCGGCGAGTCCCGCCGTATCGATTGAACATAGTCGATGATTGGCCGGGTGATCTCGCGGTACGGGGAGTCGACCACGGTCAGCGGCACCGGGATGTCGCGCGCCTCCCACTCCGCCTGCAGCGCCCGGGTGTCGGCGTCGTCCACGTGGACCGTCACCGCGGTCAGCGTGTCCGGCCGGGTGCCCTGCGCGTACGCCAGCGCCCGCAGCGTCGGCAGGTGCACCTTGCTGACGAGGACGATCGCGTGGTTGCGGGCGGGCAGCACCTGCCGCTCGTCGGTCGGGGCCAGCTCGCGCGACACGCTCTCGTAGTGCCGGCGGATGCCGAGCATCGTGACGTAGATGACGGCCATCGCGGCGATGGAGATCCAGGCGCCCGAGGCGAACTTGGTGACGACCACGATCACCAGCACGAAGCCGGTCATCACGAGCCCGATGCCGTTGATGGTGCGGGAGCGCTTCATCCGGTGCCGGGCATCGGGATCGCGCTCGTTACGCAGCAGCCGGTTCCAGTGCCGCAGCATGCCGCTCTGCGACAGGGTGAACGAGACGAACACGCCGACGATGTACAGCTGGATCAGGCGGGTGGGGGTGGCCCGGAACGCGATGATCAGCACGGTGGCGAACGCGGCCAGGAACAGGATGCCGTTGCTGAACGCCAGCCGGTCGCCGCGGGTGTGCAACTGGCGGGGCAGGTACCGGTCCTGGGCCAGGATCGAGCCGAGCACCGGGAAGCCGTTGAAGGCGGTGTTCGCGGCGAGCACCAGGATCAGCGCGGTGGTCGCGATGACCAGGATGAACGCCGGCGTGAAGCCGCCGAAGACGGCGCGGGCGAGTTGGGCGGTGACGGTCTTCTGGGTGTACCCGGGAGGAGCATTGAGGATCTCCGCGGGCGACGAGACGAACTGTATGTGGGTCAGGCGCGACAGGTAGACGATGCCGAAGAGCATCGTGATCGCGATCAGGCCGAGCATCAGCAGCGTGGTGGCTGCGTTGCGGCTCTTCGGCGGGCGGAACGCCGGTACGCCGTTGGAGATCGCCTCCACACCGGTGAGCGCCGCACAGCCGGAGGAGAACGTGCGGGCCATGAGGAACGCGAAGCCGAAGCCGACGAAGCTCTCGGTGGCCTTGATGTGCAGCCCTGCGCTCTCCGCGCGAAGCGTGTCGCGCAGGATGAAGATCCGGAACAGCCCCCACGCGATCATCAGGATGACCGCGCACATGAAGGCGTAGGTGGGTACGGCGAAGGCGGTACCGGCCTCCCGGATGCCGCGCAGGTTCATCGCGGTGAGCACCACCACCACGACCACCGCCACGGCGACCTTGTGCTGGGCGGCGAACGGCCACGCGGAGCCCAGGTTCTCCACGCCGGAGGAGACCGACACGGCCACGGTGAGCACATAGTCGACCATCAACGCGCTCGCCACGACCAGGCCGAACTTGGGACCGAGGTTGACCCCGGCCACCTCGTAGTCGCCGCCGCCGGACGGGTACGCGTGCACGTTCTGGCGGTAGCTCGCGACGACCGTCAGCATGACCGCCACCACGCCAAGGGCGATCCAGGGCGAGTACGCGAAGTACGTCGCACCGCCCAGGGACAGCGTCAGCAGGATCTCATCGGGTGCGTACGCAACCGAGGAGAGCGCGTCGGACGCGAAGACGGGCAGCGCGATGCGCTTGGGCAACAGCGTGTGATGCATCCTGTCGGACCGGAACGGCCGGCCGATGAGCAGACGCTTCACAAGAGAGGTGGGACTGGCCACAGAACGAAAGGGTACGGCGGCGATGCGAGCCCCGCTGGCACGGGTCGGCCATGCTCATGGCAGGCTCATGTGCAACGAAGTGGCGGATCCGGAAGGGACCGAGGGCAGTGCATGTAGTGATCATGGGCTGTGGCCGGGTCGGCTCCACGCTCGCGCACAGCCTTGAGGCACGCGGGCACTCCGTGGCCATCATCGACTCGGATTCCGAGGCGTTCCGCCGGCTCGGCCCGGACTTCACCGGGCTGACCGTCACCGGTGTCGGATTCGATCGGGAAGTCCTGGTCGCGGCCGGGATCGAGCGCGCGGACTCGTTCGCCGCCGTCTCCTCCGGGGACAACTCCAACATCATCTCGGCCCGACTGGCCCGGGAGACCTTCGGCGTACAGCGCGTGGTGGCGCGCATCTACGACCAGAAACGCGCCGAGGTGTACGAGCGCCTCGGCATCCCCACCGTGGCGACCGTACGGTGGACCGCCGACCGGATGCTGCGCCACCTGGTACTCGAGGGCAACGTGGAGGTCTGGCGCGACCCCACGAGTACCGTCGCGATCGTCGAGGCGCCGCTGCACTCCGGCTGGATCAGCCGGCCGGTACGCGCCCTCGAGGAGGCGTGTGGCGCCCGCGTCGCGTACCTGATGCGCTTCGGCCTCGGTACGCTCCCCACCCCCTCGACCGTGCTCCAGGACGGCGACCAGGTCTTCGTACTCGTCACGGACGACATGATCAGCGCGGTGACGAAGGTCACCGGCGCGCCGCCCGAGGGAGGGCACTAGAGATGCGGGTCGCCATCGCCGGCGCTGGCAACGTCGGCCGATCCATCGCGCAGGAACTCATCGAGAACGGCCACGATGTGATGCTCATCGAGCGCGCCACCGAGCGGCTGCGCCCGGAGCGGGTACCCGAGGCGGAGTGGGTACTCGCCGACGCGTGCGAGCTGGCCAGCCTCCAGGAGGCCGAGCTGAACGCGTGCGACGTCGTGGTCGCGACAACCGGGGACGACAAGGTCAACCTGGTGGTGTCGCTGCTCGCCAAGACTGAGTTCGCGGTGGGGCGCGTGGTGGCCCGGGTCAACCGCGCGGAGAACGAATGACTGTTCACCGACCAGTGGGGCGTGGATGTGGCGGTCAGCACACCACGGCTGATGGCGGCGCTGGTCGAGGAGGCGGTCAGCGTCGGCGACCTGGTGCGGCTGATGACGTTCCGGCGCAGCGAGTCCAACCTCGTCGAGATCACCCTGCCGGAGCGCGCGCCCTACGTGGGGCGGCCGGTCCGCGAGCTGCCGCTGCCGCACGACGCCGCGCTCGTCGCGGTGCTGCGCGGCAAGCGGGTACTGGTGCCGAGCCCGGACGACCCGCTGGAGACCGGCGACGAGCTGGTCTTCGTCTGCACCGAAGAGGTCGAGGACAGCGTGCGCGCGGTGGTGCTAGGCGGCTGAGCCCTGCTCGGGAAGGCCCTGCTCGGCGAGGGGCGCCCGCTTGCGTACCGTCCAGACCGTGATCGCCAGCAGCAGCGCGTACGGCGGGTACCCGAGCGCGAGCTTCGCGATGCCCAGCGCGGTGCCGGGGTCGTTGTTCGGGGTGGCGTGGAAGATCAGCGCCTGGATCAGCGTCTTGGCCAGGTAAGTTACCGCCCACAGCACGGTCAGCCAGCTGAAGAGCCGGACCAGCCGCGGGTTGCCCCGCCACTCGGTGCTGCCCTTCGCGACCAGTACCGACCAGATCCAGCCCACCAGCGGCATGCGCAGCGCCACCGAGGTGAGCATCGCCAGCCCGTACGCCAGGCTGAGCAGGATGCCGGGCAGGTAGAAGTTCTTCGCGCTGCCGGTCTTCCACGCGATGATCGCGCCGATGGCGATCCCGAACAGCCCGTTGATCGCGTGCCGTACGGGCTGGCGCCGGACCAGCCGCCAGACCGCGAGCGCCACGGCGGCGGCGACGGAGATGATCAGGGCGGGCTTGAGCGTCCAGACGATGTTCGCGATCACAAAGACCAGGACCGGCGCACCGGACTCCACGATCCCGCGTACCCCGCCGAGTTGATCGGCCAGTTGCTCGGTGAACGTGGGTATCCGCTCGTCTTCGTCTTCCCGTTCCTCGACGGTCATTAGCCTATTTCCTCACCGTGGCGGCTCGAGTTCGTAGTACGGGTTGTAAATGACCTTCCGGCCCTCGCGCATTGCTACGCGGCCGCGCGCGGTCAACTGGCGCCCGGGCTCGATCCCGGCGATGTGCCGGCGCCCGAGCCAGACGAGCGTGACCACGTCGCTGCCGTCGTACAGGGCGGCCTCGAGGGTCGGCAGGTTGGTCCGAGGCACGTACACGACGGTGCGCAGCCGACCACTCACGGTGACCTGCTCGCCCCGCCGGACGTTACACGCGGGCGTGCAGCCGGATTGCGCGGCCTCGCGCTGTAGCTCTTCGGCATCGAGCTCAGCCTCCGTGGCCACCAGCCGGCGGAGGAACCTGCGGACCGGCGAGGGCCGGTCGACGGTCGCCATGACCTGCGTGTCACTCTCCTCGCCAGGCGCCCGAAGGTCGGACGGCATGCCGGTAAGCGTACGACGAACCGCGCGGCGACCGGGAGTCCATCTCACCGATCCGTCAGGCCGACCGGCGGCGGCGCGGCGCCTGCTTGGCGCGCTGCGCCGGCCGCTGCTGCTGGTCGGGGGTGGCGCCCGGTTCGAGTCCGATGGTGGGACCCGGGCCCACGGTGGGCGCGGCGGGCAGGCCGGGGGCGTCGGTGGGGGTACCCGCCTGGCCGGCCTGCTCGGCAAGATCGCGCGGCAGGCGCAGCGGCAGCAGATCGCGTACCGGCATCGCCTCCTTGCCGCGCTCCACCACCAGGCCTTCCAGGCAGTCGCCGAGCGGGCCGACCGCGGACGGGTCCACGGCCGCGCGCCCCTGGAACAGTGCCTGCACCATCCAGCGCGGGCCCTCGATACCCAGGAACCGCAGCTCCACCTGGCCCTCGGGGGTGCGTACCCGGGCGCGCAGCTCGGTGCCGTACGCGCCGTCGATCTCCTGTACCGACTGCGCGCCAGTGAGCGACGAGCGCAGCTCGGCCCGTATCTCGTCCCAGATGCCCTCGGAGCGGGGCGCCGCGTACGCGCCCAGCTGCAGCGCGCTGTCGCCGTGGACGAGCACGACCTGCTGCACCGCACCGTCCGGGCTGGCCTGTACCCGCACCTCGACGCCGCTGACCGCCGGGATCTTCAGGCTGCCCAGGTCGATGCGCTCCACCCCGGGCGGCGCCTCGCTCACGTCGTACGGCCCGACGCTCCGCTCGTCTTCGGGCTCGTCCGCGAGCTCCTCCACCGGTTCGTTGACGTCCCGGCCGGAGCGGTCCGGCCCGTCGCCGCGGGAGTGCCGGCCGCGGCGACCACGCGAGAAAATCACTGGGCATCCTTTCGTACGCGGGGCCGCTGATCCGGGACCAGATCCACGTGGCCACCCGTTGACCCGTGCCCGCCGGTACCGCGTACCGAGTCGGGGAGCTCGTCGACGACGTGGAAGTGTGCCCGTTCCACGCGCTGGACGACAAGTTGAGCGATGCGGTCGCCTCGGGAGATCTTCGCGGTGTTCACTCGATCGTGGTTGACGAGGTTGACCATGATCTCGCCGCGGTACCCGGCGTCGACGGTACCGGGCGCGTTCAGCACGGTGATGCCGAGCCGGCTGGCGAGGCCGGAGCGCGGGTGGACCAGGCCCACGTACCCCTCGGGAAGGGCGATCGCCACGCCGGTGGGTACCAGCGTCCGCTCGCCCGGGCGGATCTCCACGTCCTGTGCCGCGACCAGGTCGGCGCCGGCGTCGCCCGGGTGCGCGTACCCGGGTACCGGCAGATCCGGGTGCAGCTGGCGCACTGCCACGCGTACCGTCTCGGCTGTCACGGTATCCATCGTGCCGGATGGTCGGCCGTGTGCCCCGCGCGGGGCTTGCGCGGAGTGTGTGACATACCCTCGCAGGGTGGCGGAGGAGCCGGCGCGGGAGCGGTACGCGGAGCGGTTGGCCGCGCCCTGGTGGCTTTGGCTCGCCGCGCTGGCGCTGGCCGGGCTGCTCGCCGCCGAGGTGTTCCTGGGCCGCCCGGGGTTCGCCACCTGGATCCCGTACTTCGTGCTGCTGCCGCTGGCCGCGGCGGGGCTGCTGTGGCTGGGGCGCATCCGTGTGGCCGTCGAGGACGGCGAGCTGCGGGTCGACGACGCGCGGCTGCCGGTCCGGTACGTCAGCGAGGTCGGAGTGCTCACCGGCGAGGCGAAGCGCGATGCGCTCGGGCCGCGCGCCGACCCGTACGCGTTCGTGGTGCAGCGACCCTGGGTGGCCGGGGCGGTCCTGGTGGTGCTCGACGACCCCGCCGACCCGACGCCGTACTGGGTGGTCAGCGCCCGTCGGCCGGCTCGGCTGGCGGAAGCGCTGCTTGCGGCGGCGAGCCGGGAGCGGGAGCACCGGAGACCGGCCGGCTCTGCGCCGGCAACACCTGCCACGGAGTGACGCCGCGGGCGCCAGCGGTCTCCGCCAGGTCGCGGCGGATGTGCTCACCGAGCGCGATGGTGGCGCGGCGGTTGAGGTAGCTGGCCACGGCCGCGCCGGTGAGCATCGGCCCGTACGTGGTGAGGTTGCGCCCGAACCGGCGCAGCAACCGGTCGCGCAGTTCCCGACGGACGGCGGTACCGAGGATCGCGGTCATGCCGGCACCCGGCAGCATCGGGTTGACCCCGCGGCGCTGTGCCCAGGACTGGATCAGGGCGAAGCCGCGCTGGGCCCGGTTGCCCGTGACGGGCGCCCCGTACACCTCGTGCAGCTCGCCGATGAGCTTGATCTCGATCGCCACGACCACGACGGTCTCGGTGGCGAGGAGGACCGGCGCGGACAGCAGCGTCGGCGTCGCCACCCACTCGATCGCGGCGACCCCGCCGCCGGCGGCGCCGATCGCGGCGGTGCTGAGCGCGGCGTTGCGGACCAGCCGGTCGGCGAGCTCGTCCCGATCCAAGCCGGGAAAGTGCCGCTGGAGCGTGGGCAGGTCGCGGATCGGCAGGTGCGGTGCGACGTCGCTGACCATGTCGGTCACCCAGCGCAGCGCGGCTCTCGGCCGGAACAAGTCGCCGATGCCCCGCGCCCGGACCTGGGTGGCGAGCCTGCCGAGCAGCCGGCGCCGCTCGGACTGTCCAAGCTCTTCGGAGGTCAATGCGGCGACCGTCGCGGACAGATCGCCCGTCGCGGACAGATCGCCGTCGTCGGCCTCAGCCGGCCCAGTCATGCCGCATCCTCCCTCACGGTGCTGAACAGCGCTCCCTGCCCATGGTGCCACCGCGGGCGGCGGCCCACCCGGGGAGAGGCGACTGGACCGGTCCCCAGGGGGCCCGGCAGTGTCGCCAATCCGTCAGGCACATTCCCGACAGATCAGCTCGCCGTTCCGCTCCACCGCGAGCTGGCTGCGATGGTGCACCAGGAAGCAGCGCGCGCAGCGGAACTCGTCCGACTGCATCGGCAGGACCTTGACGGTCAGCTCTTCGTCGGCGAGGTCAGCGCCCGGAAGCTCGAAGCTCTCCGCAACTTCCGTCTCGTCCACGTCGACGACGGCAGACTGCGCGTCGGTGCGCCGTGCCTTGAGCTCCTCCAGGCTGTCCTCGCCGAGGTCGACCTCGTCTCGACGCGGAGCGTCGTAGTCGGTGGCCATCGGTGTCACACTCCCGTAAATCCAAAACCGCGCCGTGTGTAACGCCAGACAAACGTGTTTCCTTGCCCGCCAGCGGCGCCGAGTATGCGGCGTCTCCGGCGTGTCGCGAAAGCTCGCCGTCGAGTCCTGCACACGGCCGCGAAACTACCCCGGCGAGCGCGGTACCTTACCTCTCTCGCGGGACACTTATACGCCCGGAGGTCCGTGGTTAGCTCCCACTGTGACTCAGGCGACACCAAGGTAGGGGCACACTGGGTGGATCAGGCGCCGCCGCGCCGACGAGGCCGGGAGGTTTGGCCGGCGTTCCGGCCGGCGGTTTGCCCGGCGGCGCGAGACGGCAGGCGTTAACCTCGGCGACGGCGAAACCAGGTCACGCTCGACGGGCGTGGGAAAATGCGGATGGTACGGATGTACGGGGAGCTGACATGAGCGAGCGCAAGCGAGGACGAGTATGAGCCTCGCGCGGATCCGGTCCCTCGTGCTGGTCTCGGCGCTGGTCCTGTGCGCCGTCGTCCTGGTGATCGTCACGATCGTGCGCGACAAGCAGAACAGCGCGTCCTACGGCAGCTCCTGCCCGGCCGGGACGATACCGGTCCAGACCAAGCCGCTCCCCGACGAGAACACGATCAAGATCAACGTGTACAACGGCACGAAACGTGCCGGCCTCGCCGGGCAGGCCGCCGACGACCTGCGCAGCCGCAAGTTCAACGTGGGCCCGGTGAAGGACACCAACGGGTACAAGGGCATCGCGCTGATCCGGTACGGGCCGAAGGAGGTCGCCGCCGCCGCGGTGGTCGACGCGTACTTCCTGGGCGACGCCGAGCTGCAGTTCAACATCAAGCGCAACGACGAGACGATCGACGTGATCCTGGGCGCGCAGTACAAGGCGCTGGGTACCCCGACCGACGTCCACCAGGCGATCGCGGCGCTCGGCAACCCGTCGCCGCCGCCGGGTACCTGCGACACGTCGCACTGACCGGCACAGTGTCCCGGCTGCGCCGTCAGGGGCCGCCTGCGGCGTCCAGGGCGAGCAGGGCGTCGTGCAGTGGCTGGAAGATGCCGGCCGGCGCGGCGATGACCAGGTTCGGGCCGGCCGGCGCACCGGACAGTCCGCTGACGGTCAGCCCGGCCTCCGCGGCGATCAGGCCGCCGGCGGCGTGGTCCCACACGTTGAGGCCCTTCTCGAAGTACCCGTCGAGCCGCCCCTCGGCCGCGAAGCACAGGTCGACGGAGGCGGCGCCGAGCCGGCGGATGTCGCGTACCTCCGGCAGCAGCCCGGCCACCACCCGCGCCTGGTGCGCCCGGCGCCGCGCGTCGTACGCGAAGCCCGTGCCGATGAGGCTCTGGCTCAGCTCGGTCGCCTCGGAGCCGCGCAGCCGCCGCCCGGCCCGGAACGCGCCGCCACCGCGTACGGCGCTCCACAGCTCCTCGCTGGCGGCGTTGCGCACCACCCCGGCGACCACCGTGCCGTCCAGCTCCGCGGCGAGGGAGACCCCGTACAGGGGGATGCCGTACAGGTAGTTCACCGTGCCGTCGATCGGGTCGAGGATCCACCGCACCCCGTTCGCGCCCGCCGGTACCGACTCGCCCAGTTCCTCACCGAGAATCGCGTCACCCGGCCGGCGCCGGCGCAGCGAGTCGATCACGTACCGCTCGACGGCCCGGTCGGCGGCGGTCACCACGTCGGTACGGGTGCTCTTCGTGGACACGTCCTGGATCGCCTCGGTACGCATGGCCAGCGCCATGTCAGCGGCTCCATTGACCACCTCCAGCGCGATGTCCCGCAACTCCGTGAGCTCGACCGGCATGCGTACCCCTTCCATAACGATCGCGTGTACCGATCATGCCCGGCTGCTCCGTAACGCGGCCTTGACGGCGCTACAATTCACGCTGCCCGCGCACCACGGATCTCCCCGCCACACCACGGCGGGCGCGAACCAGGGTGCCAAGGCTCCCCATACTCGACAAGGATGGTCCGAGCACTCGGCGCGGAGGCGTTCTGCGCGCTACGTTGGCCGGACCGGCCATGCTCGTTTTTCCACCGGAAGGTCGTTCGTGACTGAAGCCCGCCAATCCGGCGCCGACGTGCGCACACTCGTCGACGAGCTCCTCGCGCACGCCGCCGGTTCCGGAGGTCAGTTGACGTCAGCGCAGGTCGCCATGGCCGTCGAGAATGCCGACGTGACACCGAGCCAAGCCAAGAAATTGCTTCGTACGCTCGCCGAGGCGGGGGTGACTGTCATCGTGGACGATTCAGCTAGTAGCCGGCGGAGGGTCGCCGCGGCTCGCGCGGCCACCCCGGCGTCGAAGGCCGCCACTGCCAAGGCGACGCCGCCGGCGCGCCCGGCGACCTCGTCCCGCCGCAGTGCGGAGTCGAGCGAGGCGGCCAAGGCGGCCAGCAAGCGCACCCCGCCGAAGCAGGCACCAAGTCCCGAGGAGGCGGCGCAGCCTGTGCGTGCGCTCAAGGTCGTACCAGATGCTCCAGAACCCACCGCGGACCCGGCCGCTGCGCTGAGCGACGGCGAGCGGGTCGTGGCGGCCAAGGCCGCCACGGGCAAGCCGGTCCGCGCCGCCGCCGCGGCGCGCACTGCCCAGGACGAGTCGGGCGCGGCGCCGGCCGCCGGCAAGGGCCGCGCATCCCGGGGCAACGCGAAGGCGGCGAAGACCACGGCTGCCGACGCCTCGGCGCCCGCGAAGGCCGCCAAGGCGGCCAAGGCCGCGCAGCCCGCCGCACCGGGTGCGGCGCCTGGTTCGGCGGCACCTGGCGAGCCGGGTACCGAGCCGGCGAACCCCGAGGAGATCGAGGACGTCGAGCTCGATGCGGAGGCACTCGCGGCCGACATCGAAGACGTCGTCGTGGAAGAGCCCGCCGAACTCGCCGCCGAAGCGGAGGCGGACGCCGCGGCCGACGCGGACGACTTCGACTGGGACGACGAGGAGTCCGAGGCGCTCAAGCAGGCCCGGCGCGACGCCGAGCTGACCGCCTCCGCGGACTCGGTACGCGCCTACCTCAAGCAGATCGGCAAGGTACCGCTGCTCAACGCCGAGCAGGAGGTCGAGCTCGCCAAGCGGATCGAGGCCGGCCTGTACGCGGGCGAGCGGCTGCGCGCGGCCGACGAGGGTGAGGAGAAGCTGCCCACCCCGATGACGCGCGACCTGCTGTGGATCTCGCGGGACGGCGAGCGCGCCAAGAACCACCTGCTGGAGGCGAACCTGCGGCTGGTCGTCTCGCTGGCCAAGCGGTACACCGGCCGGGGCATGGCCTTCCTCGACCTGATCCAGGAAGGCAACCTGGGCCTCATCCGCGCCGTCGAGAAGTTCGACTACACCAAGGGCTACAAGTTCTCCACGTACGCCACCTGGT
>JBPYFB010000312.1:0-3149 GCA_051986465.1 Rugosimonospora sp.
ACAGCCAGGCCAGGACGACCTGCGACGTGGTCGCGTCGTGCTCCCTCGCGACCGCACCGAGCACGGCGAGGCGCTCGTCGTTGGCGGCGTGCGCGTACTCGCCGGACGGCCGGTCGCCCCTCGGGTACACGCCACCCAGCAGTGGGGAGTAGGCCAGCAGCGCCAGGTTGTCGGCCTCGGCGTAGTCGATCAGCTCCTCGGTGACGAGGTTGTTCTGCCGTGGTCCGGGCAGCGGCAGCAGGTAGGAGTGCTTCTGCTGGATGCACGAATATGCCGGCCGTCCGGCGGCTCGCGCGATGCCACGGGCACGTTCGATGCGCCACAGCGCGGTGTTGCTGCACCCGAGCAGGCCCACGGTCCCCGACTCGGCCAGCGCGGCCAGCGCGTCGACCGTCTCCTCCTGCGGAGTGTCGCGGTCGTCGATGTGTGCGTAGTACAGATCCAACCGGTCGCGCCCGAGATTGCGCCGGCTGGTCTCGGCGTCGGTGAGGATGTGCTCCCGGCCGAGGCCCTGCCAGTACTCCCGTGACGGGTCGCCGGGTTTGAGGGTACGGGCACCGACCTTCGTGGCCACGACCACGCTGTCGCCGGCCGCGCGTGAGGCCATCCAGCGGCCCAGCACACGTTCGCTCTCGCCGGCCTCCCCGTGCCACTGGCCGTAGTTGTTGGCGGTGTCCACGAACGTGCCGCCCGCGTCGACGAAGCGGTCCATGATGTCGAAGGCGGTGCGCTCGTCGGTCCGGTACCCGAAATACATGATGCCCAGACAGAGGTCGCTGACGCTCAGGCTCAGCCGCCCGTCGCCGATGTTCCGGTATCGCATGTCGCCGACGCTAATTGCTAGAGCGCGGTCTAGGTCAAGTTCCCGGAGCGGGCAGGCGAGCACGGGACGAGGTCCGATACCTTTTCTTCCGGACCGACGGGGAAGGAAATCGGCGATGGCGGATGCGAGCGTGACTCCGGTGCGGCTGGTGCTCGACTCCGGCTACCGGCACCCCAACCACCCGACCTCGCCGACGCCGGCACCGGCGGGCATCGCCGTCACCGACCGGCCCACCGACCCGGAGGTCCTCGCCACCGTCCGCGCGCTTGTCGTTGAGTTCACGAGCGCACAGGCACGGAAGTTCGGGCGTACGCCCGACTTCGGGGCCGGGCACTCCGAAGTCGAGATCCGGGCGGCGGAGACTGCGATGGGACTGCGGCTGCCCGAGGACCTTCGAGCCCTGTACCGCGTCGCATCCGAGCTTGACGAGTACGGGCTGCTCGGCCCCGCGGCGCTGGTCCCGTTGCGGTCCGTCGTCGAGACGTACCTGGCCGGCGGGCCCGGGACGGTCGTGGAGCCCGACGACCTGTTCGCCGTGTTCCCGGTGATCTTCGAGGCGTACCCGGCCGGCCGGGTGCGGCGGGTGTCCCGCAACGACTGGTGGGTGGAGGTCGGCACCGACTGGGGCGGAAACTGTTGCGCGGTCGACCTCGACCCCGGGCCGGACGGCACGCGGGGGCAGGTCATCGAGTACGGCAGGGACGTCACCGGACCGGTGAATTTCGTCGCCGAATCCGTGACGGCGGCGCTGCGTGACGCGATAACGGCGCTGCAAGCCGACCCGGGCCCGCGGCCCACCTCGCCCCATCCGCATTACAGCCACTCGGTGCGCCAAGGAGAGCGCAGTGTCGCCGATGTCGTACTCGGCCTCGACGTCCAGCAGCTCTACCTCAACCAGGGCGATGTCGTACGCCTGGCGGAGCTCGAGCCGCTACGCCAGCTGCGCAGCGTTTCCATCAACCGCGCCGCGTCGGTGACGGCGGCCCTCCCGCCCGACCTGCCTGTCGAGTCGCTGTCGATCGATGCCGCCGAGGTCGATCCCACGTCGTTGAGCCCGCACCCGACGCTGTGGAAGCTGAGGCTCGCCACCCGCTCCCCGCTCGGGATCGCACCGCTGGTCGGCCAGCCGACGCTGTCCCACCTCGACCTGTCCGGCGCCGAGGTGGGCGACCTGCACCTGGTCACGGACCTGGCCGGCCTCCGGGTGCTGGAGCTCAACCTGGCCCAATGGCGGCGGTTGCGCGAGCTCGACGCGCTCCCGGTGGGGCTGGCGGCCGCGGCGCTCAACGGGTTCGCCCGGCGGGAGGACGCCGAACAGTGGGCCGATTGGCTTCGCGGGGCCGCCGGGCAGCGATGAGCGGGCGGCCACCTACGGCCCAACCCTGAGTCATGATCCGGGCGCCTCCCGATGTCCTCACGGTCGTGCCTCGACAATGCTTGCGATGTGCGAACAGACCTGATGGCGGCCGCAGTCCAGTTGAGAACCGTACGTGCCGTGAACGCGACACGTTACCTACGGGCCTTCATGTTCGCCGGTATCGGCACTGTGGTGCTGACCCGTACCTACCTGGGCATGACCGGTTACCCGAGGCTGGGCCAGGGCGGCCTGCACATCGCACACGTGCTGTGGGGCGGCCTGCTGATGGTCGTCGCGATCGGGGTCGCCACTGTCCTATATGGACACGCCGTGCGGCTCGCCGCCGCGGTCGTCGGCGGCGTGGGCTTCGGACTGTTCCTCGACGAGGTCGGCAAGTTCCTCACCGTGGACAACAACTACTTCTATCCGCCGGCCGCGAGCGTCATCTATCTGGTCTTCATGCTCCTCGTGCTGCTGGACCGCCGGTTGAGCAGTCCGGCCGAGCCGAGCAGGCGGCAGCGACGCGCCGACGCGGTGGACGTGGCACTGGGTGGGGTCGTGTACGGAGTGACCGCACGCCAGCGGGCCGACGCGATCCGGTCCGTCGGTACACCGGACAGCGAGTTGGACCGCGCGGTGGTGGGTCTGCTGGAGGCGCTGCCCGAACGCGAGGAGACCGTGGCCCGACCCTGGCATGACCTGGTCGACCGGGTCCGCCAGACCCGTGACCGGCTCGCGCAGCGTGGCTGGCCGGTCCGGGTGGTGGCCGGCTGGATCATCGCCCAGCCCCTGCTGTTCCTGTTGTTCGGCGCGATCATCGACGGTGGCCGTCACCGCGAGGACTTCGCGGCGGTGGCGGCGGTCCTCGCCACGCTGGCGACGACCGCGCTCGGGATCGTGGGCGCAATCCGGCTCCGCGGTGACCGCGCGGCCGCTCTGCGGTTGTTCGGTCTGGCCTTGACCATCGAC
>JBPYFB010000313.1:0-19009 GCA_051986465.1 Rugosimonospora sp.
GTTGGCGGGGCGTTGCTGGTGGGGCTGTGCTTCGGCCTGTTGCGGCTGACGCGCCGGAAGCCGGGGCATCGGGTACCGGCGGCAGACGCGTTCTTCCTGCACGTGGAGGACGGCGCGTTCCCCCAGCACGTGGGCGGCGTGGCGGTGCTGGACACCCGGGAGGTGCCGTTCAGCCGGGACGCGCTGGCCGCCGTGATCAAGGAGCACATCGGCGACCTGCCCCGGTTCCGTCAGGTGCTCGGCGAGCGTTCGCGCTGGCGCCGGCCGCGCTGGACCGAGGCGGCCGAGCTGGACTGGGAGTGGCACGTACCGGAGCGGGACGTGCGCCTGCCGGACGGCCGGCCGGGCGGCATGGCGGCGGTCGAGGCCCTCGCCGCCGAGCTCGCCGGCGAGCGGCTGCCCTTCGATCGTCCACTGTGGAGATTCGTGGCGGTGACCGGCATCGCGCCGGACCGGGCCGCCGCGATCCTCGTCGTGCACCACGTCGTCGCCGACGGCATCGGTACCGTCGCGCAGGCCATGTCGCTGATGGAGCCGCCGTTCTCGCTCGCCGACCTGGCCGCCGACGCCCGCCCACCCGGGCCGGTACGGCGTGCGCTGGGCGTCGTGGTCGGGCTGGCCCAGCTCGCCACCGACGGGCGCCCGTCGGTACGCCTGCCGGTCAGCGGTACCCCCGCCCGCCGCTTCGGCATGGTGGACCTGCCGCTGGACGAGGTACGGGCGGTGGCCCGGCGGCACGGCGCCCGAGTCAGCGACGTGCTGCTCACCAGCGTCGCGGGCGGGCTGCGCCGGGCCATGCCCGAGCCGGTACCGGGCCGGGCGCCACGGCTGCGCGTCGCGGTACCGCTGATGGTGCGCGAACCCGCGTCGAGCGCGGAGGGCAACCTGACCGCGGCGGTGATGATGGACCTGCCGATGGGGCCGCTGTCGGAGCCGGAGCGCCTCGCCGAGGTGGCCCGGGGCAGTCGCCGCCTGCGCACCGGTACCCGCGCCCTCGCCTCCCGCTTCGTCATGAGCACGCTCGCCGGGCTGCTGCCACCACCGGTACACGCCTGGTTCGCCCGCACCGTCTACGGCGGCGCCTTCTTCCAGGGCATCATCTCCAACATGCCCGGGCCCCAGGTCGAGCTGCGGCTGGCCGGTCCGCCGCTGTGCGGCGCGTACCCGATCCTGCCGCTGGCACCGGGCGCCCCGCTGGCGGTCGGCGCGCTGGGCTGGCACGGTGTTCTCTACGTGGCGCTGTGCACGGACCCGGCCCTGGTCGAGGATGCCGAGGCGCTGCGCCGCGGTGTGCGCGGGGTCTTCGACGAGCTGCGGGTCGCCGCGCCGGTCGGCTCAGTGTCCAGCGACGCCCGGATGACGGCCTGACGACGTGCCCTTGCGGCGGTCGCCATCGCCGGCCGGCGGCGGCACCGTATCGGGCTCCCAGGCCAGCGCGAGGGTGAGCCGGGCCCGGTTGTCCGGATCGTCGAGCGCCTCCCCGAACAGGTTGTGCAGCTGGGTCATCCGGTACCGGACCGTCTGCGGGTGGATGTGCAGGTGGGCCGCGACCGCCTGGCGGTCGCCCATGTGCCGCAGCCAGCTCGCCAGCGTCTCGGACAGCCGCTCGCGTACCGCCGGTGCCAGCCCGGACAGCGGCGCGAGCACCCGCTGGCGCAGCGCCTCCAGCAGCCTGCCGTCGCGGTGCACGATGATCGCGTCGAGGTGCTCCTCCGCGAAGATCGGGTCGTCGGTGAGCACGCCGGCGCGGCGCAGCTCCGCCGCCACCTCCGCGATGCGTACGCTCGCCGGCAGGTACGCGAGCGGCACCGGGTGCCCGACCACCGCGCTCGCCCCGGCCAGCGTGCTGACCAGCCGCTGGCGCCGCCCGGGGCGTACCGGGTCGGGGACGATCGCGCCCAGCAGCGCCCGCCGGCGAATGAGCAGGCAGGAGCCGTCCAGCCGGGCGAGCATCGACTGGCCGATCGTGTTGTCCGGCTCGATGAGGATCACCGCGGCCTCGCGCGGCAGCGGCCAACCGGCCCGGCTCGCGGCCGCCTGTACCGCCTCGCTGTCCGAGCGGTCCGACAGCAGCAGCTCGACCAGCTCGTCGCGCAGCCGCTCCCGGGTGACCGCCGCCTCCGACTGCTCCATGACGAAGCCCCGGGCGGAGGCCGAGGAGAGCTGGTCGATGAAGACGAAGACCGCCTCGGCGAGCGCCGCGAGGACCTCCGGCGCCACTCCGGTGGCCAGCGCGGCGCTGGAGACGTGGTGCCACGCCACCCGCGCGCCCACCTGGTATGCGGAGAGCAGCGTCGACACGTCGCGCCCCTCCCGCCACTGGATCCGGCCGATCTCCTCGAAGAGCGCGACCTGCGGGCCGGCCTGCGGCACCGGATCGTGGGCGAGGCCCTGCTGGGCAATGTGAACCAGGCCACGCAGGAACACCTCGGCCGCGACCGCGACCTCCTCGTGCTCGTCGGCGAGGAACTTGGCGTAGTCCGGCCAGTCGTCGGCCAGCAGGTCCCTGACCTCCCGGAGCAGGTGTGGCAGCCGCTGCACGAGCGCGGGTACCAGCAGGTCAAGCGGTGCGTGACCGCGGTCCCCGTCCCGGTCGCGATCCTGTAGCCACATTCCTCCGTGTCTACCGCACGGATGTTTCTCGATGACACCCGCGGTGGCTTTTTGTTCCCGCGTGATAACTCGCGCCGGTGAGAATCACTCGATTCATCGCAGATCTGTAAGCGGACGTCGTTGCAGCATCGAATCATGGCGTCGGCCACGGATCAACAGCTGCGCGCGAAGGAACGGGCCGAGAACTTTCCGGTCGCTATGCGAGTCCTGCCGCGCCGGTACCGGGTACATCTCGGTGCCGTGTACGGGGTGGTCCGCACCATCGACGACCTGGGCGACGAGGCGGCCGGCGACCGCGGCGCCCAGCTCGACGAGTTCGCCCGTGAGCTGGCCGGCATCTGGCAGGGGCGGGAGCCGCGGGCCACGGTGCTGCGCCGGCTCGTACCGACCGTGCGCGCGTGCGGGCTGGCCGCGGAGCCGTTCCTCAACCTGATCGAGGCGAACCGCCAGGACCAGCGGGTGCACGGCTACGAGACGCTCACCGACGTGCTCGGGTACTGCCGGCTGTCGGCGGAGCCGGTGGGGCGCGTGGTGCTCGCCATCTTCGGTGCCAGTACGCCCGAGCGGATCGCGCTCTCCGACCGGATCTGCGACGCCCTGCAGCTCGTCGAGCACTGGCAGGACGTCGCCGAGGACCGCCGCGCCGGCCGGATCTACCTGCCCCGGGAGGACCTGCGGCGGTTCGGGGTCACCGAGGCCGACCTGGACGCGCCGGCCGCCTCGGACGCGGTACGCAGGCTGATGGCCTTCGAGACCGGGCGCGCCGCCGAACTGCTCGACTCGGGCGCGCCGCTCGTCGGCGAACTGCGCGGCTGGGCGCGGCTGGCGGTGGCGGGCTACGTGGCCGGCGGGCTGGCGACGGTCGACGCGCTGCGCCGCGCCGACGGCGACGTGCTGGCGGCGACCCCCAGGCCCCGGGCCACGGATGTCGCTCGTCACGCCTTAGCGCTGCTCATACGGGGAAGGGGTCCGGCGTGACGAGCACCCTGTCCGAGGCGTACGCGCTGTGCGAGTCGATCACCAGGGACCAGGCCCGGAACTTCTACTACGGGATCAGGCTGCTGCGTCCCGACAAGCGGGCGGTGCTCTGCGCGGTGTACGCCCTCGCCCGGCGCATCGACGACATCGGCGACGGCGACCTGCCCGCCGAGCGGAAGCTGGCCGCCCTGGCGCAGGTACGGGCGAGCCTCGCCGACCCTGCCGACCCGTCGGATCCGGTACTCGTCGCGGTCGCCGACGCGGCCGGCCGGTACCCGATCCCGCTGGGCGCCTTCGAGGAGCTGGTCGACGGCGTCGAGATGGACGTCACCGGCCGCACCTACGCCACCTTCGACGAGCTGGTCACGTACTGCCGTGCGGTGGCGGGTTCGATCGGGCGGCTGTGCCTCGGCGTGTTCGGCTCGCGCCCCGACCCGCACTCGTCCGGGTACGCCGACGCGCTGGGCATCGCGTTGCAGCAGACCAACATCCTGCGCGACATCCGCGAGGACCTGGGCAACGGTCGGGTGTACCTGCCCCGCGAGGAGCTCGACCGGTTCGGCGTGGAGCTGGCCCTCGACGAGCACGGCGCGCTCATCGACAAGGACGGCGGCCTGGCCGCGCTGGTCAGCTTCAGCGCGCAGCGGGCCCAGCGCTGGTACGCCGACGGCCTGCGCCTGGTGCCGCTGCTGGACCGGCGCAGCGCGGCCTGCTGTGCCGCGATGGCCGGCATCTACCGGCGACTGCTGGGGCGCATCGCGGCCGAGCCGGCGAGCGTGTACGACCGCCGGCTGTCGCTGTCGGGCTGGCAGAAGGCGGGCGTGGCCGCCCGCGCGCTGACGGGCGTCCGATCGTGAGCGGGGAGTCGGCATGAGTGTCGCGGTAGTGGGGGGTGGCTTAGCCGGTATCACCGCCGCGCTGCGCTGCGCCGACGCGGGAGTGCCGGTGACCATGTTCGAGGCGCGCGGCTGGCTCGGCGGGCTGACCCACTCGTTCCGCCGTGGCGAGCTCTCCGTCGACAACGGGCAGCACGTCTTCCTGCGCTGCTGCGACTCGTACCTGGGGCTGCTGTCCCGACTCGGGGTCATGGACCGGGTGCGGCTGCAGCCCCGGCTGGACATCCCGGTACGCGCCGCCGGGGGGCGCACCGCCCGGCTGCGCCGCAACCGGCTGCCCGCCCCGCTGCACCTGGGCGGCTCGCTGCTGCGGTACGCGCCGCTGCGCCCGGCCGAGCGGCTGCGCTTCATCGGGGCCGCGCTGGCGCTACGCGGCGTGGACGCGAGCGCCCCGGCGACCGACGCGCAGAGCTTCGGCGGGTGGCTGGCCGCGCACGGGCAGAGCGAGCGCGCCATCCGGGACCTGTGGGACCTGGTGGGTGTGGCGACCCTCAACGCCCGCGCACCGGACGCGTCGCTGGCGCTGGCCGCGACGGTCTTCCAGATCGGACTGCTCACGCATGCCGGCGCGGCCGACATCGGCTGGTCCCTGGTGCCGCTGCGGGAGCTACACGGCGAGCCGGCGCAGGCGGCGCTGCGGTCGGCCGGGGCGCGGGTGCTGACGTCCGCGAAGGTGACGGCGGTCGAGCCGGCAGGGGAGAGCTGGCGGATCGCCTACGGAGGGGAGGAGAGCATGGCAGAGCAGGTGGTGCTGGCAACACCGCCGCCGGTCACGGAACGCCTGATCCCGTCTGGCGGCGGGCTGCCCGAGGGCTGGGGCGCCCGGCTGGGCAGCACGCCCATCGTGAACGTGCACATCGTGTACGACCGGCGGGTGATGGCGGAGGAGTTCCTGGCGGGGGTGGGCACTCCGGTACAGTGGATCTTCGATCGGACCGCGCACTCGGGGCTCGCCGGCGGGCAGTACCTCGCGCTGTCGCTGTCCGCGGCGGACGCCGAGATAGACGTACCGGCGGCGGCGCTGCGGGAGCGGCTGCTACCGGCGGTCGAGGAGCTGCTGCCGGCGGCGCGCACCGCGGCCATACGCGATTTCTTCGTGACCCGCGAGCGGCACGCCACGTTCCGGCCGGCGCCGGGCAGCGGTGCGCTGCGCCCGGGCACCGGTACCGGCATACCGGGGCTGTACCTGGCCGGCGCGTGGACCGCCACCGGCTGGCCGGCGACCATGGAGGGCGCGGTGCGCAGCGGGGAGGCGGCCGCCGCGGCGGTTCTGTCCAATGTGGACCGAAGAGTGGCGGAGGTCCCCGCATGACGACGATGCTCACCTCGCTGCACCGCAGCCGTGACGCGGTCACGCCGGCACTGCGGGCCGCGCTGGCCCGGCTCGACCCGGCCAGCCGCGCGCAGTCGGAGTACCACCTCGGATGGTCCGATGTGGACGGACGCCCGGCCACCGGCGGCAGCGGCAAGGCGGTACGCCCGGCGCTCGCCCTGCTGTCCGCGGAGGCGGCCGGCGGGTCGCCGGAGACCGGCCTGCCCGGCGCGGTCGCCGTCGAGCTGGTGCACAACTTCTCGCTGCTGCACGACGACCTGATGGACGGCGACGTGGAGCGCCGCCACCGCCGCACGGTATGGGCGGTGTGGGGCGCGTCCAGCGCGATCCTGACCGGCGACGCGCTGCTGTCGCTGGCGCACGAGACACTGCTGGAGTCCGGCTCGCCCTACGCCGCGGAGGCCGGCCGGCTGCTCGCCGCCGCGACCCGCGAGCTGATCCGCGGCCAGGTACAGGATCTGGCGTTCGAGCGGCGCGACGACGTCGGGCTCGCCGAGTGCCTGGACATGGCGGCCGGCAAGACCGGGTCGCTGCTGTCCGCGAGCGCCGCGATCGGGGCGGTACTGGCCGGCGCGCCGGAGACGGTGGTGGAGGCGCTGGAGACCTTCGGCGCCCATCTGGGCATCGCCTTCCAGCTCATCGACGACGTGCTCGGCATCTGGGGCGACCCGGCGGTCACCGGCAAGCCGGTCTGCTCCGACCTGCGCGCCCGCAAGAAGTCGCTGCCGGTGACGTACGTGGTCAGCCGCGGCGGTACCGCCGGCGACGGCCTCGCCCGGTGGTTGGCGACGCCCGGGGATCCGGAGGAGGCGGAGCTGCTCGCCGCGGCGGATCTGGTGGCGGCCGGCGGCGGCCGGGACTGGGCGGTCGCGGAGGCGAAGCGGCGGATGGCGCTCGGCGAGAGCGCGCTGGACTCCGTACCCCTGCCGGAGCCGACTCGCCAGGAACTGCTCGCGCTCGGGCGGTTCATCGTCAACCGGGAGGCGTGAGGATGACCCAGACCGCATCCGCCCGGCCGGCGCAGGGGAGTGCGCCGGTCCAGGATGCGCTCGTCGCGGCGGTGGCGTACCTGCGCGGGTTGCAGGACGTCCAGGGCTGGTGGAAGGGCGAGCTGGCCACCAACGTGACGATGGACGCCGAGGACCTGCTGCTGCGCGAGTTCCTCGGTATCCGTACCGAGGAGGAGACCCGGGAGGCGGCTCGCTGGATCCGTTCGCAGCAGCGCGCCGACGGTGCCTGGGCGACGTTCCACAGTGGACCTCCGGAGCTGTCCACCACCGTCGAGGCGTGGGTGGCGCTGCGGCTGGCCGGCGACCCGCTCGACGCGCCGCACATGGCGCGCGCCACCGAGTGGATCCGGGGCAACGGCGGCGTGGAGAGCACCCGCGTGTTCACCCGGATCTGGCTCGCGCTCTTCGGCCTGTGGTCGTGGGACGCGCTGCCGCACATGCCCCCTGAGATGATCTTCCTGCCCAGCTGGTTCCCGCTCAACGTGTACGACTGGGCGTGCTGGGCGCGGCAGACCGTGGTACCGCTGACGATCGTCAACGCGCTGCGACCGGTACGGCCGCTGCCGTTCGGCATCGACGAGATCCGGGTCGGTCCGCGCCGCGGTACCCGGCCCAAGGGCTGGAGCGCGTTCTTCACCCGCCTCGACAAGGTCCTGCACCTGTACGGGCGGCACCCGATCGGCCCGCTGCGCCGCCTCGCGATGCGTCGGGGTGCGGAGTGGATACTCGCGAGGCAGGAGGCCGACGGAGGCTGGGGCGGCATCCAACCGCCCTGGGTCTACTCGCTGCTGGCGCTGCACCTGCTCGGGTACTCGCTGGAGCACCCCGCGCTGCGCGCCGCGCTCGCCGGGCTGGACGGGTTCCTGGTGCGCGACAAGGCCGAGGACGGCGAGATCGTACGGCGCCTGGAGGCGTGCCAGTCGCCGGTCTGGGATACCGGCCTGGCGCTCATCGCGCTGCGCGACGCGGGGGTACCCGGCGACGACGACGCCGTGCTGCGCGCCACGCGGTGGCTCGTCCGCGAGGAGATCCGGGTCACCGGCGACTGGGCGGTACGCCGGCCCGACCTGGCGCCGGGCGGCTGGGCGTTCGAGTTCGCCAACGACGTCTACCCGGACGTCGACGATACCGCCGAGGTGGTGATGGCGCTGCGGCACGCCGCGCCCCCCGATCCCGAGGAGCGGGCCGCGGTGGCCGCCGCGATCGAGCGGGGCATCGCGTGGGCGACCGGCATGCAGTCCAAGGACGGCGGCTGGGGCGCGTTCGACGCCGACAACACCAGCACCCTGCCGATGAAGCTGCCGTTCTGCGACTTCGGCGCGGTCATCGACCCGCCCTCGGCGGACGTCACCGCGCACATGCTGGAGATGCTCGCGACGGAAGGGTTGGCCGGGTCGCCGGCGGCTGCGCGGGGGCTCGCCTGGCTGCTCGCCAACCAGGAGGCCGACGGCTCCTGGTTCGGCCGCTGGGGCGCGAACCACGTGTACGGCACGGGCGCGGCGGTACCGGCCCTCGCCGCCGCGGGCGTACCGCGCGAGGCCGAACCGATTCGCCGGGCGGTGGCGTGGCTGGCGCGCCACCAGAACGAGGACGGCGGCTGGGGCGAGGACCTGCGCTCCTATGTGGACCCGGAGTGGATCGGGCGCGGCGTGTCGACCGCGTCCCAGACCGCCTGGGCGCTGCTCGCGCTGCTGGCGGCGGGCGAGCGATCGGCCACAGTGGAGCGTGGTGTCGACTTCCTGGTACGGACCCAGCGGCCGGACGGTGGCTGGGACGAGGACTACTTCACCGGTACGGGGTTCCCTGGCGACTTCTACATCAACTACCACCTGTACCGGATCGTCTTCCCGATCTCGGCGCTCGGCCGCTACGCGCGGGGCGAGCAGTCGTGACCGCCGTGATCTGCGCACCCCTGCGTGCGGAGCGGGCCGCGCTGCGCCGCGCCGCGCTGCCCGTACAGCGGACCGGGATGGGGCCGGCACGCGCGGCTCGGGCGGCCGCCCGGCTGGAGCCCGGCGCGCCGGTCGTGGTGGCCGGGGTCGGCGGCGGGCTGGTACCGGGCCTGCGGGCCGGGGACCTTGTGGTGGCGAGCGAGGTACGGTCACCGGACGGGCCGGCGGTACCGAGCCCGTCCGCGCCGCTGCTCGCCGGTGCGCTGCGCCGGCTGGGGCTGCGCGTACACGTCGGGCCGATCGTCACCACGCCGCGCCTCGTGGACGGAGCGCCGCGGCGGGAGCTCGCCGCGAGCGGGGCGCTCGCGGTCGACATGGAGTCGGCCGCGCTCGTGGCCGGTCGCCCGTTCGTGGCGATCCGCTCCATTGTGGATACTGTCGAGCATCCACTGTGGCGGCCGGGTACCGTGCGGCGCGGCGTGGCGGGGCTGCGGGCGCTGAGCCGGGCGGTACCCGCGATCGAGCAGTGGGCCGCCGCGACCGGTCCGCGCGAGGTGCTGCTGGCCAGCCCGCGCTCGTTCTGCGCAGGTGTGGACCGGGCCATCGACGTGGTGGCCCGGGCGCTGGACCGGCACGGCGCGCCCGTCTACGTGCGCCGGCAGGTGGTACACAACGCGCATGTGGTACGGGACCTGCAGGCGCGCGGCGCGGTCTTCGTCGAGGAGGTCGACGAGGTACCGGAGGGCAGTGTGCTGGTCTTCGCGGCGCACGGGGTGTCGCCCGCGGTACGCGAGGCGGCCGGTGCCCGTGGACTGTCCGTCATCGACGCGACCTGTCCACTGGTGACGAAGGTACACAGCGAGGTGCGCCGGTACAGCGGGCGCGGCGACACGGTGTTCCTCATCGGGCACCGCGACCACGAGGAGGTCGAGGGTACCGTCGGCGAGGCGCCCCGCGACGTCGTCGTGGTGGAGAGCGCGGCGCAGGCGGCTGCCGTCAAGCCCCGCGACCCGGGCCGCGTCGCGTATGCGATGCAGACCACGCTCGCGGTCGACGAGGCGGAGGAGATCGCGGGCGTGCTGCGCGAGCGCTTCCCCGCCCTGGCCGGGCCGCGCCGCGACGACATCTGCTACGCCACAACCAATCGGCAGCAGGCGGTGCGGGCCATCGCCCGGGACAGCGACCTCGTACTCGTGGTCGGCTCCGGCAACTCGTCCAACTCGCTGCGCCTGGTCGAGGTGGCGGCGCGGGAGGGCGTACCCGCCGCGCTCGTCGACGACGCCGGCGAGGTCGACCTCGCCCTGCTCGCGGGCGCCGGGCGGGTGGGCATCACCGCTGGCGCGTCCGCGCCACCGCACCTGGTCGACGACCTGGTGCACTGCATCTCCGGCCTCGGGCCGGTCAGCGTCCGGGAAACCGTTGTGGCGCACGAAAACATAGAGTTCACGGTTCCACGGGAGGTGAGCTGAGCGTGGCTATGCCACTGCGTCAGAGCATTCGACTTGGCAGTTATCTCATGAAGCAGAAGGTGCTGCGCAAGGACAAGTTCGCGTTGCTGGTCGAACTGGAGCCCCTGTTCGCCTGCAACCTCAAGTGCGCCGGGTGCGGGAAGATCCAGCAGCCGCACACGCTGCTGAAGCAGCGCATGCCGGTGGAGCAGGCGGTCGCCGCGATCGAGGAGAGCGGCGCGCCGATGGTCTCCATCGCCGGCGGCGAGCCGCTGATGCACCCGCAGATCGATGAGATCGTGCGGCAGTTGCTCAAGCGCGGGAAGATCGTCTTCCTCTGCACGAACGCCGTGCTGATGCCCAGGCACCTCCACAAGTTCAAGCCGCACCACAACTTCTCGTGGATGGTGCACATCGACGGGCTGCGCGAGCGGCACGACGAGTCGGTCTGCAAGGACGGCGTCTTCGACGAGGCGGTCGCCGCCATCAAGCAGGCGCAGGCCGCCGGCTTCCGGGTGATGACGAACACCACGTTCTTCAACACCGACAGCCCGCAGGACGTCATCGACGTACTCGACTACCTCAACGACGAACTGCACGTGGACAACATGCAGATCTCGCCCGGGTACGCGTACGAGAAGGCGCCCGACCAGGAGCACTGGCTCGGCGTGGCGGAGACCCGCGAGCTGTTCCGCAAGGCGTTCGCGGGCGGGCGGCGCAAGAAGTGGCGGCTGAACCACTCGCCGATCTTCCTCGACTTCCTCGAAGGCAAGCGGGACCTGTCCTGCACCGCGTGGGGCATCCCGTCCTACTCGCTGCTCGGCTGGCAGCGCCCGTGCTACCTGCTCGCCGACGGGTACGCCAAGACGTACAAGGAGCTGATCGAGGAGACCGACTGGGACGCCTTCGGGCGCGGCAAGGACGAGCGGTGCGCCAACTGCATGGCGCACTGCGGGTACGAGCCCACCGCCGTCATCGCGACGCTGGGCTCGCTGCGGGAGTCGATGCGCGCCGCCGTGGGCGGGTGAGGCCATGTCCATTCTGGACTGTGTGAGCTGCCCGGCCGACGTACAGGCGCTGCCGGCGGGGGAGCTGCCCAGGCTGGCCGACGAGATCCGCCACCGCCTCATCGAGACGGTACCGCGCACCGGCGGGCACCTCGGCCCCAACCTGGGCGTGGTGGAGCTGACCATCGCGCTGCACCGGGTCTTCGACTCGCCGCGCGACGCGCTCGTGTGGGACACCGGGCACCAGAGCTACGTGCACAAGATGCTCACCGGCCGCGCCGGCGAACTACCCGGCCTGCGCCAAGCCGGCGGCCTGTCCGGGTACCCGAGCCGGGCCGAGAGCGAGCACGACCTCGTCGAGAACTCGCACGCCTCCACCGCACTGTCCTATGCGGACGGTCTCGCGAAGGCGTTCGCGCTGCGGGGTCAGGACGAGCGCGCCGTGGTGGCGGTGGTCGGCGACGGCGCACTGACCGGCGGTATGTGCTGGGAGGCGCTCAACAACATCGCGTCCGCGCCGCACCGGCCCGTACTCGTGGTGCTCAACGACAACGGGCGCTCGTACTCGCCGACCGTTGGCGTGGTCGGCAGCCACCTCGGGCAGTTGCGCGGCGGCGAGGGCGCCTCGCTGTTCGAGCGGATCGGCCTGGCCTACCTCGGCCCGGTGGACGGGCACGACACGCAGGCCGTCGAGGACGCGCTGCGGCGCGCCCGGCGGCTGGGCGCGCCCGCGGTCGTGCACTGCGTGACCCGCAAGGGCTGCGGGTACCCGCCGGCCGAGGCGGACGAGGCCGACCAGATGCACGCCGTCAGCCCACCCTCGCCGAACAAGTGTCCATCCTGGACGGACCTGCTCGGCGAGGAGATGGTGGCGATCGGCGCGGAGCATCCGGAGGTCGTCGCGATCACCGCCGCGATGCTGCACCCCACCGGCTTGTACCCGTTCTCCCGCGCGTACCCGGACCGCATCCACGACGTGGGCATCGCCGAGCAGCACGCGGTGACCTCCGCCGCCGGCCTCGCGATGGGTGGGCTGCACCCGGTCGTCTGCGTCTACGCCACCTTCCTCAACCGCGCCTTCGACCAGTTGCTGATGGACGTCGCACTGCACCGGCTGCCGGTGACGTTCGTGCTCGACCGGGCCGGGATCACCGGCAGCGACGGCCCCTCGCACAACGGCATGTGGGACCTGTCCCTGCTGGGCATGGTGCCGGGCATGCGGGTGGCCGCCCCGCGCGACGGCGACCGGCTGCGCGAGCTGCTGCGCGAGGCGGTGTCGCATGTGGACGGACCGAGCGCGCTGCGCTTCCCGAAGGCCGACGCCGCCGCGCCGCTGCCGGCCGTCGCGCGCATCGGCGGGGCCGATCTGCTGCGCCAGGACCCCGATGCCGAGGTGCTGATCGTCGCGGTGGGCGCGCTGGCGCCCGCCGCGCTGGGCGCCGCCGAGCTGCTGCGCCACGACGGCGTACCGGTCGCCGTGGCCGACCCGCGCTGGGTGCTGCCGGTCGACCCGGCCCTGGTGGCCGCGGCGAGCGGGTACCGGCTCGTGGTGACCGTGGAGGACAACGGCGTCGCGGGCGGCTTCGGGGACGCGTACGCCCGGGCGGTGCGCGCCGCCGGCAGCCCGACCCGGCTGCGCACGATCGGGCTGACCCAGGAGTTCCTCGCGCACGGGCAGCGTGGCGCGATGCTGCGCGCGCAGGGTCTGGACGCCGCCGGCATCGCCGAGGCGGTGCGCTCAGGCCTGGCGGCCGCCGATGATGCCCCGGTTCACGTCGAGGACCAGGTCGGCGAGGTCGGGTACCTCGACCACCTCGACGCCCGCCTGCTGCAGAAGCTCGACACCGTGGCAGTCCACGAAGAACGGAGGCTCGCGTAGCGCGAACACCACCCGCCGCACCCCGGCGGCGATGATGAGCTCCGTGCAGGTACGCGGGCGCGAGCTGCGCGAGCTGCACGGCTCCATCGACGTGTAGAGCGTGGCCCCCACGGTATCCACAGTGGACGCAACGGCGAGCTTGGCGAGCGCCGCCTCCTCCGCGTGTACCGGCTCGTCGCCCTCCCGCGAGTACCCGCGCGAGAGTTCGGCGCCGGCCGCGCTCACTACGATCGCGCCCACGCAGTACGCGCTCCTGCTGGGTATGCAGCGTCGGGACAGATCGATGGCTTCGGCGAGCCAGTCGCGGTCGGTCGTCATCCCGGATACCTGTCCGACAGGGCGTACCGCAGCAGCGCCACGTCGCCGATCGGGCGTACCTCGGCCAGCCGGGCCGGGGCGCCGGAGTGCCACGGGAAGGTGCCGTCCCGTAGGAAGCGCGGCGCGCGGGAGTCGCCGACGAAGAACGGTGCGATCGCGAGATGCAGCTCGTCGGCGAGGCCGGCGGTGAGGAAGCGGGTCAGTACCGCGGCGCCGCCCTCCACCATCAGCCGTCCCACGCCGCGCTCGGCCAGGTCCTCGACGAGCGTTTCCAGCCGCGGCGGGTCCCCGCCGTCGACGACGGTCGCCACCTGGCCCAGCCGCTCGCGTACCTTTGCGAGCGCCGGTGTCGGGCAGTAGACCAGCCGCTGGGCGGTAATCCCGGCGAAGAACCGGTACCCGAGGTCCAGCTCGCCCGACGTGGTGAGCGTCACCTTGACCGGGGTCTCCGGCCGGCCGTCGCGCAGCCGGTCCGCCCGGCGGCGCGGCGAGCGTACCTCCAGTCTGGGGTTGTCGCGCCGGATGGTGGTGGCGCCGACGAGGATCGCGTCGCACCCCGCCCGCACCTCGTCCACCCGATCCAGGTCAGCGTCGTTGGAGAGAACGAGCCGGTCCGGTCCGGCGTTGTCCAGGTACCCGTCGAGCGACACCGCGCAGCTCAGCAGCACGTATGGTCGCACGATTCCGAGCGTACCCGGCGGTCCGGAGGCACCGGCGAGGAAGCAGCTGTATGACGTTGCTTTTATATGAGCCTTCCGTGATACTGGTGCCATGGACGTCTTCGCCGCGCTGGCCGACCCGACCCGCCGGGCCGTGCTCGACCTGCTGAGCGGCGGCGAGCGGCCCGCGGGCGACCTGGTGTCGGCCTTCCCGGCCCTCACCCAACCGGCGATCTCCCGGCACCTGCGGGTGCTGCGCGAGGTGGGGCTGGTCGACGTACGGGCCCAGGCGCAGCGCCGCATCTACACCCTGCGGGCCGAACGACTGTCCGAAGTGGACGCCTGGCTCACCCGGTACCGCCAGTACTGGGCGCGCCATCTGGACGCGGTCGAGGAGCACCTTGCCGCCACACACGATAAGGCCGCCACACACGATAAGGCCGCCAAAAAGGCCAAACGAAAGGGAGCAAGCGATGCCGGTTGACGACCGACTGGGCAGCCTGGACGTACTCGGCGCGTGCGCCACGATGACGTTCCGCCGGAGACTGCCGTACCCGATCGACGAGGTATGGGCCGCGCTCACCGAACCCGCGCGGCGCGCGGCCTGGTTCGGGACGACCACCATCGAGCCCCGTGCCGGCGGGACGATCGCGATGCAGCCCGAGGATCCGCCGGCGCCCCCCGAAGCCAAGCAGATGACCGGGCGGATACTCGTCTGGCAGCCGCCGGCCGACCTCGGCACCGGAACCCGTACGGCGGTCTTCGAGCACGAGTGGCGGCAGCGGATCGTCGAGGACGGCGTGGTGCGGTACGAGCTGTCCGAGGAGGGCGACGATACCCTGCTGGTCTTCGTCCACAGTGGACTGAGCGTACCCAACGCGCAGGGCTTCATCCCCGGTACGCACGCCTTCCTCGACCGGCTCGCCGCGCACCTGGCCGCCGAGGAGATCCCGGACTGGGGCCGCCTGTACGCGCAGCTCGCACCGGCCTACCAATAGAGTCGGTGGGTGACTGATTTCGCGATCCGCCAGGCTGAGGAGAAGGATGTACCGGCGCTCGCGCGGCTGCGGTGCGAGTACGCCGAGGAGGAGGACGGGCCGCTCGCCGAGCGCGACTACGAGCAGCGGTTCGTGGACTGGTACCGCGGCGAGTCCGGGCACCGGATCACCTGGCTCGCCGAGCGGGACGGTACCCCCATCGGCATGATGAGCTTCGTCGTCTTCCGCCGCATGCCCCGGCCCGGTAAGCCGGCGACCAGGTGGGGATACCTGAGCAACGCCTTTGTCCTGGCGCCTTACCGCAACCGCGGCGTCGGCGGCCAACTGATGGCGGCGCTGCTGCGCTACGCCGACGAGCACGGCTTCGCCCGGGTTGTGCTGCGCCCCAGCGACCGCGCGGTGCCGTTCTACCAGCGGTCCGGCTTCGGCCCGGCGGACATGCTCATGGCGCGGGTGCCCGACAACTAGGCCGCTACGTAGGCACGCGCGATCCTGTTCAGGTTTTGACGCGAGTAAATAGGATGGCCAGACGCGGTGGAGCCGAGGGGGGAAGGCGGGCGCGTGCTGGAGACCGTGGGGATCAAACCCACCGAAGAGCGGGTGTACTGGACACTCCTGCGCCTGCCCGCGGCATCCAGCGCCGAGCTGGCGCAGCGGCTCGACCTGCGGCCCGAGGAGAGCCGCCGCTGCCTGTCCGGCCTGGAGAGCAAGGGACTGGTCAGCCGCGCGCCGGACGACCCGCACCGGTTCCGGGCCGCGCCGCCGGATCTCGCGTTCGGGCCGCTGCTGCAGCGCCGGCAGCAGGAGTTGCGCAGCATCGAGGCGGCGGTTGGGCAGATGGCCGACGAGTACCGCAGCCGCGCCCGGCCGCCCGGCAACCCGGTGGAGATGGTGACCGGCGTCTCCGCGCTGCGCCAGCGCTTCGCGCACATGTGGCGGGGTGCCGCCCACGCCGCCTCCGCCTTCGTCGCGGATCCCGCCGACGTCGACCTCGCGCAGTGGCCGGCGCCCGGGTCCGGTGTCCGCGCCCGGCTCGTGTACCCGCGTGCCGCGCTCGACCTGCCGGACGATCCGTACCAGTTGGGCGCGACGGTGCGCGGCGGCGTCCAGGCCCGGCTGGCGCCGCGGCCACCGGTCACGATGCTGCTGGTCGACCAGGCGACGGCGATCGTGTGGGTACGGCCGGTGCGCGAGCGCGCCGACCCGCCGGCCGCCGTGCTGGTCCACGATGGCGCGCTGCTCGACGCGCTCGCCGCGCTGTTCGAGGCGGTGTGGGAGCCGGCGGTGCCGCTGCTGGCCCAGCCGGACGGCCCGCCCAGGGAGCACCAGGCGACGGTACCGGACCCGGCCGACCTGCAGCTGCTGTCGCTGATGCTGGCCGGGCTCACCGACGACGCGATCGCCGGCAAGTTGGGACTGTCCCGGCGCACCGTACAGCGCCGGGTCAGCGGACTGATCGAGCTGGCCGGGGTGCGTACCCGCCTGCAACTGATCTGGCAGTCGGCCCGGCGCGGCTGGCTTTAAGCAAGATACGAGGTATGAGGTACGGGGGCCGCGGGTGCGGCCCCCGTACTCCGGCTACGGCGCCGTCTTCAGGCCGAAGTCGAGCGTGGTCGTCTCACCGCGCCTGATCTTCACGGTCTTCACCTGTGGCACGTACCCGTCCTTCGCGACGATCAGCTGGAGCGGGTTGTTGCGCACGTCCAGCCACAGTTGGTAGTGGCCGGTGCTGTCGGTCTTGAGCGTGTAGCTGCTCACCCACGTGTTGATCTGGACCGTCGCGCCGGCGATGGGCGTACCCGTGGCCGTCGCCACGGTACCGGTGATCTTGCCCCACGTCTTCGCGGGCTTCACCACCATCGAAGCGTCCACTTGCGACACCGGGTACGGCGTGTCGCTGGTGATCGGGAGCGAGGCCGTGTACGTGCCCGGCTGGGTGATGCTCGCCCCGCTCGCGTCGAACGTCACCGTGACGGTCGCGCTCGCGCCCGGTTGCAGCGTCAGGCTCGCCGGGCTCTCCGACAGCCAGTCCACGTCCGAGACCGCGGTGCAGTCGCCGAACCCGGGCAGCACCTCGGACCACGGCACCGGTGGCGTGAAGAGGCCGCCGTCCGGTAGCCCGCCGATCCGGTAGAAGCCGCACGCCGAGGCGCCGCCGAACAGCACGTTGTTCGCGTTGGGCAGCGCCGACCAGGAGTCCGTACCGGGGTCGTACGCGTAGCCCTGGTTGGTCAGCGCGGAGCTCGACGCGGTGACCCCACCGGAGACGAGCAGCCGTCCGTTGGCCGCGACGAACCCGCCGCCCCACAGGTCGATGGGCAGGTCCGCGATGGCGGACCACCTGTTGCTGACCGGGTCGTAGCCGTACCCGTGGGTGGTGCCGCTGTTGGAGTCGTTGGCGCCACCCGCGCAGTACACCCGGGTGGCGATCGCGCCACACGACGCCCACGAGGTCGCCTCGGGGTACGGCGCGACCTGCGCCCAGGCGTTGCTCGCCGGGTCGTACGCCAGCACGTCGGTGTAACCGCAGGTACCCGGCGTACAACCGCCGATCACGTACAGCTTGCCGCCGAGCGTCGCGAAGCCCGGCGCCGCGTACGGCTTGGGATCGGGCGCACCGATGCTCCACGTGTTCGCCGCCGGGTCATAGATCTCCAGCTTGCCGTCGGGGTCGCCGTCGAAGCCCCAGCCGTCGGTCACGTAGAGCTTGCCGCGCAGGAAGCCGCCGGCCGGCTTTTCCCGGGTATCCGCGGCGCTCGCCCGCGCGGTCCAGCCGCCGGTATCCGGGTCGTAGACGTACAGCTTGGATACATCGTCGTTGCCGTCGTACCCGAACGCCGAGTAGACCAGGCCGCCGTCCGCGACCGCGAGGTTGTGCGTGATCGGGGTCGGGTAGTCCGCGATGGAGGTCCACGGCTCCTCGGCCGGGTTGGCGGCGGGTGCCGTGCCCTGCGTGGTCGCCGTGCCCTTCGCCCGCGCGTGCGTGGAGTACTTACCGGGAACCAGGTGCAGCGGCGCCCCGGTCGAGATGAGCGGTTGGAAGCCGCCGACCGACTCGTTGACCCGTACCGACGCCGGCGCGGTACCGGTGTTCTTCAGGGTCACCTTGCTCGTCGCCTGGCCCGCCCACGGCACCGTAGCGGCGATGGCGCCGGGGGTGACGGTGATCCGCCCGGCGGCAAGCGCGAAGTCGGCCACGGTGACCGTGTTCGCCGCGACGTTCTTCGTCGCCGTCAGCGACGCGTACCCGTGCTTGGTCGCGGTGAAGGCGTGCGAGCCGGTGAGCGACGAGAACATCCAGTAGAAGCCGTCGCCCAGGTTCGGATCATCGGGTGTGCCCGCGCCGAGGCCCCGCTCATTCGGAGCGTCCACACTGGACACTTGGGCGCCGGCCAGGCCCGCCTTGGTGTTGGCGTCGGTGACCACGCCCGCGACCAGACCGCCGGTGACCGGGTCGCAGGTGCGGTCGCCCAGGAACACGTTGTCGAGCTCCCACCACCAGGCCCAGGTACCGGTGTAGTGGAAGCGCGCCATGACGGAGTCGTGCCCGGAGGCCTCCGGTATCGCGATGTCCACATGCGCCGGTCCGCGGAACTGCTCCGTGTCCTGGTGCCACACGTTGCTCCAGGTCTGCCCGCCGTCGACGCTCAGGTCCACGTCGGCGGTCGAGTTCTGGAAGGCGTGGTAGTCGGTGTCGAAGCTCAGGACCGGCCGGGACGCGCTGGTCAGGTCGGCGCTGGGCGAGGAGAGCACGGTGTCCTCGGAGAGGTCCTGCCCGATCTCGTCGCTGTCGATGATGGCGAATCCACCGGTACCGCCGGTCTGGTTACCGCGCGAGCCGGGGTCGTCGAAGACCCAGCCGCCGTTGTCGTTGGCGTTCTGCACGCTCCAGCCGGCCGGGGGCGTGGTGGCGTCGAAGGTCTGGGTGGGGCCGGAGAAGTGCAGCGCGTACCCGGGCGCGTTGCAGGCCTTGGCGTC
>JBPYFB010000314.1:0-10060 GCA_051986465.1 Rugosimonospora sp.
CGAGGATGGCTCGGGGGATGCCGACTACCTTCGCGGTTACGGCTACCAATTCTGGATGTCGCGTCACGGTTACCACGGTGACGGCTCCTTCGGCCAGGAATGCGTCGTCGTTCCGTCGCACGATCTCGTGGTCGCCGCGACCGGCGCCCACAATGAGAGTCAGGCAGTGCTGGACGCGGTATGGGAGTGCCTGCTGCCCGGCATGGACGGGCCCGGAACTACTCGCGACGACGAGATGCTCGCCGAGCGGCTGCGGCGGCTGTCACTCGCGCCGGTACTGGGTTCGGCCGCTGCGCAGCGTTCCATCGAGGCGACAATCGACGGCTCCGCCGAGGATTCGGCGCTGCCCGACGGAACCAGGGTGGTCGTCGAGCCTGTGGACCGTGGGTGGCTCCTGCGACTCGGGTCGTCCCTCAAGGTCGAGGTCGGCCACGGCGAATGGCGGGAAAGCTCACCGCTGGGCCGCCCGGTCGTCGCTGTCGGGGCCTGGCAGGGCGACAGGTTCGTCGCCGAGCTCTGCGTCATCACCACCCCGCACCGGGTCCGGCTGGTGGTGGACGCCAGTGCGGGGACAGCGGTCGCGACGTGGAACATCGTGCCCCTGACCAATCCCGCCCTGGCGTTGCATCTGCGATCGCCGCTGATGACACGCCCCGATGTCGCGTAGCTGATATCGGCGGTCGGTGTTTGGGGTCGACGCGCGCTCCACAGTGGACGGACAAGTAGCAGGAGGTCAGTCCTCTGGCAGCGATCCGATGGACGGCCCGGCTGACCGAGGCCAACTGCTCGACCTTCCGGCAGACCCGGTTGCTGGCGGCGGCGTCCGCGGCCGCTGGCAAGCGCTCACCAATCGCCGGGATCTACCCGGCTCGACGCGCGGCACTCATCCAACCACTCGAGGCGCTCCGGTGCTGACGCCGCCGGCTGTTGGGTGCCACCGGGATGTGGGTGGCGCACAACACCGCGCGGTCGTGGTTACGACGCGACGCCGGATCGACCACGAACCCGAGCTATCGTGGGCAAGCGGGGACGCGTTCTGGGGGGATCGTGGACATCGGGCTTGTGGACTTCCGCCTGTTCGGATCGGTCGAGGCATGGGCGGGCGGCCGGACGCTGGGCATCGGCAGCCGCCGGCACCGCCTTGTGCTCGCCGTACTGCTGGTCGCGGTGAACCGGCCGGTACCGCTGTCGCACCTTGCCAAGCTCGCCTGGGAGGGCCCGCCGCCGGCCACCGCACAGCGGACCCTGGCCCGGCTGATCGGCGAGCTGCGCGACGTACTGACGCCCACGGGAATGGTGTGGCTGCAGCCCGGTCCGGACAGCTGCACGCTCCTGACCGACCCGCTCACCGTTGACCTGCACCGGTTCCGCGCACTCCTGCGGGACGCGGCGGACACCGAAGATGACCGCTACCGCAGCCGTATGCTCGCCGAGGCGTTGCGGATCAGTCGGTGGCCGGCGCTGGCCGGAGTCGCGCCGGCACGGGTGCGCGACCTGTTGTGCGGCGACGCGCCGCGGGCGAGGCTCGTCGCGGCGGAGGATCGGTGGGCGGCCGACCTGCGGTTGGGGCGGCACAACCAGATACTCCGCGAGCTGTCCGCGATGGTACGGGCGAACCCGCTACGGGAGCGGCTGATCGGGCAGTTGATGCTGGCACTGTACCGGGCCGGGCGGACCGCCGAGGCGCTCGCCCGCTATCGCGAAGCCCGGCACCGGTTGGCGGCGCTGGATCGGGAGCCGCAGCCGCCGCTGCGCGAGCTCGCCGCCGCGATCCTGCGCCGCGATCCCGCCCTGGCCGAACCGCTGGCCCCCGCGGCCCCGGTCCTCGTCGCGGCGTGAGGCGGTCAGCCGGAGGCTGGCGTGAGGCGGTCAGCCCGCGGCTGGCGCCAGCCGGACCTCCAGCATCGCCACGGCCGACTCGACCAGCTCGACGGCTGCGCTCGCGTCCCGGGCGCGTCCCCGGACGAAGCCCAGCCGGGACCGGGAGCTCTCTAGTCCACACAGGACAGTCCCGTCCGGGCGGGACTGGCGGGCGTCCCGCACGCCGGCCAGCTCGGACACCTCATCCCAACCGGAGATCCCGACGAGCGTGCCGTGCGCCCGGCTGGTGAGGTACCGGATCGCGGCGCCGGCCCGGTAATGCGGCCCGGCGACGCGGGAACGCAGCTCCGGCAGCGATCCGATGTCCTCGCCCACCACCTGCCGCAGGAACAGGTCGAACATGTCGTCTCCGGTGGCGTCCCGTACCAGGTGCACGATCTCGTCCCCGGCGGCGCGCAGGTGGGTTTCCACCATGACGGGTCCGGTCGCGGCCAGAATCACCTCGGTGTGCGTGATGCCGGCGCGTACCCCGAGCGCGGTGAGCGCCGACCGTACGTAGGCGACGATGCGCCGCTCGTCGGCGGCGTTCACCCGCGCCGGTACCACGTGGCCCAGCTCCACTTTGGTGCCCGGGTCGGTGAACTTTTCGGTGATGGCGAAGACGTAGTGCGTGCCGGCGTGGGTGAGCGCCTCGACGCTGTACTCCGGACCGCGCACGTACCGCTCGGCCAGCGGTGGCGACGGATCCAGCCGGGGTGCCTGCGCGGTACTGGTGCGCCGGTAGGCTTCGGCGAGCCCGGCTCGTTCCGTGATGACGCTGACGCCCACGCTGGCCCGGCCCCGGGACGGCTTGAGGATCAGCGGGGGCCCGAGCCGGTCGTAGCACGCTTCGAGCGCGGCGAGGTCCCCGATCACCGCGTGTGGCAAGTCCTCCAGTCCAGCGTTTGCCAGCCGTACCCGCATGGCGGACTTGTCATGGACGGCGGCGACCGTGTCTACGGAGTGGCCGGGCAGTCCCAAGGCGTCGGCCACATACGCCGCCTTGTCCTGGTCGATCTCGGAGAACGACACGACGGTATCCACCCGCCAGTCTCGGTGTACCGCCTCGGCCGTGCGCACCCAGCACCGGATCGGTGCCTGGTCGCCCAGGACGACGACCGCCTGGTTGTCACCGATGCGGTGTACCAGCTCCAGTGCCGAGGCGCGGCACAGCACGACCGTCTGGATGTCCGGCGCCATGGCGCGCAGCCGTGGCTGCAGCTCCGATCCGCTGCCGACGATCAGGAAGTGTCTCACCGCGATCCCCCTCCACACGGTCAAGGCGTTGTGGCGCGGTCGTTCCGGCGCGATGCCGGGGCGCCCGGGTTGCTACGAAAGGCACCAGCATGCCCGCGGTCATCATCGCGGCGGCGAAGTACAGCCATCCGCCGCGAGTGGGGAAGACCAGCTGCACGATGACCCACGGCCCGAGGATCGACTGCAGCGCCATTCCCAACTGGAAGGTGGACAGGTACTGGGCGCGCTGCTGCGGCCGGGCCAGGTCGTAGGAGATGGTCCACCGCCCGGCGGAGGACCATAGTTCGCCGAGCGTGAGCAGCGCCACCGCGAGGATGGCGCACAACGCCGCGAGCCATGGCTGCCGCAGGTGCCCGAGCACCAGAGCCACCACCCCGAATCCAGCCATCGACCAGGCCGCCCAGAGCATGCACCGCCGGGCGCCGGCCAGCCGCTCGGCCGGTCGGGCGCAGCGGGCCTGCAGCACGACCGCCATCACGGTGTTGAGGAAGACCAGGAAGCCGATGATGACCACCGGTGCCCTGGTGTGCGTGGCGATCCACAGTGGAAGCCCGACGGTCAGCAGCGTCATGTTGATGGTGAGCACGCCACACAGCACCGCGGACGCCAGATAGCCAAAGTGGACGGTCAGCCGGGGCGCCATGGTGCGGACCATCCGGGCGCGCGTCAGCCTGGTGACGCCGGCGCGCCACAGCAGCGCCGCCGCGAAGAAGAACGACGCGGCGTTGCCCACCGCGAGCCCGAGGAACGCCGCGCGGGAGTTCAGCGCGATGACCGCGGTGGCGACCAGCGCACCGGCACCGAATCCCACATTGCGTACCGCGCGCACCTTGGCCAGCGTGTCGACACGGCTGTCCTCCGGTACGGCGGCGCTGATGACCGCCTGGTTCACCGCCGGCACCGCGCTGTCCGCGACACCGATGCAGCAGGCCACCACGACGAACACCGGGAAGGTACCGGCGAAGCAGTAGGCGAGGTACCAGCACCCCCGCCAGAGCTGGAGTCCAATGTTGACAGTGCCGGCCGGTACCCGGTCCGCGACCACGCCGATCGGCACGAGCGTACCGAAGCCGACCAGTCCCGCGAGGGTGAGCCCGAGCCCCACCTGTCCGGTCGTGAGCCCCACCACCCGGGTGAAGTACAGTGCCGAGCCGGTGAGGAACATTCCGGTGCCGCAGGCGTCGATCGCCGCGATCACCGCCAGCCTCCGCCCGATCGGCGTGCTCGGGATCAAGCTGCCCGAAAGCCACCGGCGCAAGGTGACGAGCGGCCGGGCCGGCGCGGCGTGCGAGGTGACCATTGTGGACACTCACTCGGCGGCTTTCATCTCGACGGTGATCCGGCCGATCAACCGGTCGCACAGCCGTACCGCCGCGGCCGTGTCCGCCGCGCGGACGATGAGCTGGCCGAGCCGGACCAGATCGGTGCCGGCCGGGGGTACCACGTCCCCGGCGGCGACCGGGATGTGCAGCGAGACCACCGCCGGGTGCGCGCGCACCTCGTCCGGCACGTCGATCCGGCCGACCTTGCCCGGCCGGGCCACCAGGAACCGGGTGGCGGTGGCGCAGCGCGCCGCCGGGCGGTCGGGCAACTCCGGCACGAGGTCGAACGGCCAACCCAGCGCGTACGCGTCCAGGTCGATACCGAATGCGGTGTCCACCATCTCGCAGATGCGGCCACCACCCACGCGGTTGTGCGACTCGATCACCCGAGGCCCGCGCGTCCCGGTACGCACCTCGGTATGTGCCGGGCCGTGGCGCAGCCCGACCGCGTCGAGGAAGCCGGTCACGCACTTCACGATGCTCATCTCGTCCGCGGGGTCGAGCCGGGCCGGCAACGCGTGCCCCACCTCGGTGAAGTTCTCGCCGGCGGTAACCTTCTCGGTCACCGCCACGACGACGTGCCGCCCGGCAAAGCTGAAGGTCTCCACGCTGTACTCCGGCCCGTCGACGAACTCCTCGGCGATCAGCACGTCCAGCGGGCACAGCAGGTCGGCCTGTACCCGCCGCAGCGCTTCGACCTTGTGCCACACCGCCGGTACCGCGTAGAGGCCATCGATCCGGAAGACCCCCACGCTCGCGGTGCCGTCGCGGGGTTTGAGGATCAGCGGGTACCCGCACTGCTTACCGAAGCGTACCAGTTCCTCCATAGTGGACACCTGTGCGGCCGCTACGGTGGGGCCGCCGGTACGGCTCAGGTGCTGGCGCATCGCCCACTTGTCGCGCAGCAGCCGGCTTACCGTAAGCGGGTTGCCGGTCAGCCCGAGCAGGTCGGTTATCCGGGACGCCGGCTCCAGCCCGGGCTCGGTCAGCGAAACCGCGGCCCGGTACCCGAACGCCCGGTACGCGGCCTCGGCGAACGGCCGGAGCTGGGACCAGTTCGTGTAGTCCACCAGCGCGGCGCTGGCGACCAGGTCGCGGTGCTCCGGCACGAACTGCTGCACCTGCTGGACGTAGACCACCCGCAAGCCCAGCGCGCGTGCCTTGCGTACGATCTTCAGCTTGCCGCCCACGATGAGCACCGTGGGCTCCTGCCGGTTACCCCACATCGTAGAGCCCACCCTGTTCCGCTATCCGGATCGCCAGGTAGTCCAACCGCAGTTGGCGCGGATCGTCGTGCACGAGGTACACGTAGCCGGGTGAGGTGCGCGAGTCGACCGTGCGCCGCAGGCGGTCACCGGGCACGACGTCCAGGTGCATCGCGGCGAACGACGGCAGTGCGCGGATCCTGGCAAACCCGCCGAGCGAGCGCAACGTACCCGTCCGGGTGGAGATGAGGGAGACGTAGCGCAACCCGCTCGCCAGTTCGTACGCCCGCCCGATGCGCTGGCTGAACTCGTCCGGCCGGACGTAGGCCTGTGCGGTCAGCGCCACGTGATCGGTGCCGAAGACCCGGGACACCGCCTCGGGCAGGATGGAGCCGGCCAACCGGGCGCCGGTCTCGATGAGCACCGGGCCCTCCGCCGTCATCATCACCTCGCTGTGCGCCGGCCCGTACCGGACGCCCAGCGCGTCCAGCACCTGGCCGATGTACGCACGCAGCCGCCGCTGCTGCGCACCTTCGTACGGCAGCGGCTCCTCGAAGTCGTAGATGAGTCCCTTGCCGGGTACCGGACGCTTGCTGTACTGCCAGATCTCCGCGACATGGTGCCGCCCGGCGAGGCTCACCGTGTTCACGAAGTACTCGGTACCGCGCAGCACCTGCTGTGCGAGGACCTCCTGGTTCGGCCGCCCGGAAATGTCCACATCGGACAGGATCCGGTGGAACGCGTGGCGCAGGTCCGGGACGCTGTGGCAGAACAGGACATTGTCCGAGCCGGCGCTGGACACCGGCTTGACCACCACCGGCCAGGTGCCCCGCAGCAGTACCCAGTGCACCAGCTCGGCGAGGGAGGAGGTCACCATCCCTTCGGGCGCGGCCAGCCCGGCCTTGCGCAGCGCCTGCTCCATCGCGTACTTGTCGCGCCGGGCCGAGGAGAGCTCCACGGCGTTCGCCGGCAGGTTCAGCCGGGCGGCCAGCTGGTCGGCGAGCCCGACACCGGACTCGTGACCGGGGATCACGAACGCGAGGTCCCTTGTGGACAGGTCGGCGAGGGTCTCCGCCACCGATCCGTCGTACCCCACGTCCGCGACGAATTCCCCAGGGTCGAAGGAGCGCCGGTAGAACTCCGGCGTGCTCGGCCCCGAGCGTACGTGCACGCACCGGCACCCGTACCGCGCCAGGGATTCCGGCAGGAAACGCCCCGTCGAGTAGGCGTCGACGATCGCCCCGTCCATCCGGCGTCACCCGACTCGCGGTCCGAAGATGCCCTGCCCCACCCGCACATGCGTGGCGCCGCACGCGATCGCGGTCGGGTAGTCGGCCGTCATGCCCATGCTGCAGACCGGCAACCCGTGCCGGCGGGTCAGGTCGTGCAGCAGTTGGAAATGCGGCACCGGGTCCTGCGCCGCCGGAGGTATGCACATCAGCCCGCGTACGGGCAGCCCGAGGTCCCGAGTGCAGACGTCCAGCAGCGCCGCCAGGCCGTCCACGGATACGCCGGCCTTCTGCGGTTCGTCGCCGACGTTCACCTGTATCAGGCACCGCGGTCGCTGATCCTCCGCCGCCATCGCCGCGGCCAGCGCCTGAGCCAGGGATACCCGGTCCACCGTCTGGATGACGTCGAACAGGCGCACGGCCGCGCGCGCCTTGTTGGTCTGCAACTGCCCGACCAGGTGCAGCCGGACGTCCGGGTATGCCGCGCGCAGCGCCGGCCATTTGCGCGCGGCCTCCTGGACCCGGCTTTCGCCGAACACCCGATGCCCGCACGCCAGCGCCGCCCCGATCGCGGTCTCGTCGTGGAACTTGCTGATCGCCACGAGGGTGACATCCTCCGGGTCCCGGCCCACCCCGACGGCGGCATCGGCGATGGCGACGCGTGTCTCGTCGACGCGCTCGGCGACTGTCATGGCGATCCCGCGGGGCGGTACCGGTCGTAGTTGCCGTCCCAGACGCTGAAGTACTTCCACGCCGAGTCGAACAGTACGGTCACGATGGTGTGCCCTGGCCCCAATTCACGCGCGTACCGCTGCGCGATGCACACGTTGCCCCCGGCGGTTGGGCCGACGAACAGCTTCTCCGTGCTGATCAGCCATTTCATCATGTCCCAACTGTCCACACCGGACACCACGGTGACCTCGTCCACGAGATCCTCACGCAGGTTCAGTGCGATCTTCCCGGGTCCCAGACCCATCAGGTTGTGTGGCTCGTGGCAGAACTCCGCGCCCTGGCGCTTGGCGTACAGCGGCGCCGACCGGTCCACCTCCACCGCGACCGTGCGGATGTCTGGGAACGCCTCCTTGAGCCGCTCCGCGATCCCGGAGAACGTGCCACCGGTACCGATGCTGCACACGAACATGTCCACCGGCCGGCCCAACTCCGTGAACTCCCGCACGATCTCGTCGCCGCAGGCGCGCCACGCCTCCCGGTTGAGGTGGTTGCTGGACTGGTCAAGGTAGTAGCTGCCCGGGTGCTCCGCGACATAGCGACGCGCGGTGTCCTCGGCGGCGTCCAGGAACCCGGTGGGCGGTGTCTCGACGATCGTCGCGCCCAGGGTCTGGATCTGCGTTTTCCGCTCCACCGTCATGCCTTCCGGCATGATGACCACGACCTTGTACCCGCGGGAGAGGCCGGCCTGGGCCAGCGCGGCCCCGCCGTTGCCGGTGGAGCAGTCCACCAGCGTCATGCCCGGCTCGATCTCGCCGGCCTTCTCCAGTTCCCCGATGATGTGGTGGAAGACCCGGTCCTTGTGGCTGCCGGTCGGGTTGCGGAATTCGCACTTCACATAGATGTCCGCGGCTCCCGGCTCCGCGATCTGCGTGAGCCGGTACAGCGGAGTGTTGCCCACCGTCACCACGCCCGGTGCCGGCAGCGCGCCCGGTCCCATCTCCATCGCGTTACTCCCCAACGATCCTGGTGCGGCGGGCCTCGGTATTCACCTCGATTTGAATGACCGAACGCACCGGCAGCCCGAACTCGCGATGGATGCGCTGCACCCCGCCCATCGCCACCTTCTCCACCGCGACGAGCACCTCGACGACCTCGGCGCCGGCCTTCTCAACCGCGCGGATCAGCGCGGCCATCGTGCCTCCCGTGCTGATCGTGTCGTCGACGATGACCACGCGGTCGCCCGGCGATACGCCGTTGACGTAGAGCTTGCCGGCGAAGTACTCCGATTCCAGCGGTACCGCGATCGACCCTTCCAGGTCGTACGTGTACCACCGGGCCACGGCGAGCGGCAGTCCCTTGTGGAGTGCCACCGCGGCGCCCAGGATCGCGCCCTTGTCCTCCTCCACCAGAATCTTGTCGGCCGCGAACGCGCCCAGCGCGCACAGCCGGTCCCTCGCTTCCCGCAACACTTCCGGCCGAAGCGCCGGCACTTGGTCGGTGAACTCGTTCACGGTCGTGAAGTGCCTGCCGGACCGGACCGCAGGCGCGTCGCGGTACACAGCTTCAAGCAGCATGGCTCAGCCCCCTTGCCCTCCCCGGCGTCAGCAGGAGACAGCAGGGCACGCGACGGCGCGGGCAGGAACCATCTGCCGCCGTCGAGCGCGCGGTGCTATCCCCCTGTGACGCCTATGCCCCCCCGGGCGAATCACATTGCGGGTAAGCGTAACCGCGTCGCCAAGACCGAATCCAATAGTGTTCGCCTTCTGACAACTTGCATCCATACCCATCCGGCTACCGTACGCGTAGATCAATAGCCGATTGAGCAGCGCCGATGAGCCGGCACAGCAGGCAGGAAAGTGACGGCACAACGGATGCTGGAGTGGCGACTCCACCGAAATGACCGACCGGCAGAAACGGGATTCGGCGGATTCGAACCAACCTCATGGCCGCGCGGCGTCATTCAGTGGCTTCGCATAATGAGGTGATTCGATACCCGCTGGGCGCGGTGGTCTCTGCTCCGCTCGCGCTGGGCTCAGCAGGACCGCGACGAGCAGGCCCACCAGTGCCTGCAGGACCGGTGCGCCGGTGTACAGCTCCACCGCGCGCTCCGGGTGCCGGCCGGTCGGGGCGATGATGTGCACCGAACCGGCTACGCCGTACGCGATCGCGAGGTAGACCGTCCACGTGAGCAACGGGACGAGCGCGCCGAACAGCCGGTACCGGACCGGGGTGCTCGGGTCCGGGCGCAGCCAGCGGGCCAGCAGGTCGGCGCCGATACCGGTGGCGACGAGCCCGACGAGCAGCGGCACGCTGCGCCCGGCGGTGATGGCGGCGCACAGGGCCGCGGCGGCGGCGTATACCGCGGTGGCCGTACCGAACCGCAGGCGCCAGCGCCGGGCGAGCACGAGCAGCGGGACCAGGAGCACCAGGGAGGTGACCGCGATGGCGGCGACCAGCCGTGCGGTGAACTCTTCGTTCACTGTGGACATTCCGTAGACCACGCCCTCGGGTGCGT
>JBPYFB010000315.1:0-13443 GCA_051986465.1 Rugosimonospora sp.
CCGAAGATCTCCTCCTGGGCGATGCGCATCTGCGGCCCCACCCGGTCGAAGATGGTCGGCTCGACGAAGTACCCGCGCTCGTACTTGCCGCCGGCCGGTACGCCGCCGCCGGTGACCAGCTCGGCACCCTCCTCGCGGCCGATGTCGATGTAGCCCAGTACCCGCTTGTGCTGCTTGGCGCTGATCAGCGGTCCCATGTCGACGTTCTCCGTGCCCGGCCCGACCCGTACCTTGGCGAACGCCTCGGCCAGCCGCCGTACCACCTCGGCGTGGATCTTCCGGTCCACCACGACCCGGGAGCCGGCCGCGCAGATCTGCCCGGTGTTGAGGGTGATGCCGCGGGTCAACTGCGGTATCGCCGCGTCGATGTCGGCGTCGTCGAGCAGCACCTGTGGTGACTTGCCGCCGAGCTCCAGGTGCAACGGCGTGTGGTTGCGCGCGCACGCGGCCATCACCGCGGAGCCGGTCGGCGGCGAGCCGGTGAAGCTCATCCGGGAGATGCCGCGGTGCGCCGGAATCGCCGCGCCCGCCTCGGCGCCGTAGCCGACGACGACGTTCACCACGCCCGGCGGGATGCCGGCTTCGAGGGCCAGCCGGGCCAGCGCCAGCGGGGTGAGCGGGGCGTCCTCGGCGGGCTTGATCACGATGGCGTTGCCCGCCGCGATCGCCGGGCCGACATCCATCACGAAGTTCGGGCCGGGCGCGTTCCACGGGATGATGGCGCCGACGACGCCGTACGGCTCGCGCAGGGTCAGGCCGAGCACGTCCGGGGTGTGCGTGGCGAGGCTCAGCCCGTGCACCTTGTCGGCCTGCCCGGCGAAGTAGGTGAGCATCCGGGCCATGGGCAGTGGACCCCAGTGCGGGCGGCCGACCTCGCTGATCTCCAACTGGTCCAGGTCCGGCTCATGCTCGTCGATCAGCTGCGCCCAGCGTACGAGCAGCTCCGCCCGGCGGCTCGGACTCGTGTCGCGCCAGGCCGGGAACGCCTCGGTCGCCGCGTTCACCGCGGCGTCCACGTCGGCGGCGGCACCCCGCGGTACGTGCATCAGGGTCGCACCGGTGGCCGGGTCGACGACCGGAATCGTCTCGCCGCTCACCGCCGGTACCCATGCACCGCCGATGAGGTGGGTGTTCTCGGTGACCAGCCGGTTCACGCGCGGGTCGGGAGGAGCGATGGTCATCGCGTTGCTCCTGTTCAATGCTCGTGAATGATGACGCCCCGGATGTTCTTGCCGTCGAGCATGTCCTGGTATCCCTGGTTGACCTCGTCCAGCCGGTACCGGCGGGTGATCAGCTCGTCCAGCTTGAGGTCGCCGGAGCGGTACAGGCCGAGCAGGCGGGGTACGTCGTAGAGCGGGTTGCAGGCGCCAAAGATTGCACCCTGCACGCGTCGCTGGTACCCGATGAGCATCCCGGCGTGCACGTGTACCGAACCGTTGCCGACCGCGGTGATGGTCACCTGCCCGGTCTTGCCCACCACCTCGATGGCCGACTGGATCACGGCGTCGTGCAGGACCCCGACCGTGATGATCGCGTGGTCGGCGAGGTGGTTGTGGGTGGTGTCGACGACGAAATCGTGGGCCTGCTTGGCATCCGCGAACGTGTGTGTCGCACCGAAGACCTTCGCCATGTCCCGCTTGAACGGCACCGGGTCGACCACCACGACGTTCTTGCCGCCAGCGTACCGGGCGCCCTGTACCGCGTTGCTGCCCACCCCGCCGGCGCCGTAGATGACCACCGTCTGCCCGGCCCGTACCCCGGCCGCGTACACCGCCGAACCCCAACCCGTGGGCACGCCGCAACCCACCAGGGCGGCGACGTCGAACGGGATGTCCCGCGGTATCCGGATGCAGGACCACTCGGATACCACCGCGTACTGGGAGAAGGTACCGAGCACGCACAGCCCGCCGAGGTCGGCACCGGCATCGTCGTGGAAGCGGAACGTACCGTCGGCGAACATGCCGGTACCGGCGTTCTTCCCTTCGTTGCACAGGTTCTGCTGCCCGGTCGAGCAGTACCGGCACTTGCCGCACGCCGGGATGAACGAGCAGACCACGTGATCGCCGACGGCGACCCGGGTGACGTCCGCACCGACCGCGTCGACCACGCCGGCGCCCTCGTGCCCGCCCACGACAGGCATCCGCATCGGTGCGTCGCCCTTCTGGATGTGGTCGTCCGAGTGGCACAAGCCGGCCGCGTAGAACTTGATGCGGACCTCGTTGGCGTGTGGCTCATCCAGCTGAAGGTCGGTGATCTCCCAGGGCCGGCGGGGCTCGCGGCAGATCGCGGCACGCGTGGTGATACTCATGTGGCCGGCCCTCCTCATGCGCCCACGGTGGGCGAATGGCACCGGGGTCCACCATCGCGCGCGCCCAAACGGCCGAGCAAGGCGCCTTTCATGACGCGGAAGCCACGCCTGCCTCCACCGGGACGGCCTGCCCGGACCACACGCCGAAAACCCTTACCACCATGGACATCGCCGCGTTGCGGGAGCCCGCCACGATCACCGGTACGTGCCGCGGCGACGGCAGGATCGGCTCGAACGTGTCGTCGGGCGTACCGGTGGCGGTGCCGGCGAAGCGCACGTTGTTCTCGCCCACCCCGTCCTTGCCCGCCCGGCCCAGCGCGGCCCGGCTCCGTCCACAGTGCTCGACGAACCACGCCTGCACGTCCGCCCGGCCGTACCCCGCCTTGTCGAGCAGGTTGGCGTGTTCGGGGCCGAAGACCACGCCCGCCGAGGTGTCCCGGAAGATCAGCGAACCGGTACGCGAGATGGTATCCGCGAAATCCCACAGGATCTGCTCGGGATCCTTGGTGTGCCGGTTGTCGACGAACTCGCACGTACGCAACAGCATCGCCGATACCGCGCTGGTCTGCTCGGGCAGTCCGGCCGCCACCGACAGCGGCGGCCACGGGCTCTCCTCCTCGTTCTCGCCGACGCAGATCGACCACCGCCCGGGCAGGCCCTGGGTGGCCTGTTCCAGTACCTGCGGCAGGATGCCGTAGACGTTGCGGACGATGAGCCCGATCGCCCGCGCCACGGTCGCGTTCGGGCGAAACCCCGGCCCGAACACGCCGGAGCCGCAGTTGAACCCGAGCCGCGCCCGGATCGGGCCGTTCACCACGATCAGTGGCGCCGGACCGCTCGTGCTCTGCCAGCCGCCGCCGCCCGCGGCCCGGTCCTGGCGCAGTGCCTCCCACGCGGCGAGCACCACCGGAAAGTACTCGGGCCGGCAACCCGCCATGGCCGCGTTGATCGCCGCCAGCTCGACCGTACATTCGCGGTCGGTCTGCAGGTTGCGGCCGATCACCTCGGCCGGCTGGCGCGAGGTGTGCGCGAGGAACGCGTCGACGAGCGGCCGCGAGGCCGGTACGAGCGGCAGGCCGTCCGACCATCCCCGGTCGTAGCAGTACTCGATGGCCGCCTGCGCGACGTCGGGGTCCGGGTCGGGGTCGGCGTTCACGCCTCGCCGCCGGTCAACAGCGCGACGATCTGGGGCAGCGCCTGCGCAGCGCGCTCGCGTACCTCGTCCGGAGTGAGGACGGCGACCGGGTGCGCGGTCGTCGCGTACCGGTAACCCTTGGCGCCCTTCACGTCGGCCATCGCGTCGGCGGTCACCGTGAACGCGTCGCTGCAGATGACCGCCGCCGGAATCCCGCGCCGCTCGAACGCGACCCCGTCGGCGACCGCGGAGGCACTGCACGAGCCGCAGTCGCCCACGCCGGTGACGATCGCCTGGCATGAGGTGGCGAGCTCGTCGAGCAGATCGCCGCCGACCGGCAGCGCGAAGGCCACCTTGGTACGGGCGAGCACGCCGGCCGCACCGTACCGGTCGACCAGCAGCCGGCCGATCTCGTCGAGGAACAGCGACGCGTTCTGCTTCGTGTGCTCCAGCAGCCCGATCGTCGCGCCGCGCAGCGCAGCCCTCGGCGTGGCGAGCAGGGCCTGCTCGCCGGCGCGCGGGGCGCCCCCGGTCGGATCGAGAATCGCGTTGACCATTGTTCGAATCAACCGCCGCGGCCGCGCCCGTGTCAACGCGCCTTCCGGCTCACGAAAGCTCCGCTGCCGCAAGTGATCACGCGGACCTACCATGTTGCGATGACCATCGTTGGGACTCGCGTGACGCGCGTCGAGGACAGCCGGTTCCTGGTCGGCGCCGGAACGTACGTGGACAACCTGCGCGCGCCCGAGCTGCGCGATGCGGCCGTGGCGGTCTTCGTGCGCAGCCCGAACGCCTCCGCCCGGATCGCCGGGATCGACGTGACGCGGGCCCGCGCCGCGGCCGGGGTGCTGGCGGTGTACACCGCCGAGGAGATCGACCTTGCGCCGGTCGTACCGGTGCGCCTCAGCCACGCCGGCGCCGAGATGGCGCAGCCCTGCCTGGCCCGGGATGTCGTCCGGTTCGCGGGCGAGCCGGTCGCCGTGGTGGTGGCGCGGGACCGGTACCGCGCCGCGGACGCGGCCGAACTGGTCGACGTCGAGTACGTGCCGCTGCCACCGGTCGTCTCCGTCGAGGCCGCCGCCGCCGATGACGTGCTGGTGTTTCCGGACGCCGGTAGCAATCTCGCGCACGAGGCCGGCGCCGCATCGGACGGGGATCCGTTCGACGGCTGCGAGGCGGTGGTCACCCGGGAGATCACCAACCAGCGCCTGGTGCCGGTACCCATGGAGGCGCGGGCCGCGGCCTGCGTGCCCGACGGCGACGGAGGGCTGGTGCTGTGGCTGTCGACCCAGGCGCCGCACCGGGTCCGGGACGGGCTGATCCAGCAGCTCGGTCTGGTACCCGGCCAGTTGCGCGTGATCGCACCCGACGTCGGCGGCGGGTTCGGCGGGAAGATCGTCACTGACGTCGAGTACGCCGTGCTGTGCTGGGCCGCGCTGCGACTGGGCCGGCCGGTGCGCTGGTCCGACACCCGCAACGAGTGCATGCTCGGCATGAACCATGGCCGTGGGCAGCGCCAGCGCGTCACCATCGGCGGGCGGCGGGACGGCACGCTGCTAGCGTACCGGCTCGAGGTGCTGGCCGACGCGGGAGCGTACCCGCACGGGGCCTGGCTGGCCGGCGTGACGGTCGACATGGCCAGCGGCGCGTACGCGATCCCGCGCGTGGACGGCAGGGCGCGCAGCGTGGTCACCAACACGACGCCCATCAACGCGTACCGCGGCGCCGGGCGGCCCGAGGCGGCCGCCGCCATCGAGCGCGCGGTCGACATGTTCGCCGCCGAGATCGGGCTGGACCCGGCCGACGTACGGCGCCGCAACCTCCTGCGCCCCGAGGCCTTCCCGTACCGCACGCCCGGTGGAATGGAGTACGACACCGGGGACTATCCGGCGGCGCTGGAGCAGGTACTGGCCGCGGCGGACTACCCCGCGTTGCGGGCCGAGCAGGCGCGCCGCCGGGCCGCCGGAGACCAACTCCAGTACGGCATCGGCTTAGCGTCCTATGTGGAGGTAACCGGCTTCGGTGGCGAGGAGCACGGCCGGCTCGTACTGGCCGCGGACGGCTCGATCACCGCCGAGGTCGGTACCTGCGCCCAGGGGCAGGGGCACCAGACCACGTACTCGATGATCATCTCGGACCGGCTCGGCGTACCGCTGGATCGCATCACCGTCCGGCACACCGATACCGGCTCGATCGGCCACGGCGGCGGTACGTTCGCCTCGCGGTCGCTACAGGTGGGCGGCTCCACCCTGCACGAGGCGACGCGGCGGCTGTACGACGAGGCCCTGCCGTTCGCCGCGGCCGCCCTCGGCGCGGACGAGCGCGACGCCTTCCTCGACCGCACCACGGGGTGCTGGCGGACCGACGAGGACCCGGGCCGGACGGTCACCTGGGCCGAGTTGGTAAGCAAGTTCCGGGAAGGCAAGTCGCTCGTCGTCGAGGTCAAGTACGCCATGCCCAAGCCGACCTTCGCCTACGGCACGCACCTGGCGCTCGTCACGGTCGATGTCGATACCGGTCGGGTGCGGCTGATCCGCTTGGTTGCGGCCGATGACGCGGGCCGCCTCATCAACCCGCTGCTCGCCGAGGGGCAGCGGCACGGCGGGATCGCCCAGGGCATCGGGCAGGCGCTGTACGAAGAGATGCGCTACGACGAGGACGGCAACCCGATCACCGCGACCCTCGCCGACTACACCCTGCCCAGCGCCGCCGACCTGCCGAGCTTCCAGCTGCTGGCCCGGCAGACGCCGACGCCGAACAACCCGCTCGGTGCCAAGGGAATCGGCGAGGCGGGGACGATCGGCGCGGCGCCGGCCGTACAGAACGCTGTTGTCGACGCGGTATCGCACCTCGGCGTACGCCATATCGACATGCCGTTGACGGCGGAGCGGGTGTGGCGGGCCATCCGCGAGGCGACCGGTTGACCGAGCCGGTACCCGATGGACGCCGGTACCCGATGGACAAGGTGCTTGCCTCGCCGGCCGCGGCGGTCGCCGACATCGCGGCCGGGTCGACGGTCGGCATCGCCGGCTTCGGTGTCGCGCACCGGTTCCCGTCCAGCCTGGTGACGGCGCTGCACGAGAAGGCCGTCACCGGGCTGACCGTCTACTGCAACGGCCTGGGCCAGCCGGGCTACCCCACCGCGCACCTGCTCGCCGAGGGCGGGCAGATCGCGCACCTCGTCACCTGCTTCTCGGCCCGCCCCGGTATCGTCTCGGAGGCCGAGCGCCAGATCCGCTCGGGCCGGATGACGCTGGAGATGGTTCCACAAGGGACACTCGTGGAACGGATGCGAGCCGGCGGTGCGGGGCTGGCCGCCTTCTACACGCCGGCGGCCGTCGGTACCGCGATCGCCGACGGCAAGGACGTGCGCTACTTCGACGGCCGCCCGTACGTCCTCGAACGCGCCATCACCACGGACTTCGCGCTGATCCGCGGGTACCGGGCCGACCGGATGGGCAACCTGCGCTTCCGCGGCGGCAGCCGCAACTTCAACGTCAGCTTCGCCAAGGCGGCACGGGTGGCCATCGCCGAGGTTGACGAGATCGTCGACGTCGGCGAGCTGGGTCCGGACGAGATCGACCTGCCCGGCGTGTTCGTCGCGCGGGTGGTACGCAGCGTGCTCCAGATGGACGTCAAGAACCTGCCGATGCGACCGAGCCGCTCTGCCGGCAGCGCGCGCGAGTACCTCGGCAAGCAGGCCCTCACCCGGGCCGAGATCGCCCGCCGCGCCGCCCGGCTGCTGCCGGACGGCGCGGTCGTCAATCTCGGTGCCGGGCTGCCGAACCTCACCTCGAACTACATCGGGGAGCGCTCCGTCGTCCTGCACAGCGAGAACGGAATCCTCAACTACGGGGCCATCATCTCGGGGAACGACTTCGATCCCGACGTCTACGACGCGAGCGGGTACTTCGTCGAACTACGGCCGGGCGCCTCGTTCTTCGACAGCGTCACGTCGTTCGAGATCGCCCGCTCCGGGCGGCTGGACGCGGTGATCCTCGGCGGGTACCAGGTCGGCGCGAACGGCGACCTGGCCAACTGGGCCACACCGGGCATGGTGGGCGGCGGTATCGGCGGCGCCATGGACCTCGCGGTCGGCGCGCGGCGGGTCATCGTCCTGCTCGAACACGCGGACTCGCAGGGGCGCCCGAAGCTCGTCGAGCGCTGCGAGTACCCGCTGACCGCGCCGGCGTGCGTCGACACCATCGTGACCGACCTGGCCCTGCTCACCAAGGACGGCCAGCACTTCCGGCTCGACGAGGTGGCCCGGGGCTTCACGGTCGAGGAGGTGCTGTCGCTGACCGGCATGCCGGTCGCGGTCGCCGACCCGGTCGGCATCATCCAGGACAACTGGTGAGACGCCGCCGCTCCCACGCTCCTGCGACCGCTCATTGGCGCGTCGACCCGTCCGGGTACTGGAAGACCTCGTCGAGCGGTACCCCGAAGACCTGAGCGATCTGGAAGGCCATCTCCAGGGACGGCGAGTAGCGCCCCTGTTCGATGGCGATGACGGTCTGCCGGGTCACGCCGATGTGCTCTGCCAGTTGGGCCTGGGTCATCTCGTCGTGGCCGAAGCGCAGTACCCGGATCCGGTTGGTGATCCTGGTGGGTTTGCTCGGTGCCACCGGTCACAGCCCCCGACGGTAGGCGACGAGCCGGAGCACCGAGCCGACCACGGCCCACAGCACGAACCCGAGGTAGATGACGTTGCCGATCCAGAAGTAGTCCCAGTGATCGATCGCCCCGATGAACCCGGCGGTCGCGCCACCGACGACGCACCAGCGGCTGGCGTGCTCACCGAAGCGGGCGATGTCCCGGTCCCGCGCATCGGCTTTGCTGCTGTCGCTGGGCCTGGCCACCTCCAAGGCGCTGCGGACCACCATTGCGATGAAGACCGACGCGACGGTCGTGGCCATCAGGGGCAGGAAGTAGGAGACGTGCGCGGCCGGTGTGTGGAACAGCCGCGGCACGACGATCGCGAGGTAGGCGATATAGGCGACGGCGCTTGCGACCAGGTAGGCCCAGACGCGCCTTTCTTCGTACGACATCCCGACCTCCGTGGGTGTCAAGAATCTTTGACACCACGAATGTAAGGCAGACCCGACTCCATGTCAAACATTCTTGACAGCCATGCGACATCGATGGGTACGGACGACGCCCGTCATTTGCGGCAGGCCGTGACCCGCGCAACTGCTAACCTGCGCGCTGTCTCGACTTCCGCCGAGACCATCGCCAGAGCATCAGATGAGGAAACGATGGGTCTTTGGGGAACATTTGTTGTCCTGCATACGGATGAGCCGTTGGCGCAGACGTTCCGGCAGTCGAGGCGGTCCAGAAATCCGAACTCCGCGACGGTCCTTGGACGGCCGGCTGGCAGGTATGGCTGTGCGAAACTCGATTCGGCGAGCTACCCGGCGACTTTCCCGACCAGCTTCGCGCCGCGACCGGCGCACCTGCGCTGACCGGCCTTGTGCTGGACAGCTCGGCCGTCCACGTCGTTGCGACCGGAGTACTGACCCCGCCTTGGGAAGTATGGCTGGAACTCGACAAGGCGATGGGCTACCTACTAACTCCGCCCGCGCCGTTCGACGAGAACGGCAGCTTCCTTGGCGACGACTGGCGCGATCCCGAGCACGAGGCCGCAGTCGAGCAGACTCGGCGTGAAATCCTGGCCGAAGCGCCAGGTGGCGTCTTGGGCGCCCGCGCAGCGATCGCTTGGGCTCGGGACGCCGGGCTTGTTCCGGACACCATCGAAGCAGTTGCCGACGTCCTTGACGGCAGCGAGACGTTCGCCGAAGACTTGTTTTTCGAGCTACTTCGGCGACTCGGCCTCAACTCCCGATAGCTCCGGCAACCCCCGCACGGCGTGTGCCACCGTGCGGGGTCACCAGGCTCAGGCGTGCTGGGCTCCATGTTGGACGGTCGTCACCGCGCGCATGTCCATGAACTCGCGGACGCCCTCGATGCCGAACTCGCGACCCATGCCGCTGCACCGCAGGCCACCGAAGGGCGCCCGGCGGTCCACGAACGGGGCGCCGTGCGCGTTGACCCAGCAGTACCCGGCGCGCAGTGACTGCGCCACCCGCCGGCCGCGCTCCTCGTCCGCGCTCCACACGGAGGCGCCGAGCCCGGCCCAGCCGGAGTTCGCCGCGGCCACCGCGTCGGCTTCGCGGTCGTACGGGATCACCGGTACGGTCGGGCCGAACTGCTCCTCCGTGACCAGCGGCAGCGCCTGGTCCGGGTCGAGTGCGAGGCTCGGCCGCAGGAAGTGCCCATCCGCGAGGCGCTGGTCGTCCGGCAACTGCGCGAACTCCCGGATCTCGGTACCGTGCGCGGCGGCCTCCTCGACCAGTTGCCGGACGTAGCCGCGTTGCCGGCGCTGGTGCAGCGGGCCCATGGTGGTACCGGGATCCAGGCCGTGACCGAGGTGGACCCGGGACAGCCGCTCGGACAGCCCGTCCACCACCTCGCCGTACCGGGATCGATGTACGTAGATGCGCTTGACGGCCATGCAGATCTGGCCGGTGGAGGCGAAGACGCCGCCGTAGAGCTGATCGAGGTTGGCGTCGTCGAGGTTCGCGTCGTCGAGTATCAGTGCCGGGTCGTTGCCGCCCAACTCCAGCGTGACCCGGGTCAGGGTCTGCGCCGCCATCGCCATGATTCGCCGGCCGGCCGCAACGCTACCGGTGAAGCAGACCTTCGCCACCGCCGAGTTCTGGATCAGCGGAGCGCCGATGACCTGATCCTCGCCCGTGATGATGTTGAGCACCCCGGGCGGTAGGGCGGCGGCGACGCGCTCCACCGCCCGTACCGTCGCCAGCGGCGCGCTGAACGGCGGCTTGACGATGACGGTGTTGCCGGCGAGCAGCGCGAGCGGCAGCGAGGCGCCGAGGATCGCCAGCGGCCAGTTGAACGGCAGGATGATGGTGACCGCGCCGAGCGGGATGCGCTCCACCATCGTGGCGGAGAACGGGCTTTCGTACCGGGTCGGCTCGTCCATCTCCGCCGCGAGCGCCACGGTCTGCTGGAAGAGCCGGCCGAAGTCGGCGATGTCGAGGAACGACTCGAACTCGATCTTGCCATTCTCCAGGGTGAGCAGCCGCACGATGTCGGGCGGCGGCGGATCCAGGAAGGACGCCGCGCTCGACATTGCATCGGCCCGCTCTTTCGGGGTACGCGCGGACCAGGCGGGGAAGGCCGCGTTGGCGGCGTCGACGGCGGCCAGGGCCTGCGCCTCGCTGGCCGCGGCGGCCTCACCGATCACGAGATCGGGCCGGGCCGGATCGATGATGGCGAGGTACCGGTCCGCCGACCGGGACTCCCCCGCGATGAACAGCTCCGTGCGTGCCACGTCGACCGGAGCATCGAGGACGGTATCCATCTCGCCAGTCTCGACACCGCCGGAAACAATTGTCAACACAGTGGGTAGCGACCGGAGCTCGCCGGTCGTGGACCCGTGACCCGCGGCGAGAGGCGGTGCTGGACATACGTCAAATGACCTAGCCGGAGTGACCGCGTCCGGCCAATTCGCCATCGACTGTCGACAATCTTGTTCACGTATGGCAGCGGTGATTAGGATGGCCACCGATGAGCAGTGACGAGGTAGCGGCGGCGCTGCGGGGAATCCGGGACACCCTGGCAGCCGACGGGTACGAGCTGGTCTGGTCCATGGAGGAGCGGGACCAGATCGGAATACGGGTGGTCGCCGGTCCGGATGCCTGCGCCGACTGCCTCGTACCGCCGTCGCTCATACGCTCCATTGTGGACAGGGAACTCACCGGCACCCGGTACCGCGTCGGAAGCATCAGCCTTCCGGCGGATGCCTGAGTGTCAGTGCAGGCCGAGTAGGCGGGCCGCGTTGTGCTTGAAGATTCCCGGCTTGACGTCGTCCCGCAGCGCGGTCTTCGCCAGATCCGCCAGCCACCGCTCCGGGGTCAGCACCGGAAAGTCCGTACCGAACAGCATCTTGTCCTTCAGCAGAGTGTTCGCATACTGCACGAGTATCGGCGGGAAGTACTTCGGCGACCAGCCGGACAGGTCGATGTAGACCAGCGGCTTGTGTACGGCCACCGCCAGCGCCTCCTCCTGCCACGGGAACGACGGATGCGCGAGTACGATCGGCAGGTCGGGGAAGTCCACCGCGACATCGTCCAGGAACATCGGGTTGGCGTAGGACAGCCGGATGCCCCCGCCGCCGCGTTGCCCGGAACCCGAACCCGACTGTCCAGTGTGGAACAGCGCCGGTACGCCGGCCGCCTCGATCACCTCGTAGAGCGGATAGGCGAGGCGGTCGTTCGGCTGGAACCCTTGCACGCTCGGGTGGAACTTGAACCCGCGCACACCGAACTCCTCGATCAACCGCCGTGCCTCCCGGACACCGTCCGCGCCGCGAGCCGGATCGATGCTCGCGAACGGGATGATGACGTCCGCGTTGGCCGCGGCGCGTACCGCAACCTCTTCGTTGGTCGGCATGAGGGGATCGGCCGGGCGGGCCTTGACGTCGACGATGAACGTCACCGCGGCCATGTTCCGCTCCCGGTAGGAGGCGGCCAGTTCGTCGACGGAGTAACTGACCGGCGGAGTCTTGAAGTAGGCGGCCAGTTCGGCGATCTCGGCGGGTACGGCGTCGGCGGGAGCGGATACCGAGCGGTGGACGTGGGTGTGCACGTCGATCGCGGCGATCCGGTCGAGGTCGATGCGTGGCTCGGGTGCGTCGGTCACGGTACCGATCCTCCTCTTCGCCCGAACCATCCGCACCCCTGGGATTGACGCACGCGCCCCGAAAGGAGTCGCGCAGATGGACGAGTTCGCCGGCAAGGTCGCGGTGGTCACCGGTGCCGGCAGTGGCATGGGCAAGGCGTTCGCCAAGCGCTTCGCGGCCGAGGGCATGCACGTCGTCGTCGCGGATGTGGAGCGGGACGCGCTTGAGCGGACCGTCGAGGAACTGCGCGCGAGCGGTACGGCGACGCTCGGGGTACTCACCGATGTGTCCAGTCCCCCGGCGGTGCGGTACCTCGCGGACGCGGCGACCGCGCAGTTCGGCGACGTACACCTGCTGTGCAACAACGCGGGTGTCGAGGGCTTCCTGGACGGCGCCATCTGGGAAGCCTCCAACAAGGACTGGATGTGGACGGTCGGCGTCAACTTCTGGAGCGTGGTGTACGGCATCCGGGAGTTCATCCCGCGCATGCTCGCGCACGGCGAACCGGCGCACGTCGTCAACACCGTATCGATGACCGCGCTGATCCCCGCGGGAAACCTCTACGGCATCACCAAGCACGCGCTCCTCGCCCTGACCGAGGTGCTCGCGGCCGACCTGCGCCAGCGACGGGCACCGATCGGCGTCACCGCGCTGTGCCCGGGGACGATCGCGACCAACCTCTTCCGCGGCAGCCGTAACCGCCCGCACCACATGCGCAACGAGACCGAGCCCGCCGGCGCCGAGGAGGGCCGCGCACTGCGCGAGCGGATGCACGCCCTGCTGGCCGAGGGCATGGCACCGGCGGAGGTGGCGGAGATGCTGATGGCGGCGATCCGAGCCAATTCGCTGTACCTGCTGACCGACCACGACTGGGATGAGCTGATCATCGGGCGGTACCGGGCGATCCTCGCCGGTGCGGCCGGCCCCGCCAGTGCCGAAGGCGCGACGACCGTCTGAGGGTCGCTACTGCGGTCCCGGTACGAGGCCCTCCCGCTGAGCCATCAACGCGGCCTGGGTACGGGAGGTCAGGTTGAGCTTGCTCAGCACGTTGCTGACGTGGGTGCGTACCGTCCGCTCGCTGATGACGAGGATGGTGGCGATCTCGCGGTTGGACCGACCCTCGCCGAGCAGCGCGAGGATCTGGCGCTCCCGCGACGTCAGCAGGGCCGGTCCGGCGGGTCCGCAGCGCAGGTCCTGAGTGAGGCGCCGGGCGATCTCCGCGTCGAGGTGCACCTCACCGCGAACCGCCGCCCGGATGGCGGCCGCGACCTCGGCCGCCTCGGCATCCTTGAGCAGGTA
>JBPYFB010000316.1:0-12040 GCA_051986465.1 Rugosimonospora sp.
CGATCTCCAGTGCGGAGAGCGCGCCGGACACCTCGTCGAGGCGCAGCTTGTATCGCTCCAGTGTGGCCAGTGCCTGGTTGGCCCGCGACAGGATGGCCGCCGAGTCGTCCAGCACGTGCCGCTGCCCATTGACGTAGAGCCCGATGATGTGCATCGACTGGCTCACCGAGATCACCGGGTACCCGGTCTGCTTGGCGACCCGCTCGGCGGTGCGGTGGCGGGTGCCGGACTCCTCGGAGGGGATGGACGGGTCGGGCATCAGGTGCACCGCGGCCCGTACGATCCGGATGCCGTCGGAGGAGAGCACCACGGCACCGTCCATCTTGCACAGTTCACGCAGGCGGGTCGAGGAAAACTCCACGTCAAGCGAGAAGCCGCCGGTACAGATGCCCTCCACCGTGCGGTCGAAGCCGAGGACGATCAGGGCACCGGTGCGCCCGCGCAGGATGCGTTCGAGGCCGTCGCGCAGGGCCGTCCCCGGGGCCATCAGCGCGAGCGTGGCGCGCACGGGATCGCTGCTCAGGCTCACCCCGGTCCAGCTGGGCACGCTGGAGCCCCCGCCCCGCGCGGGGTACGGCCCGCCCGGTCTGGGGGTGGAGGCGTCACGGTCGATCGGCACCCGCACAGTCTACGGATCGAACCCGCAGTGTCGTGGGCGCGGTGCTCGGCAAACTCGCCAACGTAGTCATGCCGTTACCTTCGGCTGGCCAATCCCTCAGTCAACGACTCCGGTTCGCTCCGCGGGCCGCGACGCTCACTCGACGGAAGCTCGGGCGGCGTAGTGGGCGGCGGTACGGACGTCGCCGACCTCCAGTACGCGCATGTTCGGCGGCGCGCCACCGGAGGCCGCCGGACCGCAGCCGGGCGGTACCAGCGCGAAGCGGAACCCGAGCCGGGCCGCCTCCGCCAGCCGGCGCGGTACCGCTCCCACCCGCCGTACCTCCCCGGTCAGCCCCACCTCGCCGATCGCGACGAGATCGGCGGCGAGGGGCAGCTCGTGTGCCGCCGACGCGACCGCCAGCGCGATGCCGAGATCGGCCGCCGGCTCGATCACCCGGATGCCGCCGACTGTGGCGGCGAACACCTCGCGGTCGTGCAGCCGTGCGTCGGTGCGCCGCTGCAGCACGGCGAGGACCATGGCGAGCCGGGCACTGTCCAATCCGGACACGGTGCGCCGGGGCGAGCCGGCCACCTGCGCGCCGATCAGCGCCTGCACCTCGGTCACCAGAGCCCGGCGCCCCTCCATCGCCACCGTCGCGCAGGTGCCCGGGGTGGGGTCGGCGTACCGGGTGAGGAACAGCCCCGAGGGGTCGGGCAGGCTGGTGATGCCGGCCTCGTGCATTTCGAAGCAGCCGACCTCGTCAGCGGCCCCGTACCGGTTCTTCAGGCCGCGTACCATCCGCAGCGACGAGTGCTTGTCGCCCTCGAACTGCAGCACCACGTCGACCAGGTGCTCCAGTACCCGTGGGCCGGCGACCTGCCCGTCCTTGGTGACATGCCCCACCAGTACCGTCGCGATGCCCCGCTCCTTGGCGACGCTCACCAGCGCCGCGGTCACCGCACGCACCTGGGTGACACCGCCCGGTACGCCGTCGGTGCCGGGTGCCGAGATCGTCTGTACCGAGTCGACCACGAGCAGGTCGGGGCGTACCGCGTCGAGGTGCCCGAGCAGCGCCTCCAGGTCGGTCTCGGCGGCCAGGTAGAGCCGCTCATGCAGGGCGCCCAGGCGCTCCGCCCGCAACCGCACCTGGCTCGCCGACTCCTCGCCGGAGACGACCAGCGAGGTGCCCGTGCCGGTCACCGCCCACTGCTGCGCCACCTCCAGCAGCAGCGTGGACTTGCCGACACCGGGCTCGCCGGCGAGCAGGACGACCGCGCCGGGTACCAGCCCGCCGCCGAGCACCCGGTCCAACTCGGGCACGCCGGTCGGCCGGTAGCGGGCCGGCTCCGCGCTGATCGTGGCGATCGGGCGGGCCGGCTGGGCCGGAGTGCGGGGCGTGATCGCGCGCAGCGCCGCGGGTGCCCCGGTTCCGCCGGTGGAGTCGACGATCGAGCCCCACTCGCCGCACTCGGGGCACCGACCGAGCCACTTCGGCGGTCGGTGGCCGCAGGCGTCGCACTCATATGCGGCCCGCGCGGGGCGGGTCGAGCCGCGGGCGGGCCGGGCGCTCTTCGGCGAGGTCACCCGGGCACCGTAGCGCGCGGGGCCGACAAAACTCCGTCAGTCGTTCGGTGAGGCGGCCATCGGCGAGCGGGGCAGCGCGTTCTGCGGCACCGCGACCGGTACCACGAGCTGCTGGTTGGGCAGGTTCGAGTCGCCCAGTACGACGGTGCTGCCGTCGGCGAGCTTGAACGCCAGCTTGAGCTGGACCGAGCCGCCCGGGTTCAGCGCCTTCCTCAGGTCGCTGATCAGCAGGTACGTCCCGCCGCTGTTGGCCTTGCTCAGCACGATGAGCCCGTCCGGCGCACCCGGTACCGGCACCTTGATCTCGGCGCTGCCCAGCTCGGCAGGTGCGGCGGAGCCGGATGCCAACGGTGCCCCCGAGGCCGGCTCGGCTGCCGATCCCGCGGGCGACGGGGCGCCGCTCGCCTTGGCGGCCGGCTTGCTCGCGGAGGCCGCCGGCTTGCTCGCGGACGCCGCCGGTGCGCTCGTGGCGACCGGCGCCGGAGCCTCGGCCGTGGGCGCGGCGGAGGTGGCGCCGCCTACCTGGCGCACGGTGCCGACGCTGGAGGCGGCTCCGATCAGCGTGATCGGTGACGAGGTGCCGTTGATGATCCGGATGGTCAGCGCCGCGCTCTTGCCGGCCGGGTACCCCTCGGGGCCGGTGTAGTCGACGGTCGCGTCGCGTACCGAGATCACCCCACCGTCGACCTTCAGGTCCAGGTTGGCGCCGGGTACGGCCGGCACGATGTCCGCGGTCTCCGCGACCTGGCCGGTGCCGCAGCCGGCGAGCAGGCCGGCGGTGGCCAGCGCGGTGGCGCCCACGACGATCGCGACCAGACGCCGGTGGCTCGTCGAGCGGATCACGGCGCTCCTCCCATCCAAGAGGCCATCCCAACAAGGTGGACCGCGCTACAGCGTAGTGGTGTGTCAGTGTGGCTACGCGGGGACCCACCAATAGGACCGGCAGGTCACACCCGGGCTCCGGAGACGAGCAGCAGAACGACGTCGGCCACGGCGACCACGAGGACCGACCGGAACGCGGCGCGCGAGCCGGGCCGGCGCGACGCGTACCAACCAACGGGCAGGACCAGAGCGGTGATCGCCAGGATCGCGAGCGCGACCCACGACGGCGGCCCCGGCGGGCCGAAGACCAGCACCGCCGTCGCGAGGCCCAGCAGGGCCGACGCGGCCAGCGCCGAGCCGGCGCGGCCCAGCCGGTGCGGCAGGCCGCGCACGCCCGTGCGCAGGTCATCCTGCAGGTCCGGCAGCACGTTGGCGAAGTGGGCGCCGCCGCCCAGGGCGGCCGCGGCGGTGATCAACCACCACGGCGGTGCCGCGGCGCCCTGCCGGCCGAGCACCACAAACGCGGCCAGGCAACCAAACGAAACCAGATACGGTACCGGCGACGCGACGGTCCCCTTCAACGGCCAGTTGTACGCGAGCCCGCCGGCGAGCGCCACGGTGACCGCGATCGCGGCCGGCCAGCCCGACAGCAGCCCGAGCAGCACGGTGACCGGCGCCGCGACCAGTGCCGCGACGCCCACGGTGCGCCGGGAGACCTGCCCGGCCGGTATCGGTTTGTCGGTCCGTGCCGAGAGCGCGTCGCGCCCCGCATCCAGCCAGTCATTTGACCAGCCCACGCAGAGCTGGCTCGCGAGCAGGGCGGCCGTGGCCGCCACCGTGCCCGCTGGCCCGCGGCCGACGACCAGCGCGAGTAGCGCCGTGGCCAGGGTGACGGCGACGGTCGGCTCGGGGTGGCAGGCGCGCAGCAACCCGGCAAGCGGCTTCACGCTGTAAGTCTGTTGGACCCCGGCCATCCATGCCAGGCTGGTACAGGTGCGGCGAAATGATGTTGGCCAGTACGACGAGCTGGCCGCCGAGTGGTGGCGCCCGGACGGATTGTTCGCGATGCTGCACTGGCTCGCGGCGGCCCGGGCGCGGCTGGTACCGCCGGCCCAGCACCCCGGTGAGATCCTGGTCGACCTCGGCTGTGGTGCCGGGCTGCTCGCGCCGCACCTGTCCGGCAAGGGGTACCGGCACATCGGCGTCGACCTGGTCGCCTCGGCGCTGCGGCAGGCGGCCGGCCACGGTGTGGTACCGGTGCGTGGCGACGCGATGCGGGTACCGCTGCGCGACGGGTGTGCCGCCGTGGTCAGCGCGGGTGAGCTGCTGGAGCACGTACCGGATCCTCGGCTGGCTGTCGCCGAGGCGTGCCGGATCTTGCGCCCGGGTGGCCTGCTCGTCCTCGACACGCTCAACGCGACCCCGCTGGCCCGCCTCGTCGCGGTGACGATCGGCGAGCGGCTCCCGGGCGTAGCGCCTCGCGGCATCCACGACCCGAAGCTCTTCGTCGACCCGCGGGTACTCGTGGATGAGTGCGCGGCGCACGGGGTACGGCTGTCGGTGCGGGGAATCCGGCCGTCCGCGATCGGGCTGGGGCGCTGGCTGATCACACGCAAAGGCGCCGTCGACATCCGGCCCAGCGCCTCGACCGCGATTCTCTACCAGGGACGGGGGACCAAGACATGAGCCCATCGGGCGCGACATTGGCGGAGGAGGCCGGGCGGCTCGTGCCCCGTTTCGCGGCCCGGGCGGCCGGGTACGACCGCTCCGGTGAATTTCCCGTCGACGACTTCGCGGACCTGCGCGCGGCGCGCTTTCTCGGGCTCATGGTCCCTACCCGGCTAGGCGGCCTGGGCGCGGGCTTCGCCGACTACGCGGACGTGGCGTACGAGCTGGCGCGCGGCAATGGCGCGACGGCCCTGGTCTTCAACATGCACGCCTCCGTCACCGGCGCGCTGGCGGGGATTCCGCGGGAGATGGCGAGCGCGGTCGGGGTACCGGACGAGTTCTTCACTGCCCGCGACGACATCCTGCGCGCCGCGGCGCAGGGCGCCTTCTACGCCGTCGCGATGAGCGAGCGGGGCGCCGGCTCCCGCCTGTCCCAGCTGTCCACTGTGTACAGTGCGGAGGAGGGTGGCTTCCGCATCAAGGGCGCGAAGAGCTTCGTCTCCGGCTCCGGGCACGCCTCCGCGTACCTGGTCGCCGCGCGCAGCGCCGAGGATCCCGGTACCGTTTCGCAGTTCCTCGTCCCCGCCGACCTGCCCGGGCTGGCCGTCGAGGAGACCTGGGACTCGATGGGCATGCGCGCCACCTGCTCCCACGACCTGCACCTCGACGTGCACGTACCGTCGACCGCGCTGGTCGGCGGCGTGGAGGGGCTGGCGCTGTGGTTCGCCCAGCTGATGCCGCACTGGCTCATCGCGAGCTACGCCGCCGTGTACGTGGGCGTGGCGCGCGCCGCGATCGACGCGGCCGTCGAGCACCTGGCGGCGCGCAAGCTCACCGGGCTGCCGTCGGTACGGGCCCGGATCGGTCGCGCGGACGCGGCGGTGGCAGCCGCCCGGCTCGCGGTGGGCGAGGCGGCGCGCCGGGTGGACGAGGCGCCGGGCGACCCGCAGACGAACCGGTGGGTGTGGCGCGCCAAGCTGCTCGCCGGTACCACGGCTGCCGAGGTGGCCGCGTCGATGCTGGAGGCGGCCGGTACCTCCGCCACCCGCCGGGGCAACCCGCTGGAACGCCTGTACCGGGACGCCCGCTGCGGATCGCTCCAGCCGGCCACCTCGGACGTGTGCGCCGACTGGCTGGGCATCGCGGCGCTCGGCGGCGACCCGGACATGGACGGCGGTACCCCCAGGTGGTAGACGCCGTTCTCGCCGGTACCGGCATCGCGCACCCGGCCGCCGTTCGCCAGCAGGATCTGTGGGACGGCTTCTTCAGCCGGCACTACGCGGGCGTACAGCGCGCCCTGGCCGGCCGGATCTTCGGCAACGCCGGCGTCACCACGCGGCACGGCGCGGTCAGCCCGCTGGTGGAGGACGTCTCGGACTGGCCGACATCGCGCCGGATGGAGCGGTACCTGACCGAGGCGCTGCCGCTGGGCAAGTCGGCGGTGGCCGACGCGCTCGCCTCGGCCGGGCTGGCACCGGCTGACGTGGGCCTGTTCGCGGTCTGCTCGTGCACCGGGTACGTGACGCCGGGGTTGGACATCCTGCTCGCCCGGGACCTGGGTATGTCCGCCGGGACGCAGCGCCTGTTCATCGGCCACATGGGCTGCTACGCGGCGCTGCCCGGGCTCGGCGTGGTCGCCGACTTCGTGCGCTCCCGGGGCCGCCCAGCCGTACTGCTCTGCCTCGAACTGACCAGCCTGCACGTACAGCCGCCGAGCGCCGATGCCCAGCAGATCGTGGCGCACGCGCTCTTCTCCGACGCGGCCGCCGCCGCCGTGCTGCTGCCGTCTCCCGGGGGCGAGGGTCGCGGGTACCGGCTGCTGGAGGTGGCCTCGGTCACCGATACGCTCGCCGCCGACCATATGACTTGGGACGTTACCGACCGCGGGTTCCGGATGGGGCTTTCGCCGCGGGTACCGGACGTGCTGGACGTGTACGTGGGGCCGCTGGTGGAGGAGTTGCTGGAGCGGCACGGGCTGGCCGTAGGCGACATCGACGGCTGGGCGGTACATCCGGGTGGGCCGCGCATCCTCGACGTCGTACAGGCGCGCCTGGGCCTGCCGGATGAGGCGCTGGCCGCGTCCCGGGCCGTACTGGACGAGCACGGCAACTGCTCCTCGCCAACGGTACTGATGATCGCCGATGCGCTCCGGCCGGCTCGGCCGCGCAACGTGGTGGCGCTCGCGTTCGGCCCGGGCCTGACGATCTATGCGGCGCTTCTGAAGAGCTAGACGAGCTGGCTCAGGTAGGCGCTCAGGTTGTCGACCGACTTGACGTCGGGGATCGCGTAGACCACCTCGCCGGTCTCCCTCACCAGCAGCGCGGTCACCCCAGGGCTGCGCGGCGACCCGCCGTAGTCGGCCCGCAGCGTGTCCGAGGCGTCGCCGGCGGAGCGCACGAGACGGTTGGCGGGCAGCGCCTTGGGCAGCTTCGGCGGGGTGTGCCCCACGGCGAGCACGGTCACCCGCGGGTTGACGGCGCTGGCCGTCGAGGAGATCAGGTCGGCGCAGGCGCAGCCGTCGACGAGCAGCACGACGGCGGGCAGCGTGTCGCGCAGCCGCAGTACGGCGCCGTTGGCCGCGTGCAGGTTCAGGTCGGGTACGGCGATCATGCTGGCCGTCGTCGCCACCGGCGTGGTGGTGCGCGCCAGAGGGATGGACTGCCCGGCCCGGCTCGGCCAGGCGATCGCGAAGAGGCTGGTCAGGGTCGCGATGATCGCGATGGACATGATGAGGAGCGGTAGACCGAGCGCCGGCGCGTCGTCATCGGGGGACTTGTGGCGGGCCGGGGGTAGGCCGAAGCGGCGTCGCCATCGATTGCGCCGCATGTGGCGGCGCAACTCCTTCCGGACCAGCTCCGCTTCATGATCGAGAGCAGCGGCGTCGTCTGGAATGACGATCGCGCCCCACTCAGGTGGAAAGCCTGGCAGGCCACCACCTTCAGGTGGTCGCTCGCCGCCGTTGTCACCCCGCAGCGTGCCCATGTGGCAGTCTCCTTGGCCGTTCCCCAACTCTCCCGCATCAGGCGTTTGGACGCTAGACCGGAACAGCAGGTTGAGTACCCAAACCCCGGACCAGTTACGCCCAGCTATGTATCGGACATATCGGAATCGGCGTCTGCCCTGGTCACAGGCCAGCTACCGTACGTAGCCATGCACGCGAGAGCGATTGTGTCAAGGTGGAGAAACAGGACTCACACCGGCACTGAGCAGCGATAACGCTTTGGCGTGGGGTGGGCCGTGAAGGCTTCGCCGTGTTACCCTAGACACAGCGAAAGGGGTTTCGAACCTATGGTTTTCAGTGTCGGCGAAACCGTTGTCTACCCCCACCACGGGGCCGCACTCATCGAGGCAATCGAGACTCGGGTTATCAGGGGCGAGGAGAAGCAGTACCTCGTCCTCCGGGTTGCTCAGGGTGACCTGACGGTGCGTGTACCGGCCGAGAATGCTGAGATCGTCGGTGTTCGCGAGGTGGTTGGCGAGGAGGGCCTGACCAAGGTCTTCGATGTTCTCCGCGCCCCGCACACCGAGGAGCCCACCAACTGGTCCCGGCGTTACAAGGCAAACCTCGAGAAGTTGGCCTCTGGCAACCCGCTCAAGGTTGCGGAGGTCGTGCGCGACCTCTGGCGCCGTGAGCGCGAGCGGGGCCTGTCCGCAGGCGAGAAGCGCATGCTCGCCAAGGCTCGTGACATTCTGGTCGGCGAAGTAGCGCTCGCCGAGAAGAGCACGAAGGACGAGGCGGAGATTCTCCTCGACAAAGTGCTGACCGAGGCGTGAGCCTCTGACGGAGATACCCAAGAGGGCCGCGACGTGACCGCGCAGTGTGAATTGCGCGGTGACGTCGCGGTCCTTGTTCCTGCTGCGGGCTCGGGCGTACGCCTGGGCCCGGGCGTTCCCAAGGCGCTGCGCCCGCTGGCCGGGCAGCCACTGCTGGTCCACGCGGTACGCGAGGTGGCAGCCGCCGCGTCGGTCGGCATGATCGTGGTGGCCGCCCCCGCGAACGAGGTGGCCTCCGTCGTCGACCTGCTCGCCCCGGTCGCCCCGGTCACGGTCGTGGCCGGCGGCGCGACCAGGCAGGAGTCGGTGGCGGCGGCGCTCGCGGCGGTACCCGACCTGTATCAGATCGTTCTGGTACACGACGCGGCCCGGGCACTGGCGCCGGCATCGCTCGTGGAGCGCGTCGCCGAGGCGGTACGCGCCGGCCACGACGCGGTCATCCCGGTGCTGCCCGTGGTCGACACGATCAAGCGGGTGGCCAATGGTGAGGAGGTCGCCGGTACGGTCGACCGGTCGTCGCTGCGAGCCGTACAGACGCCGCAGGGCTTCCGCCGCGCCGTACTCGCGAAGGCGCACGCCGCCGCCGTGGACGAGCGCACCGACGACGCCGGGCTCGTCGAGGGGATCGGCGGCCGGGTCATCTGCGTACCGGGAGACGAGCGGGCCCTGAAGATCACCCGGCCGTTCGACCTCATCGTGGCCGAGGCGTTGTTCGCGAGTACCCTCTCGTCGTGATCGTTCCCCGCGTGGGTGTCGGCACCGACGTGCACGCCTTCGAGGAGGGGCGGCCGTGCTGGGTCGCCGGCCTGCTCTGGCCCGGCGTGTCCGGCCTCGCCGGCCACTCCGACGGCGACGTGGCGGCGCACTCGGCCTGCGACGCGCTGCTCGCCGCGGCCGGCCTCGGCGACCTGGGCGCGAACTACGGCACCGACCGGCCGGAGTGGGCCGGCGCCTCCGGCGTGGCGTTGCTCACCGAGACGGCCCGGCGGGTACGTGCCGTGGGTTTCGAGATCGGCAACGTCTCGATTCAGGTGATCGGCGTCGCACCCCGCATCGGTACCCGCCGCGACGAGGCGCAGCAGGCGCTCGGAACGGCGCTCGGCGCACCCGTGAGCGTCTGCGGTACCACCACCGACGGGTTGGGCCTGACCGGCCGCGGTGAGGGGCTCGCCGCGGTCGCGGTGGCCCTCGTCTACCCGGGCTGACCGGCGGATAGGGTGGCGCGCGTGTGGCGATACCGGGCCGTTGGCACGTACGCGGTGCTCCTGCTGCTGGTCACAGCCGCCGTGGGGTACCGGACGTTCCGGCCGCGGGACACGCTGACCTCTGCCGAGCGCGGGTACCCGGCCGCGGTCCGCGCCACGCCACGGCTGTACGGGGCGCTGCTGTCCGCGCCGCTGGTGGTGGACGGCCGGCTGCGCGTGTACGCGGCACAGCGCGAGGTCTGGGCGGACGCGCCGATCGACAACCGCTTCGCGACGAGCTCGACGAGCCCGTACTGGGCGTACCGGCGCTGGCCGGCGCGCCTGCTCGGGGTGGCCGCGGTGGGCCGTACGGTCGTGTCGCGCTGGTCCGACGGGTACCTCGTCGCGCTCGACGCGACCAGGGGCACGATCGCCTGGCGGGTACGGGTACCGGCGGTCGAGGGCGGGTACGTGGGGCGGCGTACCGGCGCCGCGACCGTGTACGACCCGCTCGGCCTGTACACGGCCGGCTCAGTCGTGGTGGCGGCCGGGAGCGGGCAGGCGCGTGGATACGACGCGGGTACCGGCCGTCTACTGTGGACGAAGCCGTACTGCGGTACCGGCTTCACCGGCCAGCGCGTGTTCGTATCGGTATGCGCAAGAGAGTCCACAGTGGACGTGTACGACGCGGTTACCGGACAGGCGCTGCGGTGGCCGGCTGGGCTCGCCAACCTGGAACCGATCGGTTGCGCGGTAGGGCGATCGGAGTGCCGAGGTGTCCGTACCGCCGGCAATGCTTGGGTGATCGGCTCGGACGCCGGGCTGACCGCGGCGCCCGCGCTCGCGGACCCCGACTCCTGGCTCGTCGACGACCTCGTCGTCACGCCCCATGCGGACGGCTCGGTGACCGCCCGCGCCGCCTCGGGCGGCCGCGCGCTCTGGTCCTGGCCGTCGGTCGGCGCGGCCCAGTCGGGTGCCCGGATCGTCGCCGTGGAACCAGGCGCGATTCACGTCCTGACCGCCGACCGCGACCTCGTCAGCATCGATCCGGCCGACGGCCTGGAGCTGTGCCGGGTGCCGTTGATCAACCAGTTCAACTCGGCGTTCGAACCCGGGTACGTCTACGCCGCCGACCGGTTCGTGTTCGTGGAGCGGTTGCTGCCCGGCGCCAAGCCGAGCGACCCGGACTCGCGGTACTACTACCCGTCCCCGGGCGTGCTCGTCACTGGGAGCTGAGCGCGGACTCAGCAGCGGCGAGGAACGCGTCGTTCTCCTCGGGGGTACCCACGGTCACGCGTACCCCGTCGCCCTGGAAGACCCGCACGATCACCCGGTGCCGTTCGCACTCGGCGCCGAAGTGTGCCGCGGAGAGCTTGCGGGTCCGCGCAGCGTCGTCAGAGGAATCGCCCAGCGGCAGCCAGATGAAGTTGGCGTGCGACTCGGGCACGTCGGGTACCAGCTTGCGGATGTCGGTCAGCAGGCGCTCCCGCTCCTGTACCACCAACTGCACGCGCCGGTGCATCTCGTCGGCCTGCTCCAGGGCGGCCAGCGCGGCGGCCTGGGCGACGCTGGAGGTGGAGAACGGCGTGATGACCTTCCGCACCGCCTCGGCGACGGCGGGCTGGGCGATGAGGTACCCGACCCGCATCCCCGCCAGGCCCCACGCCTTGGACAGGGTACGCAACACGGCGACGTTGGGCCGGTCGGCGTAGCCAAGGCCGTCGGGGATGGCCGGATCCGCGATGAACTCCCGATACGCCTCGTCGAGCACGACCAGCGTGGTCTGCGGTACGGCGTCGAGGAACGCGTCGAGTTCGGCGGCGCGTACGGCCGTACCGGTGGGGTTGTTGGGGTTGCAGACGAACACGACCCGGGTGTGCGGGGTCACCGCCGCGGCCATCGCGGGCAGGTCGTGCCCGTGGTCGGGCCGGTTGGGCACGCGCCGGCTCGTGGTGCCGGCGGCCGCGGTGATGATCGGGTACGCCTCGAAGGAGCGCCACGCGTACACCACCTCGTCGCCGCTGCCCAGGCACGTGGCGCGCACCAGGTGCTCGGCGAGCGCCACCGAACCGCAGCCGGTGACCACCCGGGCCGGGTCCACGCCGTACCGCTCGGCGAGCGCCTCGCGCAGCGCCACCACGCCCATGTCCGGGTACCGGTGGGTGCCGCTGGCGGCCTCCGTGATCGCCTCGACCACGCCAGGCAGCGGGCCGTACGGCACCTGGTTGCTGGCCAGCTTGATGGCGCCGGGTACGGTGCGCCCCGGTACGTATGCGGGCAGCGCCTGCAGATCGGCGCGGGTCAGGCTCACGTCTCTTCTCCCGTCTTCGCGGGTACCTTCTCCGGGTTCTTCTCGTGCCCACGCCGTCCACAATGGACGACGACGGTCTGCGCCGACCGGTCGTGC
>JBPYFB010000317.1:0-8212 GCA_051986465.1 Rugosimonospora sp.
GTTCGACATCATCGACGTCGGCAACGGGTACGTGGCGTTGCGCGCCGGCATCAACGCGCGATACCTCACCGTCGATCCGGCGAACGGATCCCGACTGGTCGCCAACGGTACGCTGCCCGACACGCCGGCCCGGTTCCGGATCGTCACCGGCGCCAACGGCATCGTCAGCCTCGTGTCGGCTCTCAACGGCAGGTACGTCAGCAGTAACAACGGGGCCGCGCCGATGACCGCCGACCGCACCACGATCGGTCCCTGGGAACAGTTCTACGAGTCGTACGGCAACTGGACATCGACAACGTTCGACTCCTGGGTCAACAAGTCCTACGTCACCGCGGAGGCCGCCGGCAAGCAGCCGCTGATCGCCAACCGCCACATGCTCGGATCCTGGGAGAACTTCGACCTCATCCAGGCGGGCGATGGTTGGATCGCGTTCTTCGCCCATGCGGACAGCCGCTTCGTCACGGCGGAGAGCGGCGGCGGCAAGCCGCTGATCGCCAACCGGACCCAGATCGGTTCCTGGGAGCAGTTCAAGATCGTCAACAACCCCGACGGGACCCAGTCGATCCTGGCTCATGCCAACGGCAGGTACGTCTGCGCGGAGAGCGCCGGCGCTTTGCCACTGATCGCCAACCGGACCTCGGTCGGGCTCTGGGAGGAGTTCACCGGGTTGTTCTAGGGAGCGCTACCGTCCCGAGCACCGGCGCGGCCGCCCGCCGCCGCGATACGTTGTTCGCATGTCTTCCTGCGTGGTCTCGGTCATCAACTACAAGGGCGGCGTGGGCAAGACGACGCTTACCGCGAACATCGGCGCGGACCTCGCCGCGCGCGGGCGCCGGGTACTCCTCGTCGACCTGGACCCGCAGGCGAGCCTCACGTTCTCCTTCTTCCACGTCGAGGACTGGCTGCAACAACTGGCCGACGAGCGCACGATCCTGCAGTGGTTCCAGTCGTTCATCGCGAGCGGCACGCCGGAACCCTTGGCCAAGTACCTCGTCGCGCCGCCCGCCGTGAACGAGGCGGCCGGCGGTAACGGCGGCGAACTGCACCTGCTCGCCTCGCACCTCGGCCTGATCGAGGCGGACCTGGATCTCGCCGCGAGCCTTGGCGGAACGCGCTTCCAGCAGGCCCACCCCAGGTTCGTACCGGTGCACCGGGTGCTCGCCGACGCGCTCGCCGACCCGGTCTTCGACGGGTACGACGCGGTGCTCGTCGACTGCGCGCCGAACTTCAACATGGTCACCCGCACCGCCATCGTCGCCAGCGACCACGTGCTCGTCCCGGCCCGGCCCGACTATCTGTCCACATTGGGCATTGACTACCTGCGCAGCCGGCTCTCCGGCCTGATCGAGCAGTACGACGAGGTCGCGCCGAGCCCGATCACGCCCGAGGTTCTCGGCGTGGTACACACGATGGTCCAGCACACCAGCGCCGGCATCCTGAAATCCCAGCGGGAGAGCATGGAGCGCCTGGAGCGCATCGAGATACCCGTCTTCCGGCAGACCGTACGGGACAACAAGACGGCCTTCACCGACGCGGGCAACGCCGGCGTACCGGTGGTGCTCGCCGCCGAGCGCACCGCCGCCATAGAGAATCTGCGGCACGAACTGCAACAGTTGACGAGCGAGTTCATCGCGAAGACGAGAGTGTGAGGGGTACCCGTGACCGAGCCGGCCGATCTCGCCCACGACGTTCTGCTGCGGGTGGCCGAGTTTCTGCGGAAGCTGCCCGCGGAGCAGCTCGCCGACCTGGCGACCGGCGCTGCCCGGCTGGAGGTCGTACCGAAAGGTGGCCGGCCTGCCCTTTCCGGTGGCGCACTTCCCCGCCCCGCTGAGGAGATCGCCACCACGATGGTGCGGATCGGCGATCGGGCCGCGGCGCGCCGCTACCTCGACGTCGACCTGAAGCTCACCGTCCCGAAGCTCAAGCAACTCGCCGCCGAACTCGGCATCACGGTCGGCGGCACGAAGCCGAAACTGCTCGACGGCATCGTCGAGTGGGCGGTCGGGCGGCGGCTGGATTCGGAGGCCATCACTCGCGCCGGTGGCGGCCGGTAGGAGGCGGCGCGCCGCGCTGCCGGTCGAGGATGCCGGCGGCCCGGTTGAGCACCTCGTCCCACAACTGGGCCGGCGCCGCACCGGAAAGGGTCGCGGCGAGTTGGGCCGCGAGCCCGTCCAGCCGCTCGTCGCCGAGGGCCGGCCGCGGCCGGGGTACCTCGCGCGGTGCCGGGTTCGACAGCGGCAGCGGCTCGCCCGTGCACACGATGTCGAGGTACCGCGTCGTGCGGGTCAGCGCGATGAACAGCATCCGGTGCCCGCGCTCCTCGCCGGCCACGATCTCCTCCGGCTCGACCACCACGACCGCGTCGAACTCCAGGCCCTTCGACTCGCGCGGACCGACCAGGCTGACCGACAACTCAGTGGCATCCTGCGCGGCGAGCGCGTCCGTCACCGCCTGCCGGCACGAGGGCGGGCAGACCACGCCCACGAACCGGCCCGCGGCCGCGTGCTCCATCGCGACCGCCGCCGCGAGCCCCGGTCGCTCGTCTACCGCGACCCGGTGCACGCGCGGGTCCGCCGGCCCCTCGCGTACCACGCGCAGCGGCGCCGCCTCCGGCGCGGCGAGCGGTAGCAACCTGGCGGCCGTGTCGTACACCCGCCGCGGCACCCGGTACCCGTACCGCAGCGTCGCCACGGTGTGTGGCAGCGTCGCGGGCAGGTACCGCAACACGTCCGCCCAGTCGTCGCGGGCCCACGCGCCCGTCGACTGCGCGAGATCGCCCACCACCGTCAGCGATCCGGTGGCGCACCGCCGCGCGATCGCGCGCAACTGCATCGGCGACAAGTCTTGCGCCTCGTCCACGACGATGTGCCGCCAGCGCCGCCCCGCGCCGTTGATGAGGTGGTCGACCTCGTCGAGCAGCGCCAGGTCCGCGTCGCTCCAGGTCTGCTGCGACAGCCGGTCCGCGCCGCGCCGCCGCAGCAGCGCGACCTCCTCGGCGGTGAACGCGCCGGCCGCCGCGGCCGCGAGCCGCCGCCGAGCACCCAACAGCCCGCGCAGGAACGCCGCCGCCGAGAACTGCGGCCACAACCGCTCAACCAGGTCGTCGACGGGGCGCAGCCGCTCGGTGTTCGTGGGCGCTCCGCGTTCGCGGGCGAGCTCGAGCAGGCGACTGCGCAACAGCTCACGGCGTCTTGTGTACGGGCCGGGAGCGCTCCGACATTCGTCCACTATGGACTGCACTTCGCTGCCCGCGATCGTGATGAACCCGCCGTGGAGCAGCAGCCGCTCCGCTGGCTCCGGCGTGCCGATGCGCGCCTCCAGGGCCCGCGCCAGTAGCCCCGCCATCCGCTCGTCGCCCTTGAGTCGCTGGACGGGTACCGGTTCCGGCCGCCCGCGCGGTACCGGCGGCGCCAGTTGCCCGATGTCCGCGTGGGCCACCTCGGTATCACCCAACTCGGGCAGCACCGTGCGGACATAGCGCGTGAACGCCGGAGAGGGACCCACCACCAATACGTCAGCCGCGCTCAACCGGTCGCGGTGGTTGAACAGCAGCCACGACACGCGGTGCAGCGCCACCGCCGTCTTGCCCGTACCCGGGCCGCCCTCGATCACCAGTACCTGATCCAGCGGCGCGCGGATCAGCTCGTACTGGGCCGCCTGGATGGTCGCGGCGATGTCGCGCATCGCGCCGTCCCGCGCTCTGTCCAGTTCGGACAGTAGCAGCGCGTCCGGCCCGTCCAGCCGTTCGAGTTCCCTCGTCACCTGCGCGAAGACGACGTCGGTGAAGTCCCGGATCGTGTTGCCCTGGCAGGTGTACGTGCGCCGGCGTACCAGCCCCAGCGGATCGTCCACGGTCGCCTGGTAGTACGGCTGCGCCGCCGGAGCCTGCCAGTTGACGACCAGTACCTCGTGCTCGTCGTCGGTGATGGTCTCCTTGCCGATGTACAGTGCCTGCCGTTCCCGGTCGTCGATCCGCCCGAACGCGATCTCCGCGCGCTCCGGCTGCGCGCCGGCCCGCCGCCCGCGTACCCAGTTGCGCAGCCGCGCCGCCGCCCACGGATTGGCTGCCGCTGACGGTGCCTGCTCCCGTACCGACCGGTGGCGCTCCCGGTACTTCTCGGCGCGATCGAAGTACGCCTGCTCCTCGGCGAGCTCCGTCGACTTCAGCTTCTGATCCACGCGCCGCCTCTTTCGTGGCGCTCAGGTACCGTCGTGCGAGTGCCCGACATCATGCTGCGTACCGCCGTCCCCGCCGATGCCACCGACATCCTCGCATTCTGGCAAACTGCGGCCGAGGACGGGCACAGACCGGCAGATACGGCACGAGCGGTCGAGGCCGTCATCGCACGTGACGCGGAGGCACTCCTCCTAGCGGTGGATGGCAGCACCATCGTCGGTACCGTCATCGCGGGCTGGGACGGCTGGCGCTGCCACCTGTACCGCCTGGCCGTCGCCCCGACCCGCCGCCGGGAGGGCATCGGTCGGCTGCTGATCGACGCGGCGGAGCGGAGGTTCCGCAGCCTCGGCGGCACGCGCGTCGACGCGATGGTGCTCGACGGCAATGATCTCGGCCATGCCGCGTGGCACGCGTGCGGCTACGTACGCCAGGCAGAATGGTCCCGCTGGGTCAAGCCGCTGTAACCGCTTGAGTGGAGGTGGCATGCGCATCAGCCTTGGTGACGTTTCTTTGTGGTTTGACGTATCCGGGCCGTCGGTGATTCCGCAGGGAGACACGACGGTGGAGCGCCCGGTCCTGGTGGCTGTGCACGGCGGTCCCGGCCTGGACCACCTCACGGTGAAGTCCGCCCTGGGGCCGCTGGCTGAGGATTTCCAGGTGCTCTACTTCGACCTGCGAGGGCACGGCCGCAGCGAGCACAGCAGCGCCGAGTTCTGGAACATGCGGACCTGGGCTGACGACCTGCGGCGGCTGTGCGACGCGCTCGGGCTGCGCAAGCCGGTCGTCCTCGGCAGCAGCTTCGGCGGCGACGTCGCCCTCACCTACGCGGCGCTGTTCCCCGATCATCCCGGCGGCGTCATCCTGACCAACACGACCGGCGGCCACCGGGACGAGCAGCGGGTCATCGAGGCATTCGGCCGCCTCGGCGGCCCCGAGGCAGCCGCCGTCACCCAGCGCACCTACGCCGACAAGACCGGCGAGTCCCGGGCCGAGTTCATCCGCGTCTGCTACCCGCTTTACAGCAGCACGCCCGGCTGGGCCGAGGAATCCGGCCAGTTTATGGCCCGGATGATCAGGCACCTGGACGTCGCGGTGCACTACTCCAATCACGAGGTCCATGCCTTCGACCCCTGGAGCGTGGCGGGCGCCGTCAGGTGCCCGGTGCTGGTTCTCGCCGGTGAGGAGGACCCGGTCTGCCCGCTGCCCGTGGTCGAGGAGTTGGTCCGCCGTCTGCCGGCGGAAACCACCCGGCTGGTGCGTCTTCCGGGCGCGCGCCACACCATCTTCCGGGACCGCCCAGACCTCGCCTTCCCGGCCGTCCGGGCCTTCGTCGCGCAAGTCGGTGAAGGCCAGTCGGCAAGCGGTTGAGACGTCGTCACGATGACGGCGCGCCAGGGTGTACGCCGGTGTGGCTCAGCCTGGTGCTGATCTCGGTCGCACGCCGAATCAGGCGGAGTAGGCCGTCGAGCGCGTCGGCGTCGAGGGCGATACCCGCGGTGGTGCGCCGTTGCTCGATGACGTTGTCCACTGTGCTCATTACGGCCTCGGGGTCGCTGTCGGGTAGGCGTTCCTCGACACAGATGTCCACGGTGGATGCCCCGCGGGCGAGCGAAACGGTGATGGTGCCTTCGCCCGTCGCCACGCAACCCACAACCGCGCTGCGCCCGGCCTCTTCGACTAGCTCAGCTTCAGCAACCTCGATGACTCTCGCGAACATGGATTCTCCCCAGCGTGGTTGCGGCAATCTGTGGCGGACCGGTTGCTTGTTTGCCGAACAGAGCAGCCGGCCGCACCTCACTTTACTCGCTTTACTCCCTCTAGTACCAGAGATCTCTTAGGTCTTGAAGCGAATGAAGATCGGAGTCAGGATCGGAAGCGCCGAACGGAGCAGCATGCCGATCCCGATGGGTTTCCGAAGAATCGCCGAAGACCTGCACGAACGCATCCGGCGGGGCGAGTACCCGCCGGGCTCGCGATTGCCCTCCTACCGGGAGCTCAAGGAGATCTACGCGCCCACGAGCATCTCAACGTTGCAGCGCGCGGTCGGCCTCCTCCAAGAGCGCGAGGTGGTCGTGGGTGTGCAGGGCCTCGGCCTTTACGTCGCCGAGCGCGACACGCGCCCGCGTTGAACTCGGACGCGCCCGAACCTATTCGCCTGCACGCTCGTCTTCGGCGGCCCATTCGTCGAGCAGCTTCTGAACCTCACGCATAAATGCTTCGGGCTCCCCGAGCTTGCGCTGATGTGCGAGGCCACTCACCACAGCGATCTGGGTCTGCACGACCACCGAGTCGGGCAGGCCTTCGGCGAGTTCCTCCTGACCCAACGCGGACCGGACCACCCGCTCGGCAGCACTCGGATCGAGGGAACCACCAGTCTGATCAAAGAGGACCCTCGTGTCCGCAACCAACCGTATGACGTCGGCGGCGCTCCACCGCTGCGGGAACTGCATCCGAACGGCAAGCAGAAACGCGGCACCGATCGCTTCGCCGTATTGGTCCAGCGAGCCCGATCGGCCCAGGTCGTGCGCCATCTCCTCGGCCCGCTCGAAATCACCGCGCACTGTCGCGTGCAGCAAGGCCATTTGATCAACGGTCGGCATCCTGGTTCCTCCTCCGTCGTGCCCTTCGCCGCTGGCGCACCACCCGAGCCGCCTCGGCCAGCATCGCCGCACCGGCGACTGCGCCAATCACAGGATCGGCCGAGGCGCCAACGGGCGCCTCCGGCGCATAGTAGTCGCCGTGCGGAGTGGCTATGTGCTGCCCGGTGGGCCGTACCGGATCGACAGCCGCCCGGATCGTCGAGTACTGGTTCTCGATCGAGTCGACGACGTCGCCCGCCGCCCGTACCGATGTCCTCCGGAACCTCCCACCTCGAGAAGTTCCGGATGGCGTCTCGTTGAAGACGCGTTCTCCCGCCCGCTCCTCATACGTGGGGTCGGGCATACCCTCGCGGGCTTCCAGCTCAGGCTGGCGGGCGTATTCTGATGGAAGCTCGATCTTGACGACAGGATGCCCGCCAGCTCTTCAACCCTTGACAGCCTTGGTCTGCTCGATGAGTTGATTACCTGTTTCGACCGCGCCCTGAAGCTGGTTCCGCCAAGACTCAGTGCCGTCCTTGATGGCAGCGACGGCGGACGCCTGTGCCTCGGCGCCCAGTCCTGCGAACTGGCTTTGGACCTCATCGGCGTTGTCTTCGCAGGCGCTAACGTTGCTGATCGCCTGGTCGATCTGGTCAATGGCCTGTTGGAATTGCTCAATGAGTTCATCCAGGGATGCCACGTGATCCTCCCGGCTGGCCTGTTCTGAAACACACAGCAACCGCGGCAGTACGCAACGTGCGACCGGGTTGGCATGTTGATAGCACAGTGCGGGAGAGCTTGTCTGCACGGCCGTCTATACGCCCAAGGCCAAGCGGCGCATGCCTAACCGCCGAGTACCTCTTGCAGGGTGTGCAGGGCGAGCCGGATCATGCCGGGGTTGGTCTCCCAGTAGTACGGCACGCACACGATCAGCCGCATCGCCCAGCCGCGGCCACGTAACCAGGAAGCCTCATCGACCGCGAGTTCCTCCCGGAACCGCTGCCGGCTGGCGCCACTGAACAACGTCCAAGCTGGTACCAGGTCGCAGGCCGGGTCGCCCACGCCGAGCGCGCCGAAGTCGATGGCCGCGCTCAATCGTCCATTGTGGACGAGCAGGTTACCCGGCAACAGGTCACCGTGTACCCACACCTCGGGTCCGTCCCACTGCGGGGCGTCCAGCGACTCATGCCACGAGCGGACCAGTGCCGGGCCGTCCACGCGGTCACCGGCTTCGGCGATGGCGCCCCGGATCTCCTTGTCCATCTCGATCAATGGACCGCCGCGGGAACCTGGCGGGCGCGGCGGTGCGCCAGCGGTATCGATGCGGCGCAGCGCGGAGATGAAACCGGCCAGGTCGAACGCGCCCTGCTCCAGATCGTCGAGCGCATCCTCGGCGCTGGTACCGGGCAGCCACTCGTACACGGACCACTCGAACGGGTACCCGTCGACCGGCCGT
>JBPYFB010000318.1:0-3073 GCA_051986465.1 Rugosimonospora sp.
GTACAGCACCTCTTCGATCTCGCGCGGGTAGACGTTGTACCCGCCCCGGATGATGAGGTCCTTGCGCCGGTCGACGATGAAGAAGTATCCGTCGGAGTCCACCCGGGCCAGGTCGCCGGTGCGGAACCAGCCGTCCGGGATCGCCTCGGCCGTGGCCTCCTCCCGCCGCCAGTACCCCTTCATCACGTTGTGGCCGCGGATCGCGATCTCGCCGACCTCGCCGGCCGGCACGTCCCCGCCGAACTCGTCCACCACCCGCATCTGCACGCCCCGCACCGGGGTACCGATGGAGCCCGGCTTGCGCGGCCGGTCGGGATGGTTGAACGAAGCCACCGGCGACGTCTCGGACAGCCCGTAGCCCTCCAGGATCACGCAGCCGAACACGCGCTCGAACTCGCGCATCACCTCGACCGGTAGCGCGGCGCCACCGGACACGCAGACCCGCAGCGCCGACAGGTCGCGCCGGTCGAGATCCGGCTCGCCGAGCAGCGCGACGTACATCGTGGGTACCCCTTCGAACACGGTGACCCGGTCGCGCTCCAGCACATCGAGCACGGCCCGCGGCGCGAAGCGGGACACCAGGGTCAGGCAGGCGCCGACCTTCACCGCCGTGTTGAGTCCGCAGGTCTGGCCGAACGAGTGGAACAACGGCAGCCCACCGAACACGACATCCTCCGGGGCGACCCGCACCAGATCGCGTGCCATCACCTCGGCGTTGGCGGCCAGGTTGGCGTGGGACAGCTCCGCGCCCTTGGGCTGCCCGGTGGTACCGGAGGTGTAGAGAATGACGGCGGTGTCGCCGCCGTCGCGTTGCGCCGCGCCGGACGCGGGCGTGAGCGGCGCGAGCACGGCGTCGAAGTCCGCAGCGACAACCAGGACCGGCACACCGGCCCGGGACGCACCGGCCGCAGCGTCGCCGGCGCAATCGTGCCAGGCGACAATCAGGGCGGCCCCGGAGTCGGCGAGGTAATAGGCCACCTCGCGCTCCTTCAGTAACGGGTTCATCGGTACCACCACGCCGCCGGCCCGCAACACTCCAAAGTAGACGGTTGCGAACTCGGGGACGTTGGGCAGCATGACGGCCACCCGGTCACCGGGTCGCACACCCCGCTCGCCGAGCAGTGCGGTCATCCGGCCGGTGGCATCGAGCAGTGACCGATAGGTCAGGACGGTGTCGTCGAGGCGCACCGCCGCGCGGTCGGGGAGGCGTTCGGCGGTACGCAGGAGGTTGTCGGCGAGGTTCATGGCAGGACCCTTCGGCGATTGACGGCCCGCCCACGACCCTGGGAGCGGTCTTTCGCACCGGCAAAGGCCGGCTGGTAGCGACGATTCTGTCCGGCCCGCGGCGGGCCGGGCCATGTGCCGCGCGACGAAGTCCGACCGCCGCCGGTTGTGCGCGCGCACTATGCCGGGCCTCGGTCACCTCGTACGCTGCCGGAATGACCCGACCGCGACAGGCCTCACCACCGCCGGCGGCGTCGCCCGCCGTGGCGGCCATCGGCGCGCGGCTGCTCAACCGGGTCGACGCGATGGCTGCCGAACTGGCCGAGGTGATCCGGGCGGCCGAGCCGTTCTACCGCACCGGCCCGGTACCGGTGGAGGACCTGCGCGCCTCGGTGCGCGACAACCTGATGCACATCCTCAGCCAACTGTCCGGGCGACCGATGCCGGGCCTGGAGCCGCCCCGCGAGACCGGACGGCGCCGCGCCGAGCAGGGCGTACCGCTGCCAGTCGTGCTACACGCCTACCGGGTCGCCGGCAAGTTCATCTGGGCCGCCGTCCTGGCCGAGGCGGCCGGCGACCCGACCTCCACGACCGAACTGCTAGAGGCTGGGTCCGAGCTGTGGCTCATCATCGACACCCACTCCGGGTCGATCACCGACGCGTACCGCGACAGGGTGGCCGAGCGCGCGCTGGGCGACGCCCAGACCCGCAGCGCGATGCTCGACGTGCTGCTGCGCGGCGACTCCAGCGACGGATCCCGGCTTTGGGAGTCGGCCGCCACGCTACGCCTGCCGCACCGGGGCACGTTCGTGGTGGTGGCGGCCCGCCCACCGCGCCCAGGCGTCGAGGCGCTACCCCGGGCCGAGCAGACCCTACGCAGCCTGGGCCTGCAGTCGAGCTGGCGCGTCGACATCGATGCCCATCTCGGCGTGGTGGTGCTGACCCCGCGCGCCGGAATCGACGCGCTCTGCGCGCGACTGGTGGAGCTCGCGGCCGGCCCGGTCGGCGTCAGCGCGCCGTACTCCGGACTGGACCTGACGCCGGCCGCGGTGCGCCAGGCCCGCCTCGCCCTGGCCGCGGCCGCACCCGGCGGCGACAAACTGATCCGGTACGACCAGGCGCCCGTGCAGATCCTGTTGGCCAGCGCCCCGGACGCGGCGGGCGCGGTCGCGCGCGCGATCCTCGGACCGGTACTCGACCTTCCGGTCGCCGAGCGGGACACGCTGCTGGGCACGCTGCGTATCTGGTTCGAGGAGCACGGTGCCACGTCGACCGCAGCAGCCCGGCTGTTCGTCCACCGCAACACTGTGCGGTACCGGCTACGCCGCGTCGAGGAGCTGACCGGCCGCAGCCTCACCCAACCGATCGGGGTGGCGGAGTTGCATCTGGCGCTGGAGGCCGCCCGAATCGTCGAGCCCGCTTAAGGTCAATGCCGGGAAGATAAGCGTTCTGGCTGGTCATCTTGGGTCGAGGACGTCGATGGTGTAGACGACGCTGGTGGAGACCGGTTGGGTGGCGTGTTTCTTCGATGGGTACGGGCTTTGTGATCGATTCATGCGGGATTTCACCGCCCCGGTCCCAGCCCAGCGCCGCCGGAGCAGGCGATGGCGACGCTGGATGCGGATGCGTTCGCATCGATCAGTGGTCACCGATCTGGATCTGAACACCGAGTCGGTGATACGTGTCCTGCGGACCTTCGCCGCCCCAGTCCGGCCACGCCTAGGATCCGCCGTACGGGCGCAGCAGTCAGCCACGGCGTCGCAGAAGGCTGCCAGCATCTCGGCGCCTGACCATACTGTCTCGTCGTCCTCGTCGCGCCGCAGTGCGTACGCCGCCGGAGGCAGGGCCG
>JBPYFB010000319.1:0-15627 GCA_051986465.1 Rugosimonospora sp.
CCGAACTTCTCCACCGCCGCCTCGGCGAGCACCAGGGCCAGCATCGCCTCGGCCACCACCGCGGCGGCCGGCACGGCGCACACGTCCGAGCGCTGGTTGATCGCGGTGGCCGGCTCGCCGGTGGCAACGTCCACAGTGGCCAGTGCCCGGTTCAGCGACGAGATCGGCTTCATCGCGGCCCGGACGCGTACCGGCTCACCGGTGGTGATCCCGCCTTCGAGCCCACCGGCGCGGTCGGTCAGCCGGCGTACCCCGGTCGCGGACGGGACGATCTCGTCGTGCGCCTGCGAGCCGCGCGAACGCGCCTGGGTGAACGCGTCGCCGATCTCCACGCCCTTGATGGCCTGGATCGACATGAGCGCCGCCGCGAGGCGCGAGTCGAGCTTGCGGTCCCACTGCACGTGGCTGCCCAGCCCCGGCGGTATCCCGTACGCGAGCACCTCGACGATGCCGCCGAGCGTGTCGGCGTCGCGCTTGGCCGCGTCGACCTCCTCGACCATCCGGGCGCTCGCCTCCGGGTCGAGGCAGCGCAGCGGATCCGCGTCGATGCGGGCCGCGTCCTCGGGGCGGGGCTGCACGCCGGGTTTGACCGCCACCGAGCCCAGCTCCACCACGTGGGAGACGATCTCGATGCCCAGCGCCTGGTGCAGCAGGGCCTTGGCGACGGTACCGACGGCGACCCGCGCGGCCGTCTCCCGGGCGCTGGCCCGCTCCAGGATCGGGCGCGCGTCGGTATGGCCGTACTTCTGCATACCGGCGAGGTCGGCGTGGCCGGGGCGTGGCCGGGTCAGCGGAGCGTTGCGCGCCTGCTTGGCCAGCTCGTCCGGGTCCACCGGGTCGGCGGCCATCACCATCTGCCACTTGGGCCACTCGGTGTTGCCCACCCGGATCGCGACCGGGCTGCCCAGCGTCAGCCCGTGCCGTACCCCACCGATGAACTCGACCTCGTCCTGCTCGAAGGACATCCGGGCACCCCGCCCGTACCCGAGCCGCCGGCGCGCGAGCTCACGCGCGATATCGGCGCTCGTCAGCGCGACCCCGGCGGGAACACCGTCCAGGACGGCGACGAGTGCGGGACCGTGTGACTCACCCGCGGTCAACCAGCGCAACGACACGGCAGACAGTGTGTCACGAGACGGTCGCCGCGGCGAAAAGCGCCTCCCGCATCGCGTCGACCGGCGCGGGCACCCCGGTGAAGAGCACGAACTGGTGCGCCGCCTGGGCGAGCAGCAGGTCGAGCCCGGAGACGATCCGGCAGCCGGCCGCCACGGCGGACGCGGCCAGCGGGGTCGGCCAGGGGTGGTAGAGCGCGTCGAACAGCACCGTACCGGCGCGCCACGGTACGGCGAGCCGGTCGGCCGCGCCGCTGGGTACCGCCGAGATCACCAGGTCCGCCTCGGCGCTGGCCGCCGCGTCGGCGAAGTCCCGGTACGCGAGCGGCAGCCCGAGGTGCTCCGCGACCGGCCACAGTTCGTCGCGCGCGGCCGGGCGCCGGGCGAAGAGGGTGACCTCGGTAGCGCCCAGCGCGCTCGCCGCCGCGAGGGCCGCCCGCGCGGTACCGCCGGCACCGAGGATCGCGACTCGTTCCACAGTGGACAGTCCGACGGCGGCGAGGGCGTCGACCATGCCCGGCGCGTCGGTGTTCGTCGCGTACCAGCCGCTGCCCCGCCGTACCAACGTATTGGCCGCACCGAGCGCGGCGGCGATCGGCTCGACCTCATCGGCCACCCGCAGCGCCACCTCTTTGAGCGGCATCGTCAGCGACAGCCCCACCCATTCGCCCGTCAGCCGCTCGACCAGCCCGGCCAGCTCCGGCTCGGCGCACTCCATCGCCGTGTACGACCAGCCGGTCAGGCCGGCGGCGGCGTATCCGGCGTTGTGCAGCACCGGCGACAGCGAGTGGCCAATCGGCTTGCCGAGTACGGCGGCCCGGTGGTGGACCGCGCCGGCGCTAGCACCGGCTTGCGGAGACACCATTGGCGATCGCCTGGTTGACGAGCTGGCAGAACTGCGTGGTGTTGGTAGCGAAGGCGGCGTGTCCGGCCTTGTCGATCGCGAGGAAGAAGAGGTTGCCGTTCTTGGGCGGCGCCATCGCCGCCTGCAGCGCTTCCTTACCGGGGTTGCTGATCGGTCCGATCGGCAGCCCGGCCTTGTCATGCGTGTTGTACGGGTCCTTCGGGTTGTGCAGCTGCGAGACCCGAAGTTGTCCGGACGCCAGCGGCTTCTGGCCCGAGATCCGCAGCCAGTAGTTCACCTCGCTGTCCAGCTGCAGGCACGAGCACGGGAACTTTCCGCTGTACGCACGGTTGTAGAGCACCCGCACCACATTCGGCATGTCCGGCACGAGCGCCTCCACCTGGGCGATCGACGCCGCGACCAGCGCCTCGTAGGGCGTGAGATTGAGGGTCGGCCCTTGCACGGTGTCGACGAAGTTGATGCTCGTGGTCACATCGAGGAACTTCTTGACCATCGTGGAGAGGATGCTCTTGGCGTCCGCGCCCGGGTCGAAGTCGTAGGTGGCCGGGAACAGGAAGCCCTCCAGCGAGGGCGGGTTCGGCGCCGCCTTGCCGTCGCTGCGCTTGAACCACCACGAGGGGATACCCAGGGCGACCGGGTCCTTGGCGGCGTTCTGGAAGTCGGCGACGGGTATGTGCGTCGTCTTGGAGAGCGTGTTGTAGATGTCGAGCGTGATCGCGCCCTCCGGGATGGTCACCCGGGTGGACACCTTGTTGGCCAGCGCGCCGTCCGCCTTGCGCGCGAGCAGCATGTCCAGCGCCAGGCTGGCCTTCATGTGCAGGTGCAGGCGGTAGTAGCCCACCTCGATGCCGCGCGACTTCGAGTTGGCGTTGGTGGCGTTGATGAACGCCTTGGAGCTGCGTACGACCTGCGCCGCGTACAGCTTGTTCGCGATGTCGGTGAGCGAGTCGCCGTTGACGACCTGAATGTTGACCTGACCGGTACCAGCGCCTTTGTAGTCCTTTGCGGTAAAGTACTGACGTACCGTGCCGACACCGAACCAACCAGCGACGACTAGGGCACCAAGCAAGATCAACGTCATGAACAGCGCCACGAACGTCCGGCCTTTACGCTTGCCCTTGCGTTGCTTGGGCCTGCCGCCCCGGCCGCGTCGATGCCTTGAGCGTCCCCGCTCGTAGTCATCGAAACCGAGGTCCAGCTCGTCGATCATGTTCGCCTCCGGTGCGAGTCGAGCCAGCCCTGCAGGATCTCTACCGCAGCCGCCTGGTCGACCACCGCTCTGTGGCGCCGTCCCCGGACGCCTCGCTCGGACAGCCTACGGGAGGCGACGACGGTCGACATCCTCTCATCTGCGAACTCGACCGGGACCGGCGCGACTACCTGGGCCAATGACTCAGCGTAATTTCTTGACTCCGCCGCCGCGAGCCCTTCCCGACCCGCCAAAGTGACCGGCAGGCCCACAATGACCTCGATCGCTTCGTGTTCGCGGACGAGTTCGGCGATCCGCGAGAGGTCGCCCCGGCCGCGGGCGAGCGTCACCAAGGGTGTCGCCAGGATCCCGTTCGGGTCGGAGATCGCCACCCCCACCCGGACCTTCCCGACATCGATCCCGAGCCGCACGCCCGTGTTCATGGTTCGCTCCGCGAGCCGCCACCCCCCGCCGCAATTTCATTGAAATTGCGGCGTTGGACCCCGGCTAACACCGCAACTTCAATGAAGTTGCGCGGATCTTGAGGTTGGCGCTCACTGGCCGGCGATGAGCTTCTCTACCGCGGCGAGCAGGTTCGGGGCCTCCTGGGCGGGTACCCCGCCGCCCTGGGCCAGCTCCGCGTTGCCGCCGCCGCGCCCGGACAGCGCACCCTTGACGAGGTTCGCGGCGGACAGGCCGCGGTCGCGGCCGGCGGCGTTGACCGCCACGACCAGGGCGGCCTTGCCGCCCGCGCGGGAGGCCACCGCCACGACGGCCGGACGCGAGCCGGGGACGCGGCCACGGATCTCCTGCGCGAGGGTACGCACGTCATTGGCTGACGTGCCCTCCGGTACCTCGGTCGCCACGTACGCCACCCCGGCCACCTCCCGCGCCGCCTCAGCCAGGCCGCCGGCGTTGGACAGGACGAGCTGGGCGCGCATCTTCTCCAGCTCCTTCTCGGCGTCGCGCAGCGCGGCGACGGTCTGCTCCACGCGCTCGGCGACCTGCTCGCCCGGTACCCGGTACAGCTCGGCCAGGCGCGCCACGAGCAGGTGCTCCTTCGCCAGGAACTCGAAGGCGTCGATGCCGACCAGCGCCTCGACGCGGCGCACGCCGGCGCCGATCGACGACTCGTGCAGGATCTTCACCAGGCCCAGCTGGCCCGAGCGGGCGGCGTGCGTACCGCCGCACAGCTCCCGCGCGTAGTCACCGACCTCCACGACGCGTACCTGGTCGCCGTACTTCTCGCCGAACAGCGCCATCGCGCCCAGCCGGCGCGCCTCCTCCTGCGAGGTGACGAAGGCGTGTACCTCGAGGTCGCTCATGGTGACCTCGTTGACCTGCTGCTCCACGTCGCGCAGAACGCTGGGCGGCACGGCCTGCGGGGTGTTGAAGTCGAAGCGCAGCCGGCCGGGTGCGTTGAGCGAACCGGCCTGCGTCGCCGACTCGCCGAGGAAGTTACGCATCGTCTGGTGCACGAGGTGCGTCGCGGTATGCGCGCGGGAGATCGCGCGCCGGCGGCGTACGTCGATCTCGGCCAGCGCGTCCTCGCCCACCCGCACCTCGCCGCGCGTCACCCGGGCCCGGTGCACGACCAGTCCCGGTATCGGCGACTGGACGTCGAGCACCTCGAGCTGGCCGCGGCCGGTCGTGATCGTGCCGGTGTCGGGCTGCTGTCCGCCGCCCTCCGCGTAGAACGGGGTCGCCTCGAGGACCAGCTCCACGACGTCGCCCTCGCCCGCCTCGACGAGGCCGTTGCCGCCCCCGCCGAGCAGGGCGCGTACCCGCGACTCGCGCGAGACCTCGTGGTACCCGGTGAACTCGGTCTGGCCGCCCTGCTCCAACACCGTCCGGTACGCGGACAGGTCGATGTGGCCGGTCTTGCGCGACTGCGCGTCGGCTTTGGCCCGCAGCCGCTGCTCGGTCATCAGGCGCTGGAAGCTCTCCTGGTCGACCTGCAGGCCCTGCTCGGCGGCGATCTCCAGGGTCAGGTCGATCGGGAACCCGTACGTGTCGTGCAAGAGGAACACCTTCCCGCCGGGTAGGACGGTCTCCCCACTCTTTTTCGTCTCGGCGACCGCGAGGTCGAGGATCGTGGTGCCCTGCCGCAGGGTGGCGAGGAACGCCTCCTCCTCGCCGTACGCGTACTGCGAGATGCGCGGGTAGTCGTCGGCGAGCTCCGGGTAGGACGGGGACATGCAGTCGCGGGCCACCGGCAGCAGCTCGGGTAGCGCCGGCCCCTGCCAGCCGAGCAGGCGCATCGCCCGTACCGCCCGGCGCAGGATGCGGCGCAGCACGTACCCGCGCCCCTCGTTGGCCGGGGTGACGCCGTCCCCGATCAACATCAGCGAGCTGCGTACGTGGTCGGCGATGACCCGCAGCCGCACGTCGTCGGGGTGCGACTGGTTCGCCGCGTGGCCCGAGTGGGCGCCGTAGACCTTGCCGGTCATGCTCGCCGCCCGGTCGAGGATCGGCTTGACCTCGTCGATCTCGTACAGGTTGTCGACGCCCTGCAGGAGCGAGGCCATCCGCTCCAGGCCCATGCCGGTGTCGATGTTCTTGGCCGGCAGCTCGCCGAGGATCCGGAACTCCTCCTTGCTCTTCACGTCCGCGATCTCGTACTGCATGAACACGAGGTTCCAGTACTCCAGGTAGCGGTCCTCATCGACCTCGGGACCGCCCTCGGGGCCGTACTCCGGGCCCCGGTCCAGGTACAGCTCTGAGCAGGGGCCGGCCGGGCCGGGGATCCCCATCGACCAGTAGTTGTCCTTCAGGCCGCGGCGCACGATCCGCTCCGGGGGTACGCCGGTCCGCCGCCAGATGTCGATCGCCTCGTCGTCGTCGAGGTACACGGTGACCCAGATGCGCTCGGGGTCCAGGCCGAAGCCGCCGTCCGCGACGGACTTGGTGGACAGCTCCCAGGCGAGCGGGATGGCCCGCTCCTTGAAGTAGTCCCCGAACGAGAAGTTGCCGTTCATCTGGAAGAACGTGCCGTGCCGGCTGGTCTTGCCGACCTCGTCGATGTCGGGGGTACGCAGGCACTTCTGCACGCTGGCCGCGCGCTGGTACGGCGGCGGTACCTGCCCGAGGAAGAACGGGACGAACTGCACCATGCCCGCGTTGATGAACAGCAGGTTGGGGTCATCGATCGCGGGCAGCGGGGCACTGGGTACGGGCGTGTGCCCGTTCGCCTCGAAGTGGGCCAGGAACCGGCGCTTGATCTCCGCGGTTCTCATCGGCGCGGCTTACCTTCCTCGAACTCGTAGTCGTCCACGTCGACCGTCAGGTCGCCGTCGTCCAGCGCGACCCCCTCCGCGAACGCGGCGTGGATCTGGTCTTCCCGTTCGGCCATGCCGTCGCGGACGTCCTGAACAAAGCTACGGACCGACTCGACGACGCCGCCAGCGCCGTCCCGGGCGCTCGCGGCCAGACCGCCCGGACTCAGGGCCTGCGCCTTCTTGCTCACCGCGCGCACCACGAGCGCGCCGACCGCGAGGCCGATACCCAGCCACAGCACCCGTCTCATGACCGCCCCCTCACGCTGGCCTCGCGCCGCGCCGACTTGCGTCGCGCCTTGAGCTCCGTCCGTACCTGCTTCTCCTCGTCGGCCTGCCGGCGCGCGGCCGCGGCCTTGCGTACCCCGTAGCCGAACGCCGCGACCTTGACCAACGGGTTGGAGGCGGCGGCGGTGACGATCGTGGCCAGGTTCGCCACGTTCGCCGTCACTGTCTGTGCATGGCCGGTGATCGTATCGAGGCGCTCAAGCTGCAGGTTGACGCCGTCCAGCGAGGTCTGTACCTGGGTCAACGCGCTGTTCACGTTGTCGACGGTGGTGTTGACGTTGACGAGCAGCGGCGTCGTGCGCTCGGCGAGGTCGTTGATGGCGTGGGTAGCGGCGTCCACGGTGCGCCCCAGCCGAACGATCGGTACGGCGAGCACGAGCACGAGCATGGCGAACGCGCCCGCGGCGACCAGGGCCGCGATCTCTCCACCGGACACCCCTGTCCCCTTTCCGACCCGCGACGCACGTCTGGGCAATTCTGCGTCGACGTGCAGACCCTACCGTCCGTGATGACGGTGCACACTTCGGCCGGCGAACTGCGTGGCGCGCGGTGCTAGTTGTGCCACAGCGGATCGGCCCGGTTAGCCACCTTAACGGTGACCTGAGAGACCGGGCACGCGGCGGTCGCCGGTCCGGCCCGGCTGCCGTTGACCGACGGCGCGGCGGAGGGTGCGCCCTCCACCTCGTTGGAGGGGACGACCAGGGACGGTCCGGGGTTGGGGCCGCCGTTCTGGGAGGTCGCACAGTTGGCGTCGCGGGTCCACAGGTCGAGCACGTACTGGTCGCGCTGCCAGCAGGTGTAGACGCCGGGCTGCCCCGTCGGGCAGTGACCGCTGGTCAGCTTCGTCCAACCCTCGATGCGCAGCGCGGCCTCGTACGCCGCATCGGTCTCCCCGGTGGGCCTGGCTGACTGCAGTACCCGCTCCCGCAGCCGGCAGGTGCCGAAGCAGTACCGGTTGCCGCTGTCCATGTCGTCGTGCCCGATCTTGGCCCAGCCGGGTACGGCGAGCGCGTCCAGGCTCGCGTAGACCGGATCGCGAAGCATGTCGCGGACCAGGAAGAGCGACGGCAGTACGGCCAGCAGGACGATCGCGAGCCCGGCGAGGAGCAGCGTGGCGTTCCGCCGGCTCCGCGGGTCCTCGGGCGGGTACCCGTCGTTTCCTGCCGCGGGCGGGCGGCCGGTCGGGGCATCGCCCCACTCACCCGGTGGGCGTTGGAGGTACTCGCCGCCGGCAAAGCCCGGCTCCGGCCGCGGTCCGCCGGGGCGCACCTGACCAGGGACGGCGGCGCCGCCACGGGCACCAGTGGTAGGGCCAGTGCGGGCCGGACCGCCCGGCGGCGGCGCCATGCCCGGTGGTGCGAGGCCCGGTTGCCGCGCGGTCGGCGCGGCGCCCGCCGGCGGCGGTGCCGCAGGCCCGGGCGGCGAAGCCAGCCGGCCGCCCGGTGGTGCCGTAGGACCACCGGGCCCCGGCATCACCGGTCCACGGGGGCCGGTGAGTGGTGGCGACGCGGCACCGCGCGCCATGCCATCGGTGGGCCGGCCGACCGCGTCGGGCGGTACGCCTGGTCCGGCGGGTCCGGCAGGTCGTCGGTTGATGCCCCGCACAGGTGCACCGGGTGCCGCCTGGGCGCGCGCCGCGGGCGAGCCGGGGGCGCCAGGCAGGGCCGGGCCGCCGCCGGGCGTGCGGCGCGGGTCCACTGGTGAGCCCGGACCGCCGGGTGCGCGGCGCGGGTCTCCCGGCTGGACCGGGCCACCGCCAGGCGTGCGTCGCGGGTCCACCGGCGAGCCGAAACCGCCGGGCGAGCGCGACGGGCCGGCGGGAGATACCGGACCGGAGTGCGCCGGCGAGACGGGCCGGCCAGGCGCGACCGGGCTGCCCGGTGGGGTCGGCGCGGCGGCCGGTGGCGGCTGGGCGCGGCGGCGCCCGGTTGTGCCCGGCGGTGGTCCGGGCGGGGTGGAGACGGGTTGCGCCGGACCGGCTCCGGGTACGGCCGGACGTTCGCCGCTGGCCAGGTCGTGCCAGGTAGCGCCGCCAGGTGCCCGGCGCCGCGCGCCCCGGGTCTCGTCGCCGCGCTGTGATGCGCCGCGCTCCATGCCGGGACCCATGCCTTGCGCCGGGCCACGCTGTCCCTGGTCACGCTCTGGCGCCGGCCCGCGTTGCCCCGCGGGACCCCGCTCGACGGCGGGACCGCGCCCGACCGGACCGGGTGCCACTGGCGAGCCGGGCGGACCCGCGGGTGCCGCTCCGGGGAACTGAGGAGGCTGACCGCCGGCCGGGCCGCGCCCGCGACCGGGGCGGGATGGCGGCGGCTCCGCCCGCCCACCAGCGCCGGCCATGGTGTCGCCTTGCCACGGGGGTGTCTCCCCCCGCGCCGGAGCACCGCGCCCCGGTGCCAACCCCCGGCGTTGCTGCGGCTCCGGAGCTGGCGGATTGGCCCGCCGGCCCCGGCCATCGGTGTCACCGGGCGCGACCACGCCAGGCGGCAATGGCGCAACCGAGGGTGGGGGTACGAACGGCGGCGTGCCCGCAGGCCGGCCCGGCGTACGCGGGGCGGGCGGCGCGGGGGCGCCGGACACCGGGGGTACCGGCTCGCCCCCGCCGCGGGCGCCCCGTACGGATACGAACCGGGAGCCTGGATCCTCGCGGCGCACGGCCCGTACCTGAGGCGGGGTGTCGGTACCGCGTGGCGGAGTTGCGCCACGCGGGTCCGGCCCCGGCGGCGGCCCCGGATGATCCTCCGCGCCGAGCTGGCCGAGCATCGCGGCCCGGCGGCGCTCCGCGTCGCTGGGCGGCGGCGTGTGCGTGGGATCGACGACCGGGCCGAGTTGGGTGGTGTCCTGCCGAGCCTGCCGCAGGTCATCCAGCCAGCCCAGGTCTTCACCCTGCTCGGGCCGGCCGCGCCCGCGACGCTTGTCCTTGCCGGACCGGCCGGGGTCGGTACTCACGTTGCCTCCGTCGCGTCGCTTGCCTGGCCTCGGACGATCCTGCGCAGGCGGGGCAGCCGCTCGGCGACCGCCCGCTCCGCGCCGTGACCGGTCGGGTGGTAGTAGTCGCGCCCGACTATCTCGTCCGGAGGGTACTGCTGAGTCGCCACGGCGCGAGGATCATCATGCGGGTACAGGTATCCGGCACCGTGGCCGAGCCCCTTGGATCCGGAGTAGTGCGCGTCGCGCAGGTGCCGCGGTACCGCGCCGGCCAGCCCGGCCCGGATGTCCGCCATGGCCGCGCCCAGCGCCGTGGTGACCGCGTTGGACTTGGGCGCGGTGGCCAGGTGCACCACCGCCTGTGCCAGGTTGAGCTGGGCCTCGGGCAGCCCGACGAGGGCCACCGCCTGGGCCGCCGCGGTCGCGGTCTGTAGCGCCGACGGATCGGCCATGCCGACGTCCTCGCTCGCGAAGATGACGAGCCGGCGCGCGATGAACCGCGGGTCCTCGCCCGCGACCAGCATGCGGGCCAGCCAGTGCAGCGCCGCGTCCACGTCGGAGCCGCGCAGGCTCTTGATGAACGCACTGGCCACGTCGTAGTGCGCGTCGCCGTCACGGTCGTAGCGGACCGCGGCGACGTCGACCGCCTTCTCCGCCGTCGCGAGGTCAATCTTGGTGACGCCCTGGGCCCCGGCCGACGCGGCCGCCGCCTCCAGCGCGGTGAGCGCCCGCCGCACGTCGCCGCCGGCGAGCCGGACCAGATGATCTTCCGCGTCCGGCGCGAGCTCGACGGCGTCGCCGAGGCCGCGAGGGTCGCCGAGCGCCCGGCGGACCAGCGCGCGGACCGCGTCGTCGTCGAGCGGGTGGAGGGTCAGCAGCACGCACCGCGACAGCAGCGGCGAGATCACCGAAAAGTACGGGTTCTCGGTGGTCGCCGCGAGCAGCGTGATGGTGCGGTCCTCGACCGCCGCCAGCAGCGAATCCTGTTGCGTCTTGCTGAACCGGTGGACCTCGTCGATGAACAGCACCGTGGGGCGCCCGCCCGACCGCCGCTGGCGGCGGGCCGTGTCGATCACCGAGCGCACATCCTTGACGCCGGCGGACAGCGCGGACAGCGCGACGAACTGCCGGTCGGTCGCCCCGGCCACCAGATGCGCGACCGTGGTCTTGCCGCTGCCGGGCGGCCCCCAGAGGATCACCGAGATGGGCGAGTCGCCGGCGACCAGCTGGCGCAGCGGGGCGCCGGGCGCGAGCAGGTGCTCCTGGCCAACCAGCTCATCGAGGCTGCGCGGGCGCATGCGCACGGCGAGCGGGGAGTCCGCCTGCGGTGGGCCGAAGGCAGCCGCACCGCCGGCCGGCCCGGCGGGTTCCGGCGGGTCGAGGGGGAACAGGCCATCCGCGTCCATTGGTCAGACAGTACCGGCCGGGACCGACACCGGTACCGGTGCGATCCCGGCCGGGGCCGGCCCCGCGTGCTCTACCGCCGCCACCGGCGGCTGCTGAGGGCACCGAGGGGTGCCAGGTGCAGGGCCAGCAGGAGCAGCCCGAGCACAGTGAGCGTGCCAGGGTTGAACAGCCGGCCACTGCCCGTATTCGCTATGTCGAGGATGAACGCGATCGCGAATACGATCGCCGCGGCAATCGCGAGCAAGGTTCCTCCCGAGGGTAAGTGGGACACCTTGGTACCCGATACCGCCCATACTTAAGCCACCGAAGTATCTCGAGTTCAGGCAGTTGGCGGCTTCGGCTTCGCGTCCACCCCCGCCTCGTACCGCTGTGCGGGCGTGATCGGGGTGGGTGCCCCGGTCAGCGGGTCGAGCCCGCCGCGCGTCTTGGGGAACGCGATCACCTCGCGGATCGAGTCGGCACCGGCGAGCAGCATGCAGACCCGGTCCCAGCCGAAGGCGATACCGCCGTGGGGTGGCGGCCCGTACTTGAACGCCTCCAGCAGGAAGCCGAACTTGTCGTTCGCCTCCTGGTCGGTGATGCCGAGGATCGCGAAGACCCGGCGCTGCACGTCGGCGCGGTGGATACGGATGGAGCCACCGCCGATCTCGTTGCCGTTGCAGACGATGTCGTACGCGTAGGCGAGCGCCCGGTCCGGCGCCTCCTCGAACCGGTCGATCCACTCGGCGTTTGGCGAGGTGAACGGGTGGTGTACCGCGCCCCAGCCGATCTGGTCGCCGTCCTCGTCGGTGGCCGGCTCGAACATCGGCGCGTCCACCACCCAGCAGAACGCCCAGGCGTCCTCGTCGACCAGCCCGGTGCGCCGCGCGACCTCGACCCGGGCCGCGCCGAGCAGCTCCTGCGCCTCCTGCCGGCGCGCGGAGGCGGCGAAGAAGACCGCGTCGCCCGGCTTGGCACCTACCGCGTCGGCCAGCCCACCGAGGTGCGCCTCGGACAGGTTCTTGGCGACCGGGCCGCGGGGCTCCCCGGTCTCCTGGTCGAGCACCACGTACGCGAGACCGCGGGCACCGCGCGCCTTGGCCCAGTCCTGCCAGGCGTCCAGTTCGCGCCGGGTCTGCGCGGCGCCACCCGGCATCACCAGCGCGCCCACGTACCCGCCCGCCTCGATCGCCTGCGCGAACACCCGGAACCCGGTACCCCGCAGGTACTCGGTCAGGTCGGTGAGCTCCAGGCCGTACCGCAGGTCGGGCTTGTCCGACCCGTACCGCCCCATCGCGTCGTGCCAGGTGATCCGCGGTATCGGCGCGGGGATCTCGTACCCGGCCAGCTCCCGCCACAGCGCGGCGACGATCCGGCTACCCAGGTCGATCACGTCCTCCTCGGTGACGAAGGACATCTCGATGTCGAGCTGGGTGAACTCCGGCTGCCGGTCGGCGCGGAAGTCCTCGTCCCGGTAGCAGCGCGCGATCTGGTAGTACCGCTCCAGCCCGGCGACCATCAGCAGCTGCTTGAACAGCTGCGGCGACTGGGGCAGCGCGTACCAGTGCCCGGGCTGCAGCCGTACCGGTACCAGGAAGTCCCGGGCTCCCTCCGGGGTGGAGCGGGTCAGCGTCGGCGTCTCGATCTCGTAGAAGCCCGCCTCGTCGAGGACCGTCCGCGCCACCTGGTTGGCCCGGCTGCGCAGCTTCAGCGCCCGCGCCGGACCGCTGCGCCGCAGGTCCAGGTACCGGTGCTTGAGGCGCACGTCGTCACCGGCGTCGATGTGGTCGTCGACCGGCAGCGGCAGCGGCGCGGCCTCGGAGAGGATCTCCAACTCGGTGACGGTCACCTCGACCTCGCCGGTCGGCAGCTCGGGGTTCTCGTTGCCGGCCGGGCGGCGCTCGACCTGCCCGGTCAGCCGCACGCAGAACTCGTTGCGCAGCGCGTGTGCCTGCTCGGCGGGGGCGCCCTCGCGGAACACGACCTGCACGATCCCGGACGCGTCGCGCAGATCCACGAAGATCACGCCACCGTGGTCCCGCCGGCGGGCCACCCAACCCGCGAGTGTCACCGTGGCACCGGCGTCCGAGCCGCGCAGGCTGCCGGCCTCATGGCTGCGGATCACGTCATCTTCTCCTTCACTGGTCGCCCCCACCCGCAATGATGCGGGGCCGGAGGTCGGTCTCGGGCGGGTTCCAGGCCGCCGCGTCGGCCGGTACCTGGTCACCGGAGCGGATGTCCTTGACCTCCGACGAGTCCGGGAACCAGACGTACGGGATGCCGCGCCGTTCGGCGAAGCGGATCTGCTTGCCGTACTTGGCCGCCGCCGGGGCGACCTCGGCCGCGATGCCCCGGCGGCGCAGCGCGGCGGCGATCCGGTCGCTGTCCCGGCGCACCTCCTCGCTGGGCAGCGCGACCAGTACACAGGTCGGCACGTCGCGCGAGATCGACAGGGCGCCGCGCCCGAACAGCAGGCCGAGCATCCGGGTGACCCCGAGCGAGATGCCCACCCCGGGGAACCGGTCGGTACCGGCGGTGGCCAGGTTGTCGTACCGGCCGCCCGAGCAGATCGAGCCGTACCGCTCGTACCCGGTCAGCTGCGTCTCGTAGACGGTACCGGTGTAGTAGTCGAGGCCGCGCGCGATCTTCAGGTCGGCGAGGAGCAGCCCCGGCGCGTGCTCCGCGCCCGCCTCCATCACCCGTACCAGCTCGGCAAGGCCCTCGTCGAGCAGCGGGTCGCGTACCCCCAAAGCCGTCACGGCGTCCGCGAACGACGTGTCGGTGGCGTTGATCGCGGCCAGGTCCAGGCACGCCTTGGCCTGCACGTCGGTCGCGCCGGCCGTCTCCACCAGCTGGGCGGTGACGCCGGCCGGGCCGATCTTGTCGAGCTTGTCGACCGCGCGCAGCGCGGCCTGCGGATCGCCGATGCCCAGTCCCCGGTAGAAGCCCTCGCAGAGCTTGCGGTTGTTGACCTGGATGCGGACCGGTGGGATGGGCAGGCCACCGAGCGCCTCGCCGATCACCAGCGGGATCTCCACCTCGTAGTGGAAGGGCAGCTGGTCGCGGTCGACGACGTCGATGTCGGCCTGGACGAACTCGCGGTACCGGCCCTCCTGCGGCCGCTCGCCGCGCCATACCGGCTGGATCTGGTAGCGCCGGAGCGGGAACTGCAGCTTGCCGGCGTTCTCCAACACGTAGCGCGCGAACGGCACGGTCAGGTCGAAGTGCAACCCGAGGGGGGCTTCGTCCCGTTCGGAGTGATCATCATCCTGCAGCCGCCGCAGCAGGTAGACCTCCTTGGAGGTCTCGCCCTTACGCAGCAACTGGTCCAGGGGCTCCACCGCGCGCGTCTGCAGCGGCGCGAAGCCGTAACTTTCGAAGGTGGCCCGGAGCCGGTCGAGCAGCTGCTGCTCGATCATGCGCTGGGCCGGCGTCCACTCCGGAAACCCCGATATCGGGGTGGGTCGGTTCGAGCTCATCTCGTCCTCACGGGAAGCGGCAGGCGCGGCTACAGGCTCCGGTATGGCGCCGGATGGGCCAGGTCGAGCAGGTACGGATTGCTCGCGCGCTCTGTGCCGATGGTGGTCGCGGGGCCGTGGCCGGGCAACACAATTGTCTCGTCGGCGAGCGGGAGCACCTTGTCGCGCAGGCTCGCCAGCATCGCCTCGTGGTTGCCGCCCGGCAGGTCGGTGCGCCCGATGGAGCCGGCGAACAGCACGTCCCCGCTGAAGCACAGCGGCTCGTCCTGGCCGGGCGCCCGCAGCAGCACCGACCCCCTGGTATGGCCCGGCGCGTGGTCGACGGTGAACTCCAGCCCGGCCAGCGCGACGGTCTCCCCGTCGCGCAGCGGCTCGACCTCCTCCGGCTCGCTGTAGGGCAGGCGGCCACCGAAGAGCGAGTCGAGATCCATCGACAGGGCCTTCGCCGGATCGGCGAGCAGCTCCTGATCGTCCGGGTGGATGTAGGCGGAGATCCCGCGGGCGCCACACACCGGGGCGACCGAGAACGTGTGGTCCAGGTGACCGTGGGTGAGCACCACCGCGGCCGGGTGCAGCCGGTGCTCGGCGAGCGCCTCGTCCAGCGCGGGCAGCACGCCGATACCGGGGTCGATCACCACGCACTGCTCGCCGGGCCCGGTCGCGACGACATAACAGTTGGTCGCGAAGGCCTGCGCCGGAATGGTGGTGACGAGCACTCCGTGAGCCTATCGGCAGGCGCGCGGTCGCCATCCTTGAGGTGCGTGTGCTAGTGATTTGGGTCGGCCCGCAGGTTGGGCTGACCAGCGGGCCGGAGTCGAACATGGCGAGCGACGCCGTGGGTGACCTGGTACACCACCGGCCGAGCCGGTGCCCGTACACTCTTGCGGGCGTGTGGGATGGCCCACACCCCGTCATGATCGTGAATGTTGGAGGGGGAGCACTGCCGTGGCTTCCAGCAAGGAACGGGCGCGCAGGCTGGCGCGCGCGAAGATGGAACGGCAGATGGCCCGGCGGGCCTCCAAGGCGAGGCGCAACCGCCAGCTCCAGGCCGGAATCATCGCGGGTACGGTCGTCGTCCTGGTGGTGCTGGCCTCCCTGTGGGCGGGCG
>JBPYFB010000320.1:0-11121 GCA_051986465.1 Rugosimonospora sp.
TGGGGCACGATCGAGAAGATCAAGGAAGACGACGGGGTGGTACGCGGCTCGGTCATCGAGGTCGTCAAGGGTGGCCTGATCATCGACATCGGCCTGCGCGGCTTCCTGCCCGCGTCGCTCGTGGAGATGCGCCGGGTACGCGACCTCCAGCCGTACGTCGGCCGCGAGCTCGAGGCGAAGATCATCGAGCTGGACAAGAACCGCAACAACGTGGTGCTGTCCCGCCGCGCCTACCTTGAGCAGACGCAGTCCGAGGTACGCACGGAGTTCCTCAACAAGCTGCAGAAGGGCCAGGTCCGCAAGGGCGTCGTCTCCTCGATCGTCAACTTCGGCGCCTTCGTCGATCTGGGCGGGGTCGATGGCCTCGTGCACGTCTCCGAGCTGTCCTGGAAGCACATCGACCACCCCTCGGAAGTGGTCGAGGTCGGCCAGGAGGTCGAGGTCGAGGTGCTCGACGTCGACCTGGATCGGGAGCGTGTCTCGCTGTCGCTGAAGGCGACCCAAGAGGACCCGTGGCGCCAGTTCGCCCGCACCCACGCGATCCAGCAGATCGTGCCGGGCAAGGTCACCAAGCTCGTGCCCTTCGGCGCTTTCGTCCGCGTCGACGACGGCATCGAGGGCCTGGTGCACATCTCCGAGCTCGCCGAGCGGCACGTGGAGATCCCGGAGCAGGTGGTGCAGGTCGGCTCCGACGTCATGGTCAAGGTCATCGACATCGATCTGGAGCGCCGGCGCATCTCGCTGTCGCTCAAGCAAGCCAACGAGGGCTTCGTCGAGGGCGAGGAGCACTTCGACCCGACGCTCTACGGCATGGCCGCCACGTACGACACCGAAGGCAACTACGTCTACCCCGACGGGTTCGACCCGTCGACCGCCGAGTGGTTGCCCGGGTACGAGAAGCAGCGCGAAGAGTGGGAGCGGCAGTACGCCGAAGCCCGGCAGCGCTGGGAGGCCCACACCAAGCAGGTACAGAGCGCGCGTGCCGCGGACGCGGCGGCCGAGCCGGCCCCGGGTCCGGCGCCGGCCACCGCCGTCCCGGCCGCCAACAAGGCCCCGGAGGAGCCCACCGGCACCCTCGCGACCGACGAGGCGCTCGCGGCCCTGCGGGAGAAGCTGGCCGGCGGCAAGAGCTGACCGGTTCAGACACTGGCGGGGCCCCATCCGATCGGATGGGGCCCCGCCGCTTTGTGTGCCCGTGTGCTGGAAGGGACGGGTTCGACGTGCTGAACACGACGATATGGGTTCGTGTTGCCTTCGCGTTGCCTTCGCGTTCGCGTGATGGCGCTGGCAGGATGTGCGGGTGCTGATGGTTGGCCTGAGCGGCGGGATCGGGGCCGGCAAGAGCGTGGTGGCCGAGCGCCTGGCCGAGCTGGGCGCGGTGGTGATCGACGCGGACCGGCTGGCTCGGGAGGTGGTGCGGCCGGGTACCGACGGGCTCGCGGAGGTGGTCGCCGCGTTCGGTACCGGGGTCCTCGGGCCGGACGGCGCCCTGGACCGTCCAGCGCTGGGCCGGCTGGTCTTCGCGGACGACGAGGCGAGGCGCCGGCTGGAGGGCATCATCCATCCGCGGGTACGGGCGCGCACGGCCGAGCTGGTCGCCGCGGCGCCGCCGGACGCGGTCGTCGTGAACGACGTACCGCTGCTCGTCGAGGCGGGGCTTGCGGCGGGCTACGAGATCGTGATCATGGTGATCGCGGACGAGGAGACGCGGGTGCGGCGCCTGCTCGCCACCCGGGGGATGACCGAGGCGGAGGCCCGGTCGCGAATCCGCGCTCAGGCAACGGATGACCAGCGCCGCGAGGTCGCGGACGTGGTGATCGAGAACGACGGTACGGTCGCGGAACTGCGCGACAAGGTCGACGCGGTATGGCAGGAGCGGTTGCTGCCCGCGGCACGCTGATCGGAGCTTGCGAGTCGATCTGAGGTTGCGAGTCGATCTGAGGTTGCGGGTCGATCAAGGGCAGCGCGTTGGCCCGGGCTGTCGATCGATCAGGGCTACGGTCGATTTGGGTGCGGGGCGGTCGGCCATTCAGGACGCTCGCGGCGGCCGGTCTGCGCTGTTGCGCGACCGCGAGTGCGCTCATCGGCGAAGTGCCGAGGCTGCTGACTCACGCCGAGCGTGACCGGCCGGTGTGGAGGTCCGGTCGTGCTCCCGGTCGGCCGCCGCGAGCGGCCCACGTGTCGACGTTATCGCGGTGAGATCTGCCACACAATCGCAATAGCGGAGCCGATCGTGCACATGGCGTGGCTCCCGTGCCGGCGGGAAGGAATGTCGGACCCCCGGCGTAGGTTGGGGTGCAGGCTTGGACGTTGGAGGAAGACATGCCGCTGGACATCCCGCGCCTGGACAATCGCTTTGAGGTGATCAGCGACTACCAGCCGTCCGGCGACCAACCGGCGGCCATCGATGAGCTTGAGCGTCGGGTACGCCGCGGGGACGGGCACGTCGTGCTGCTCGGCGCGACCGGCACGGGCAAGAGCGCGACGACCGCCTGGCTGGTCGAGCGGCTGCAGCGGCCGACGCTGGTGCTCGCCCCCAACAAGACGCTCGCCGCCCAGCTGGCGAAGGAGTTCCGGGAGCTCCTGCCGCGCAACGCCGTCGAGTACTTCGTGAGCTACTACGACTACTACCAGCCCGAGGCATACATCCCGCAGACCGATACCTACATCGAGAAGGACTCCTCGATCAACGAGGAGGTGGAGCGGCTGCGGCACTCGGCGACGATGTCGCTGCTGACCCGGCGGGACGTGGTCGTGGTGGCGACGGTGAGCGCGATCTACGGCCTGGGTACTCCGCAGGAATACCTCGACCAGTCGGTACGGGTGAAGGTCGGCGAGGAGTTGGAGCGCGACAAGCTGCTGCGCCGGCTCGTCGACATCCAGTACACGCGCAACGATCTCGCGTTCCAGCGGGGCACGTTCCGGGTGCGCGGGGACACCTTGGAGATCATCCCGGCCTACGAGGAGCTGGCGCTGCGCATCGAGTACTTCGGCGACGAGGTGGAGAAGCTCTACTACCTGCACCCGCTGACCGGCGAGGTGGTGCGCGAGGCCGACGAGTTCCTCATCTTCCCGGCCTCGCACTACGCGGCCGGCCCGGAGCGGATGGAGCGCGCGATCCGCGGGATCGAGGCCGAGCTGGAGGAGCGGCTGGCCGAGTTCGAGGCGCAGGGCAAGCTGCTGGAGGCGCAGCGGCTGCGGATGCGCACCACCTACGACATCGAGATGATGCGCCAGGTCGGCTTCTGCTCGGGCATCGAGAACTACTCGATGCACATCGACGGCCGCACCTACGGCGAGCCGCCGCACTGTCTGCTCGACTACTTCCCCGACGACTTCCTGACCGTCATCGACGAGTCACACAACACCGTGCCCCAGATCGGTGGCATGTACGAGGGGGACGCGTCGCGCAAGCGGATGCTGGTGGACCACGGCTTCCGGCTGCCGTCGGCAAAGGACAACCGGCCGCTGCGCTTCGACGAGTTCCTGGAGCGGGTGGGCCAGGTGGTCTACCTGTCCGCGACGCCTGGGTCGTGGGAGATGCGGCACAGCAACGGCGAGTTCGTCGAGCAGGTGATCCGCCCGACCGGCCTGGTCGATCCGCAGGTGGTGGTGAAGCCGACCAAGGGTCAGATCGACGATCTGATGCACGAGATCCGGCTGCGGTCCGAACGCGACGAGCGGGTACTGGTCACCACGCTGACCAAGAAGATGGCCGAGGACCTCACCGATTACCTGCTGGAGCACGGGATCCGGGTGCGCTACCTGCACTCCGAAGTGGACACTCTGCGCCGGGTCGAGCTGCTGCGGGAGCTCCGCAAGGGCGACTACGACGTTCTGGTCGGCATCAACCTGCTGCGGGAGGGCCTGGACCTGCCCGAAGTCAGCCTGGTCGCGATCCTCGACGCCGACAAGGAGGGCTTCCTGCGCAGCGGTACCTCCCTGGTGCAGACGATCGGCCGCGCCGCCCGGAACGTCTCCGGCGAGGTACACATGTACGCCGACAAGATGACTCCCTCGATGGCCAACGCGATCGAGGAGACCAACCGCCGTCGCGCCAAGCAGATCGCCCACAACGAGGCGAACGGCGTCGATCCGCAGCCGCTACGCAAGAAGATCCACGACCTGCTCGACGACATCTACCGAGAGGCCGAGGAGAACGACGCGATGGTGGGCGGCGGCGGCCGGCAGATGTCGCGCGGCAAGGCGCCGGTACCGGAGACACGCAGCCGGGGTCGGGCGACGGTGACCTCCCGCGAGGGAATGGCCCGGGCCGATCTCGCGCAGCTGATCCAGGACCTCAACGACCAGATGCTCGCCGCGGCCCGGGAGCTGCAGTTCGAACTGGCCGCGCGGATCCGTGACGAGATCGCGGAGCTGAAGAAGGAGCTGCGCGCGATGGATGTGGCCGGAGTCCGCTGACCGGCCCGGCGGCGCACCGTACTTCCGAGGCTCACGCTGCGCGAACGCGTCGCCTTTCGGTCAGAGTGGTACCCGGGTCCAGGCCAATTGGGGGTAGAGGCGGGGCGGTCGCGCGTGGTTACGATCACACGTCGAGCATCGGAGGACCGCCTTGACTATCGATGTTCAAGAGATCATCGGGCATACCTGGACGGTCCGCCAGCTGTTGATCGGGCGCCGGTACCGCATTGACGCCTACCAATGCCAGTACTCGTGGTCGGCGAGGCACGTCGAGGATCTCGTCAATGACCTGACCGCGTGCTACCGCGAGCAGTGGCGTCCCGAGCACGAGCGCTCCGACATCGTCGGGTACCGTCCGTACTTCCTCGGCTGCCTCGTCACCACCCGCGAGGACGGCGCCTCGTACCTGATCGACGGCGTACAGCGGGTGGCGAGCCTGACCCTCCTGCTGATCTACCTGCACCACGCCCAGGAGGGGCGTACCGACGTCACCAGCGTGCTGCCGCTGATCAGCTCCCGCCGCTTCGAGGAGGAGTCGCTCAACCTGCAGGTGGCCGAGGGCGACCCGGTGCTGCGGGCGCTGCTGCACGGCACGCCGGTACCGGCCGACCCGAGCCCGTTCGGTCGCGCCCTGCTGGCGCGGTACCAGGACATCGAGAGCGTCTTCCCCGACGACCTGCTCGACGAGCAACTGCCCTTCCTCGTCGACTGGCTGCTCGACAGGGTCGTGCTGGTCGAGGTGGAAACGCAGCGGGGAACCGCGCTGGAGATCTTCGGAGCCACCGGCGAACGCGGAAACCGGCTCACCGGTTCCGATCTGCTGCGCGGCCTGATCCTCGCCGAGCTCGACAGCGCCGACGTCGAGAAGGTGGAGACGGCGTGGCGTCGCGGCGTCGCCGCGCTCGACGAGTTGGAGCCGGGCGGCGCGGCCGACTTCATCAGGCACTGGCTGCGCGCCAAGCACGCTCAGGATGCCGCGGATGACGCCGCCATCGGTATGGCGGCACACCGGTGGGTGGCGGATCAGGGGCGCACGCTGATGGGCCTGCACGAGCCCGCCGACTTCCGCGATCTGGTGCTGCACGACTTCGACCGACTCGGCGAGCGTCATCTCGAGTTGCTGCGCGCGGCCCGTACCCTGACCGAGGGGCTGGAACCGGTCTACTACAACGCCTACAACGCGATGACACTCCAGTACCCGCTGATCCTCGCGGCGGTCGCGCCCGACGACGATGACGAGGCGTTCCGTGCCAAGGCACGCATGATCGCGGGGGCCCTCGACATCTTCGTCGCTCGCTGCATGATCACCGGTACGGACTTCCGCTACCCGATCGTGCAGGGGCGCTTCTTCGCGCTCGCCAGGGAGCTGCGCGGGATGGAGCCGGACAAGCTCGCCCCGCGTCTCGGTGAGGAGTTGCTGGGCAGCGACGACCCGTACGAGGACTTCGCGACCTTCGGCGTGCACCCGCGCAACCGGGCCCACATCAAGTACCTGCTCGCCCGGATGACGGCCTGGGTGGAGCAGCGGTACGGGCTGCCGCACACCTTCGCGACCTACGCGGTACCAGGCCGGTACGAGGTGGAGCACGTGCTCGCCGACCGGCCGGAGCTGCGTCCCGAGCTGCCACCGCGCCGCTTCCAGGAGGTACGCGACCGGTTCGGCGCGCTCCTGTTGCTGCCCCGGGACGTGATCGCGGTGCAGGCCGGCCTGAGCTACCTGCGGAAGGTGGAGCGCTACAAGAAGGAGAACGTGCTCGCCAGGTCGTTGCACGGGGCGTTCTACGACGACAACCCGGTGCTCGCCGCGCTCACGGACGCGCACGAGCTGCCGTTCGCGCCGGTACGGCTGGAGTTCGACGAGGCCGCCATCGAGCAACGGCAGGAGGTGTACCGGCGGCTCGTCGCGCTCGTCTGGGACCCGGTCGAGTACGGCATCGGTCCGGTACCGCCATCCGCCAAGCCACGCCGGGTACGCGCCGCCTTCGACGTCACGCCGCTCGCGCTGATCGAGGCCGGGCTGCTGTATCCGGGGCGGCTCGTCGGCGAGTACCTGGGCCGCGAGTACCAAGCGGAGCTGACCGATCGCGGGCGGATCCGGGTCGAGGCGGGGCATGAGTTCGCGTCGGTGTCCCGCGCCGCAATCGCCGTGCTGCGCAAGCGTTCCTGGAACGGGTGGACGTTCTGGGCGACGGTCATGCCGGACGGCCGCAGGGTACGCCTGAACGAGCTGCGCAAGCTGTACCTGTCCAGGGAGGCGCTGCCGACCGGCGAGGGGTCGTAGCTACACGTCGAGGAAGTGCTCCACCCGCGGCGCGCCATCGAAGTACGGCCCGATCAGCCCGCGCCAGGTGGTGAACCGCTCCGTCGCCCGGAAGTTGTCCAGGTGCGACTCGACCGAGTCCCACTCGACGAGGAGCACGAACCGGGAGGGCGACTCGATGCCGTGGGTCATGCGGACCGACCGGCAGCCCGGCGTGGTCACCAGTACCTCTCGTGCCTTCTGGTACGCGGCGGCGAACTGCTCCTCCTGACCGGACACGACATCGATCAGCGCGACCTCCAAGACCATGGCAGGCAGCATGCCACGCGGCCGATCGCGCACCCCGCCCGGGGGCCGCTATCGTGACGCGAACTTTCCGAGAAGGGGACCCGACGTGCTCGACTGGCTCGATCTCATCGCCTTCCACCTGTTCGGCGAGGCCACCACCTGGGCGGAGCTGCTCGGCTTCGGCACCGGCCTCGCATGCGTGTGGCTGGTGGTGCGCCAGCACATCGCCAACTGGCCGGTGGGCATCGTCAACGTGTTGCTACTGATGGTGGTCTTCCTACGCGCTCGGCTGTTCGGCGACGCAACGCTCCAACTCGTCTATGTGGTGCTCGGCGGGTACGGGTGGTGGCAGTGGCTGTTCGGCGGCGAGCGGCACAGCCGGCTGTTCGTACGGCGTACCAGCCGCACCGAGTGGGTTCTGCTCGCGGCGGCCGGCGGCGTGCTGGTGGTCGCGCTGTGGTGGCCGCTGGCGAACGTGATGCACTCGACCGCACCCGCCGCCGACGCGGTGACCACTACGCTGTCGCTGCTGGCTACCTACGGACAGTGCCGGAAGCTGCTGGAGAACTGGTGGCTGTGGATCGCGGCGGACGCAATCTATGTGCCGCTCTACGCATACAAACACTTGTTCCTGACGGCCGTGCTCTACGTGGTGTTCCTCGGGCTGTGCGGCGCGGGCCTGCGGACGTGGTGGGCGGATGCGCGCCGGCCGGCGGTTGCGGTCCCGGCGTGAGGCGCTACGGCCACGGCCTGGTCATCGGCAAGTTCTACCCACCGCACGCCGGGCACCACCACCTCATCGACGCCGCGGCCGCGGCGTGCGACCGCCTCACCGTGGTGGTGGCGCCGGCCAGCACCGAGTCCATCCCGCTCGACCTGCGCTGTTCCTGGCTGCGGGAACGGCACGCCGGTGTCGAGGTGGTCGGTGTCTACGACGACCACCCGGTGGACTACCACGATCCGGACGTGTGGGAGGCGCACTGCGCCGTCTTCCGAGCCGCCGCCGGTGTGTCCACTGTAGACGCTGTCTTCTCGTCAGAGGGGTACGGCGAGGAGCTGGCTCGACGGTTCCAGGCGGTACACGTGTGCGTCGACCGCGAGCGGCTGGCTGTGCCGGTCTCGGGTCGGGCGGTGCGCGCGGATCCAGTGGCGCACTGGGCGTACCTGTCCCCGCCGGTACGCGCGTGGTTCGCCAAACGGGTGGTCGTGGTCGGCGCCGAGTCCACCGGTACGACCACGCTCGCCCGGGCGCTCGCCGAGGAGTACGCGCGCCGGGGCGGAGTCTGGGCGAACACCGAGTGGGTACCCGAGTACGGCCGGGAGCTGACCGAGCGCAAGCTCGCGACCCTGCGCGAGCGATACCCGTCGGCCACGGTCTTCGACGTGCGCTGGGAGCGGGCGGACTTCGTCGCGGTGGCGCGCGAGCAGAACGCTGCTGAGGATCGCGCCGCGCGTACCGGCTCGCCGCTTCTGGTCTGCGACACGGATGCCCTGGCCACTTCGGTATGGGAGGAGCGCTACCTCGGCTCCTCCTCGGGCGAGGTACGGGCGGCGGCCCGCCCGGCCGACCTATACCTGCTTACGGAGCTCGCCGGGGTGCCGTTCGTCGATGACGGGTTGCGCGACGGCGAACACATTCGTCAATGGATGACCGACCGCCTGCGGGAGGTACTCGGATGGTCGGGTGTGCCGGTCGTCGAGGTGAGCGGGGCGCCGCAGGCGCGGCTCGCGACCGCGCTCGCGGCGGTGGACGGGCTGTTCGCGGCCGGCTGGGTACTCGCACAGCCAGCGGGGTGAACAATCACACACCGGCCGCGTTGAACCCCCCATTACGTCGGGCGCCGCTCGTCAGGCAGCTCACGATCAGGCAGAATGGCGGTCGGCAAGGAGGGGAGTACTCCCCCCGCGACGGTGTCGTCAGCACGGCTGGCGCAGCCGCGCAGGACGGGCTCACGAGGCGCGTAGCGTGGCGGTCACCCGGCACTGTCGGCCGCCGGCGGCCACCGGCGGTGGAGGAGACCTCCGGAGTCACGAGTCAGCGTGTGTCTTCCGGAGGTCAATGCTCGTGCACGTCTCGTTCGCGGTCTGGGCGGCCACGCTCATCGCGCTGGTGCTGTTGCTCGCGCTCGATTTGTTGATCATCGGGCGCCGGCCGCACGAGCCCACGCTCCGCGAATCCGCGCTCTGGGTCACGTTCTACCTCATCCTGGCGGCGGCGTTCGGGCTTGGCGTCCTGGTGTGCAGCGGCCCGCAGTACGGCGGGGAATTCTTCGCCGGCTGGCTCACCGAGTACAGCCTCTCCGTGGACAACCTGTTCGTCTTCGTCGTCATCATGACCCGGTTCCTGGTACCGCGGGCGCTCCAGCAGAAGGCACTGCTGATCGGGATCGTGCTCGCGCTGGTGATGCGCGGCGGGTTCATCGCGGCCGGCGCGGCGGCGATCGACAGCTTCGGCTGGATCTTCTACTTCTTCGGCGCGTTCCTCGTGTACACGGCCATTGCCATGGCCAGGCAGCGGACCGGCTCGGGGGAGAGCGAGTTCACCGAGAACAGCGTGATCCGGTTTGCCCGCCGGGTGCTGCCGGTGACGGGCGACTACGTCCGGGGGCGGCTGGTGGTGTGCGAGGACGGGCGGCTGCGGGTCACGCCGCTGTTCATCGTCATGATTGCGTTGGGTACCACCGACCTGATCTTCGCCTTCGACTCCATCCCGGCCATCTTCGGGCTGACCGAGGAGGCTTACCTCGTCTTCACCGCCAACGTGTTCGCCCTGATGGGCCTGCGCCAGCTGTACTTCCTGCTCGGCGGGTTGCTCGACCGCCTCGCGTACCTCTCCGCCGGCCTGGCGGTGGTGCTCGGCTTCATCGGCGTCAAGCTGATCCTGGAGGCCTTGCACGACAACCACCTCCCGTTCATCAATGGCGGTAAGCCGATCTCCTGGGCCCCGCACATTCCGATCTGGGTCTCACTGCTCGTGATCGTCGGAACGCTGGCTGTCACCACGGTCGCCAGCCTGGTCTCGTCGAGCCGCAACCCGCAGGTCGTACCCTCGCGGCGTGAACCGCATCCTGCTCCAGGGCGCCCCGAACACACGTGACCTCGGCGGGCTACCCGCCGCGGACGGCCGCCGAGTTCGGGTGGGCGCGCTGCTGCGCGCGCCGGCGCTGGGCCGGTTGACCGACGACGACGTGCTGCGGCTGGGCGTCCTCGGCCTTGTCGAGGTCATTGACCTACGGCACGAGCGCGAGATCGACCTGGTGCCACCGGACCGGCTGCCGCCCGGGCTCGCGGTGACCCACATACCTGTGTTCGACCCGGACGACGAGGTGTTCATGTTCGTCGCCGCGGTGATGCTCGGGCAGCAGATCCGGGACCGCCCACCGGTGGGCTCACCCGCCGAGGCGATGGTCGGCGTGTACCGGTGGTTCGTGACGTCGGCGGCGGCCCGCGCCGGGTTCGGGCGGGCGGTGCGGCGCGTCGCCAGAGCCGCGGGGCGGCCCGTGCTCTTCCACTGCAGCGCGGGCAAGGACCGCACCGGCTGGCTGACGGCCGTGCTGCTCACCGCGCTGGGCATGGACCGGGACACGGTCACCGCCGACTACCTGCGCACCAACGAGGATGCCGGCGTGGCGACCGAGAAGGTCATCGCGGCGCTCGCCGCCAAGCGGGGCCTGGACCCGGCGACGGTACGGCCGGTGCTGGTCGCCGCGCCGGAGTACCTGGACGCGGCGTACCAGGAGGTCGAGCGCGCGTACGCGTCGTTCGACGGGTACCTGCGCCACGGGCTCGGGCTCTCCGGTGAGGTACTGGCGAGCCTGCGGGAGTCGCTACTCGAGTGACGCCGTGGCCGCGAAGTCCACAGTAGACAGACGCGTCAGGAGCGCTCCCGGCGCCGGAAGGCCCGGTACCGCTCCGTCTGGTCCAGCAACACCTTGCGCAGCCGGATCGCGTCCGGGGTGACCTCCACGCACTCATCCTCCCGGCAGTACTCCAGGGCCTGCTCCAGGGAGAGCCGGCGCGGCGGTACCAGCCGCTCCAGCTCCTCACCGGTCGAGGAGCGCATGTTGGTGAGCTTCTTCTCCTTGGTGATGTTGACGTCCATGTCGTCGGCGCGGGAGTTCTCGCCGACGATCATCCCCTCGTACACCTCC
>JBPYFB010000321.1:0-3131 GCA_051986465.1 Rugosimonospora sp.
CGCGCACGAAAGGCATCGGCGTGTTGGACCTCACGGGCTGCATGGCGCTGGGCGTTACCGGACCGGTGTTGCGCTCCGCTGGCCTGCCTTGGGACCTGCGAAAGACGATGCCGTACTGCGGCTACGACAGCTACGACTTCGAGGTCCCGATCGCGACCAGCGCCGACGTGTGGGGCCGGTACCTGGTGCGCCTTCGGGAAATCCGGGAGTCTCTGAAGATCGTTGAGCAGGCGGTGGACCGGTTGCGGCCGGGCCCGGTCATGGTCGGCGACAAGAAGATCGCCTGGCCGGCGCAGCTGGCGAACGGTGTGGACGGCATTGGCAATTCACTCGAGTACGTGGCGAAAATCATGAGTCAGTCGATGGAGGCGCTGATCCACCACTTCAAACTGGTCACCGAGGGGTTTCGGGTACCGCCGCGTCAGGTGTACGTGGGCGTTGAGTCGCCTCGCGGGGAGTTGGGCGTGCATGCGGTCTCCGACGGTGGCACCCGCCCCTACCGGGTGCACTTCCGCGATCCGAGCTTTGTCAACCTGCAGGCTCTGCCGGCGGTGGCCGAGGGCGGGATGATCGCCGACGTGATCGCCGCCGGTGCTTCGCTGGATCCGCTCATGGGTGGATGCGATCGCTAGACGTCCGCTCTTCGGACGGCGGGAGGGTACACAATGGACTACGTGCGGCTCGGCTCGTCGGGCTTGCGGGTATCGCGGATCTGTCTGGGCATGATGAGCTACGGGGATCCGTCGTCACGGGCGTGGATGCTTGGCGAGGACGCAGCCGAATCGCTGGTACGGCAGGCGGTCGAGGCTGGAGTTACCTTCTTCGACACCGCGGACATGTACTCCAACGGCGCCAGTGAAGAGATTACCGGACGGGTGCTGGGCAAGTTGTTTGGCAACCGCGGCGACTACGTGCTGGCGACGAAGGTCTACTACCCGATGGGCACCGGCCCCAACGACGGTGGGCTTTCGCGAAAGCATGTGCTGGCCGCCATCGACGCGTCGCTGACCCGGTTGGGTGTTGACCACGTCGACCTCTACCAGATCCACCGATGGGATCCGGCCACGCCGATCGAGGAGACCATGCAGGCCCTCGACGAGGTGGTACGAGCAGGGAAGGCGCGCTACCTCGGTGCATCGAGCATGTACGCCTGGCAGTTCGCCAAGGCGCAGAGCACGGCTATGCTGGCCGGATCGACCCGCTTCGTCTCCATGCAGAACCACTACAACCTGGTGTACCGGGAAGAGGAGCGGGAGATGATCCCGCTCTGCGTTGACCAGGGCGTCGGCATCATCCCCTGGAGTCCGCTCGCGCGTGGTCTGCTCGCTGGTGCCCGCTCTCGGGACGGTCGAGGGCAGACGACCCGGTCCCGAAGCGATTCATTGGCGGACGAGATGTACGGCACCGCGGACGACTTCGCCGTTGTCGACGCCGTTCACGCCGTGGCCACCGAGCGCGGCCTCTCGCCGGCCCAGGTTTCTCTGGCATGGCTCCTACACAAGCCGGCAGTTGTCGCGCCGATCGTCGGTGCGACCAAACCGCGGCACGTGGCCGACGCCGTCGCGGCCGTCGACATAGGACTGACCGCGCAGGAGATCGCCCGGCTCGAGGCGGCGTACCAGCCGCACCGCGTCATCGGTCATTCGGCGCGGTGACCGGGAGCCGAGAGGTCAGCTGAGCGGTCTGCCGCGCCGAGCGTCGACAGTGGACGGACGCGAACCAAGCCGAGCACCGTGATGCCCACGCCGAAGGCCAGCAGAACGCCGAACAAGACAACGTAACCGCCCTCGACGATGATGGCGCCGGCGGCAAGGGGGAACGCGAGGATCACAACCTGGAATAGGAGACCGGCCAGTGGCAGCATCCGTGGTCGGTCCAGTGGCGGGGCGAGATTCACTGCCCGGGCCTGAGCGGCTGGCAAGGCAAGTCCGTAGGCCGCGCCAAGCAGCATGGACGCCGCCGCATAGACCGCGACGTTCGACCCGACGGCGAGAAACAGCAGCACGGCCAGCGTGATACCAGCGCTCGATGCCACCACCACCGCGCGGGCGGCGAGGTCGGGCAATGCCCGCGCCACCACCAGGCGTACGAGGATCACAGCACCTGTATAGGAGAGATAGAAGACGGCGAAGGGTAGCCGTCGAGAAGCGGCGAACGTGGTCTGGAAGCTGGCCATCGTCGTGAAAAGGCACGCCGCCAGGAGGACCGTCACGAGTGGCGCGGCGGCTGGTGAACGGAGCGTCCTGGCCAGCGTCGGCGCGAGGTTCGTGGTCGTGCGGTGTCTGTCCCCAGGGAAGAACTCCCGCCGCAAGCCGGTCGGCGATCCGACGAACGCGGCGGCGCCGAAGGCGAGCCCACCAGCGACGGCGAAGACCGCGGGATACGACAACCCCTGGCTGTGCAGGAAGCCGCCGACAACGGGTCCGAGGCCCAGACCGAGCTGCATCATGCCGGTGACGTAACCGATGTAGGCCGCGCGATCGGCGTCACCGACGCGCTGGCTGACAACCATCGGAGCCACCGTGTAAACCACCGCCCAGGTCGCGCCCAGCAGCACGCCCAGCACAACCAGTACCGGGCCGACCGAATGGACCGCCACCAGCCCGCAGGCGGCGGCACCGTAGACAAGGGATGCCGCGGCGAGCAGACTCGATGCGGGCAGTCGGTCCGGGAAGCGCAACAGCAGACCGAGCATCACTGCGGCCGGTACCGCGGCGGAGGCCGTCACCAGCCCGAAGGTGGCCTCACTGCCGCCCAACTGCTGGACATACAGCGGCAACAGGAGCACGACACCGTACCCTGTCGACACCACGAGTACCCCGGCCAGCAGTCGACCCACGGCCAGGGTACGGATTGGCTTAGCTGGCGTCACGGGCTCTGGATGTCTGTCCACAAAGTCATCGTCGGTGAGCTGGCGCCGTTCAGGACCCGCCGCACGGGCCGGGTAGGCCGCAGATCCTGCCATACTGCCGAGATGGCCACGCTCGGGCAACCACTGAAGATCACCAATGTGTGCGTGCCGGTCGCGGATGGAGTCGCGCCCTTCGAACTGGGTGTGGCGTGCGAGCTTTTCGCGCTTGACCGCAGCGATCAGGCCCTGCCAGCGTACGAGTTCGCGCTCGCCTCGGTCT
>JBPYFB010000322.1:0-2513 GCA_051986465.1 Rugosimonospora sp.
CCACGTGACCGAGTCGGGTCACGTCGCCACCCTCCTCGTCCAGCGACAGCAGCACGCCCGGGTTCGCCGCGCGCAGCTTCGCGGTCAGGCTGGTCAGCTGCTCGTCATCCCTGATGTTGTAGTAGAAGATGACGTACCCGCCGACGCCCTCGGCGACCAGGTCAAGGGCCCATCGCGGTGGGGTGAGGCCGGGAAAGGCCGGCAGCAACGTCCGCAAGATGAGCCGCCGCAACCCGGGATCGATCGCCACGCTAGTTCCCCTCTGGCCCGCCACATCGGTTGGCCACCCATGACCCTTGGAGACGCGGCAGCGGTGTCGGACTCCAGGAGATCCGACTTGAAAGTACGCTACCCGTATTCCAGGGTCGATATGCCAATTAGGAAAGTTTCCTAAATGATAGAGGTTACCCCGCGATGAGCTCAACCCGCCTGCCCGGTACGCCGCGGCTGCTCCGCGCGATCAATGACCGTGCCGCACTGGAACTGCTGCTCGAACGCGGTCCGTTGACCCGCGCGCAGCTCGGTGAACTGACCGGCTTGTCCAAAGTCACCGCGTCCCAGCTCGTGGAGAGACTGGAGGAGCGGAACCTGGTCGCCCGGGTGGGCGAGCAGGCCGGCGGCCGTGGACCCAACGCCCAGCTCTACGCCGTGGTACCGGCCAGCGGCTTCGTGGTGGGCGTGGAGATCGGGCCGGAGCACGCGGTCGCCGCCTGCGCCGACATCACGGGCAACGTGGTCGGTCGGGTGCAACAGTCCACTCACGACACCGACGATCCGGTCGGCGTGGTACACAACGCCGTCATCGAGGCGGCCCGCAGCGCCAAGGCGCCGATCAACCGGGTACGCCGTGTCGTGCTGGGCACACCGGGCCTGGTCGATCCGTCCACCGGTGACCTCTCCTTCGCATTCGACCTACCCCGCTGGCAGCGCGGCCTGCTGGGCGCGCTGCGCGAGGACCTCAAGCGGCCGGTGGTCTTCGAGAACGACGTGAACCTCGCGGCGGTCGCCGAGGCGCATGCCGGCGCGGCCCGGGGAGTCGACGACTTCGTGCTGCTGTGGCTGGGTCGCGGCGTCGGCATGGCGGTCATGCTCGGCGGCAAGCTGCACCGCGGGGTCAGCGGCGCGGCCGGCGAGATCGGCTACCTGCCGGTGGCCGGGGCGGCCGTGCCACGGGACGTGGCCCGCCGGTCGAAGGGCGGCTTCAAGGAGCTCGCGGTGGGCGACGCGGTACGCGCGGTTGCCCGCGAACACGGCTTCCGGGCGGCCAACGCGGCCGACGCGGTACGGGCGGCGGTCGAGGCGGGCACCGGGGGCGGAGCGGTACTCGACGAGCTGGCCCGCCGGCTCGGCCTGGGGCTGGCCGCCGCCTGCGTGGTGCTCGACCCGGCCCTCGTGGTACTGGCGGGCGAGGTGGGCCAGGCCGGCGGCGTGGCGCTGGCCCAGCGGGTACAGCACGAGGTCGCCGCGATCGCGCCGGTGTCTCCGCGGGTGGTGGTGACGGAGGGCCCGCCGGAGCCGGTGCTGCACGGCGCCATGGTGACCGGGCTCGAGGCGGCCCGCGACGAGGTCTTCGGCTCGACGATCGGCGAGTGAGCGCAGCGAGCGCGACGAGGGAAGACAGTGCACGGAGGCGCTCCGCGGAGCGAACCATGAACGCAGAGTGCAGCGGGGCGCCACACCGCCGCGTTCCGCCAGCATGATTTGATGGTCGGGTGTCTGAGGGGGACGATGACCTGGTCATCTCGATCGACGGTGCCGGCGTAACGCGTAGCGGCAAGGACCTGATCCGCGACGTCGACTGGCGGGTCGAGCCGGACGAGCGGTGGGTGCTGCTCGGTCCGAACGGTGCCGGCAAGACCACGCTGCTGAGCCTCGCCGCCGGCCGCCTGCACCCGACCCGGGGTACCGTCCGGGTGCTCGGCGAGCGGCTCGGCCGGGTCGACGTGTTCGAACTGCGTACCCGCATCGGGCTCGCCTCGGTCGCGGTGCACGACCGGATTCCCGGCGACGAGACCGTACTGGACGTGGTGCAGACCGCCGCGTGGTCGGTGCTCGGCCGGTTCCGCGAAAGTTACGACGAGCAGGACACCCGGCGGGCCAACGCGCTGCTGGGCCAGCTCGGTGTCGCCGAAAGGGCCGGCCGGCTCTACGGCACGCTGTCCGAGGGCGAGCGCAAGCGGGTACAGATCGCCCGGGCGCTGATGACCGACCCGGAGCTGCTGCTGCTCGACGAGCCCGCCGCCGGGCTGGACCTGGGCGGCCGGGAGGACCTGCTGCGCTGGATCGCGGCGCTCGGGCACGACCCGCGGGCGCCGATGATGGTACTGGTGACCCACCACGTCGAGGAGATCCCGCCCGGGTTCACCCACGCGCTGCTGCTGCGCGAGGGCGGCGTGGTCGCGTCCGGCCTGCTCCACGACACGGTCACCAGCGAGAACCTGTCCAAGACGTTCGACCTGCCGCTCCGTGTCGAGTACACGGGCGGACGGTTCACCGCGCGGGCCGTATGAACG
>JBPYFB010000323.1:0-25150 GCA_051986465.1 Rugosimonospora sp.
CCGGACGTGCCGTTCCTGTGCCACTACCGGCGCGCCTCGGAGATCACCGACGAGAACCCGTACGCGGAGCTGGTCACGTACTGCAAGACGCACCGCGACCAGGTCGAGCAGGTCTTCACCACGCTCAGCTACTTCGACGGGGTCAACTTCGCGGCCCGGGCAACGGCGCCGGCACTGTTCTCGGTCGCGCTGATGGACGAGGTGTGCCCGCCGTCCACGGTCTTCGCCGCGTACAACCATTACGCCGGGCCCAAGGAGATCTCGGTGTGGCCGTACAACGGCCACGAGGGGGGCGCCGGCTTCCAGCGCGCGGCCCAGATCCGGTACCTCGCCGACCTGTTCAAGGGGGACGGCGCGATCGGGTGAGGTTCTGTACACTGCTGTACGGAGAAGTACAATCGGGGCATGGTTGACGTAAGCGTGAGCGAGGCGCGCGCCCGGCTGCCCGACCTGATCCGTCGCGTGGAAGGCGGTGAAGAGGTGACCATCACCCGGCACGGCGAGACGGTGGCGGTCCTCATCCATCCCGACCTGCTCAGGCACCGGCACGCCGGCGAGGCGCTGGAGAGCGCCGCACGGGTGCACGACATCCTGGCCGGCGCGCGCGCCGCCAGCCTGCCCGAGTCGCCTGGTCTCACCGCGGAGCGCGCGGAGGAGCTGATCGCGCAGATCAGGGCGGGACGCGAGGCGCGCTAGTGGACGCCTTCGACGCCGACGCGCTGATCTTCGCGGCGGTACCCGGGCATCCGCTCGGCCGCCGGGTGGTGGCCTTGTTCTCCGCCGCGCCCCGGCGACCGAACGATCGGCCGGACGGCGTCGGCTCGCTGCTGCTGCTGCCCGAGGTGCTCGGCAAGCCGCTGCGCGACGGCGCAACCGCCGAGGTGCGGGCGCTCGCGGGTTTGCTGGGCCGGCTCGACCTGCGCCCGCTCGACCAGGCCACCGCCGAGCTCGCGACCGCGCTGTCCGCGAGCTACCGGCTGCGCGCCGCCGACGCCGTGCATCTGGCCACCGCCGTGGCCGTGGGCGCCGACCGCTTCATCACCAACAACCGGCGCGACTTTCCCGCCAAGATCACAGAGGTCAAGGTGACCTACCCGGCCGAGCTGCCCGATCCCCCGGAAGCGGGTGACCATGGGTAGCGCGAAGCAGGCGTTCTGGATCGACCAGGAGTACGACCGCGAGCACGCCGACGGGGAGAGCCGGTACCGCGCCCAGGTACGCCGGTGCGCGGCGGAGTTCACCGACTCGTACGGGGACATCGCACCGGTCACGTTCGCCTGCACCGCCTGGCGGCTGGCCACGCCGCCCGCGTGCGACCCCGGCTACGTGCGCTGGCACCGGCGCGTGCTGCGCGCCACCTGCCTGCGCAACCCCTGGGACGGCGGGCTCGCCGCCGAGGTCACCCTGATCTCACCGTGGCCGGCCGCGCTGACCTGGTCCCACGAGTGGTGGCGCGACCGGGGCTGGCGCGACTGGCCCGAGGTGTTCGGGCAGTTCACCCACCCGTCCGACCAGGATGTCGCGCGCGGCCCGCACCTGCGCGGCTCGCTGCTCGTACAGGCGCCGCTGCCGGTCGACGGGCTGCCCGACGCGCCCGAGGGGCCGGGCGGCGACCTCGAAGACGACGCGGCCCGGGCGGTGACGGTACTCGTCCACCACCTCAACGACCTGCTCACGCCGGTCATCCGGCAACTGGAGTTCGGGCAGCCGGTACCCGGAAGTTAGCTGTCCGTGTTGTCGGGCATCGAGATCGAGGTCGCGCCGAAGCTGACCCTGACCGTGCTCGAACCCGGGGCCATGCCGAGGGTGACCCGCATCCCGCCGGAGACCTCGCCAGGGGTACAGACGTACTGCCTGGTCACCATGAACTGCCAGCCGCGGTCCTCGACGCAGACCCGCTGGCCGGCCCGTTCTCCGGCGATCATCAGGGCGGTCATGGTCGGCCAGGCGTCGTGATCCAGCGCGAGCACGGCGGGACGGCCCTGGCTGGCCGCGGCGATCGAGCCGATCACGCCGGGTACCGACGCGTTGCGGTCCGGGCGAGCCACCGGCGCCGGCGCGAGCGACGCGAAGACGGCCGCGGCGGCGAGCGCCGCGACGGACAGCGCCGTATCGACGCGCCGGGGTACCAGCGCGGAGGCGGCGACCGCCGCGAACATCACCAGCGCCAGCGGCGCTGCCCAGTAGAAGTAGCCGACGTACGAGGCGAGAGTGTCGATGCCCACGATCGTGTATGCGAGGAACAGCACGGTCGCCAGCGCGACGGCACCGGCGCCGCACGCGAGGAACCGGCGCAGCTGCGCGTCCCGCTGCCGGCGGGCCAGCAGGGTGGTGACGCCGAAGAGCGCGATCAGGGCGACGCCGGCGGCGACCCGCTGCGGGTACCAGAAGAACAGCACGTACTTCAGGTCGGCGCCGAGACCGTGGGTACTGGCGTGCTTCCCGCCGTACCCCAGGTACTTCCGGTACTCGCCCGGGAAGTGCAGCACCAGGTTGAGCACCATCGGCAGCGCGAACACGGCGGCGACGCCGAGCGCGGCGAGCCAGTGCCGAGGCACGAACGGGCCGGCCGAACCCTGCCGGCGGCGCCGGTACCAGAGGACCGCGACCACGGCCAGCGCGATCGCGGGGACGAACAGCACCAGGAACTCGGCGTGGCCATGGATCAGCAGGCCGCCGGCGAGCACGAGCAGCCAGCTGTGGCCGGTACGTCCGGCAGCCACCGAGGCGGCCGCGACGAGGAACAGCAGGAACGGGGCGACGTACACGAACGGCATCCAGGTCGAACTGAACACGTAGGTGTGGATACCGACGAACACCAGCACAGCGGCGCCGCACCACGCCACGGCCCGCCACGACCGCGACCACGTCCACATGACGGCCACGACCGCCGCGACCAGCGCGGCGTTGATCACCATCGCCGCGAGCCACTGCCCGTTGTACGGCGAGGGCAGCGCGTGCAGGACGTCGTAGCCGAGCCACTCGCCGACCGCGTCGAGGTAGAAGAACGCCGGCCCAGGATGCGAGAAGCCGACCCGGGAGTAGTTGCCGACCAGCAGGTGGAAGTGCTTGGCCTGCTCGACGAGGAGCGAGTTGGCGGCGGCGTCGCCGCGCTCCGCGACGTGCAGCGTGAACACGCCGGGGTTGCGCGCGAGCAGGAGCGCGAGTACCGCCACGAAGGCGGCACCGAACACGCCTGGTGTCCCGTACCGCCGGGGCACCCGGCTGGGGGGTGCCTCCTCGGTACGGGTCGCAAGCATCTGATCCGCCACCGGCAAGCTCCTCCGTGCCCAGCTCCGTCGGGCCAGCCTACAGGCGAGCCGCCCGTCCCGACCCGACGAGCCTGATCACACCGACCGCGACCGGGGCGCCTGCGGCGAGACTGAGGAAGACCGCGCACGCCGCCTCCGCCTGTACCCGGCGCTGGTAGACCCGGCTGGAGACGGCCGCGTCGACCTCGTCGACGCTGATGCGCCAGGTCCACCGGCTGCGCCCGTCCGGCGAACTCACCACCACCGCCGGGCTGGCCAGTGCCGCGCGCAGCCGGTCCAGCGCAGCCAGGCACGCCTCCGCATCGGCCGCGGGCGCGGCGGCCCGTCCCAGGTCACGGTTGTTCCCCGAGAGCAGGCGCCAGGTGACGGGCGCATCGAGTTGCCGGCGCCCACGTGCCGTGCCCCGCTGTGCCAACGCGTAGAGCTCGAACCGCGCGGCGGCCACCCGCCTCCCCTCTCGCCGGTGACGCGTGCGAAAACCGGCGGCAAGCCGGCATAGACGCACAGGTTGCCGAGCGGAGGTACACAGCGAGCATCAGTGGGGTTAACAACGGCATACCATCAGCCGTATCCATCAGAACGTCGTTGGGTTTGGCGACGGCCGCCCTCGATGGCGAACCGGTGCCTGGTGTCCGATTCACTTCACCATTGACTTGAAGTTAACTTCAGCTTGCACAGTGGGCGAGTGACACGAAACCCGACTGTTGGAGAAGGCGTGGCAGAAACCACGCCCGTCGCGCTGATCACCGGTGCCTCCCGCGGGCTGGGCCGCGCGGTGGCGCGCGCCCTCGCCTCCCGGGGCTGGCGGCTGGTGGTCGACGCCCGGCGCGCCGAAGACCTGCGGCACGCCGTGGCCGGCCTGGACACCGAGGTCGCCGCCGTACCCGGTGACGTGACCGATCCCGGGCATCGGACCGAACTCGTCGACGCGGTGCACCGGCTCGGCCGGCTGGACCTGCTGATGAACAATGCGAGCACGCTCGGGCCCAGCCCGCTGCCGGCGCTCGCCGGGTACCCGGTGGCGCAACTGGCCACCGTGTACGAGACCAACGTGCTCGCCCCGCTCGCGCTGCTCCAGCCGCTGCTGCCGATCCTCGACCGGACCGGCGGGCGGCTGGTCAATGTGAGCTCGGACGCGGCGGTCGAGGCGTACCCGGGCTGGGGCGGGTACGGCTCGGCCAAGGCGGCGCTCGACCGGCTGACGGCGGTACTCGCGGCGGAGCGGCCGGGGCTGCGCGCGTACGCGTTCGACCCGGGCGACATGCGTACCGAGATGCACCAGGCGGCGTACCCCGGCGAGGACATCTCGGACCGCCCGGAGCCTGCGACGGTGGTACCGGCGGTGCTGCGGCTGCTCGACGAGAACCTGCCGAGCGGCCGGTACCGGGCGGCGGACCTGCTGGCGGTACCGGCATGACGGGCGTGACGGAGGTACTGGATACGGCCCGGACCCGGTTCACACTCCCCCCGGAGCTTTCCGCCGGGCAACCGCCCGAGGCCCGCGGGCTGCGCCGCGACCAGGTACGGCTGCTCGTGGCGACGCCGGACTCGGTGTGCCACTCGCGGTTCGACCGGCTCACCCGGTTCCTGCGCCCCGGCGACCTGATCGTGGTGAACAACTCGGCCACGCTCGCCGCGGCGGTGGACGGTACCCGCGCCGGTGGCGAACCGGTCGTCGTGCACTTCGCGACGCCGGTTCGCGGCGGTACGGACAGCGACTGGATCGTGGAGCTGCGCCGGCCGGACCAGTCCGGGCCGGTACGCGACGCGGTACCGGGCGAGGTGGTGCGGCTGGCGGCGGGAGCGGTACTGACGCTGCTCGCCGCTATCGGGGACGGCGGGCGGCTGTGGCAGGGCCGCCTCGGTCCGGACCCGGGCGACGTGCTCGCGTACCTGTTCGACCACGGCCGGCCCATCGGGTACGGGTACCTGCGGAACCGGTACCCGCTGCGGCTGTACCAGACGGTGTTCGGCACGGTCTCAGGTAGCGCGGAGATGCCCAGCGCCGGTCGGCCATTCAGCGCGGAACTGGTCACCGCACTGGTGAGCGCGGGCGTCGGGATAGCGCCGGTGACCCTGCACACCGGTGTCTCGTCCCAGGAGGCCGGCGAGCCGCCGCTGGCGGAGCGGTTCGAGGTGCCCGAACACACCGCGGCACTGGTGAACCTGGCGCGCCGGCGGGGCAACCGGGTGGTCGCGGTGGGCACCACGGTGGCCCGCGCGCTGGAGAGCGCCGCGCGGCCCGACGGTACCGTCGAGGCGGCCAGCGGCTGGACCGAACTGGTACTCGGTCCACATCGGACGGTGCGCGCCATCGACGGTATCGTCACGGGTTTCCACCCGCCGGAGGCGTCGCACCTGTTGCTGCTGGAGGCGGTCGCCGGTGCCGACCTGGTGCAGCGGGCCTACGACGCGGCGGTGGCGCACCGGTACCTGTGGCACGAGTTCGGCGACTCCTGCCTGCTGCTGCCTGACTGACCGGTCAGCGGGCTGACTGACCGGTCAGTCAGCGGGGACGCGTGCGAGCAGGGCCGCGCGCGGGATCGGGTCGACCTGGGTGCTCGGTACGGTGCAGGCATGCGCGCCGGCCACGGCGGCGTAGCGCAGGCAGCGGTCGAGCGGCTCACCCGCGAGGTACCCGAAGAGGAAACCGGCCACGAAGGCGTCGCCCGCCCCGTTCGAATCCACGGCCGGGGCGGGCGGTGTGGCCGCCGGGTACGCCAGCATGGTCCCGTCCTTGGCGAGAGCGCGGCCACCGGCGGCACCGCCGGTCGCCACGACGGTCTGGGCGCGGCCGGCGGCGAGAATTCCGCGCATCGCGGCCTCGGGGTCGGGCAGCGCCGTGTCGGACAGGAACACGATGTCGGCGTGGTGGGCGAAGGCTTCGTGGTACGGGTTGTGGCCGTCCCAGTCGTGCAGGTCGGTGGAGACGGTCACCGGGAAGTCTTCCAGTAGCGGCATGGCGTGCTGGCAGGGCGAGGTGATCGAGGCGTGTACGTGCCGGGCTCCGCGCACCAGGTCCCTGACCAGTGACTCAGGGAGCCGGTCCGCCGGATCGTTGCGACTGGTGTCGTAGAAGGACAGCCGCCGCCCGTCCGGCGCGACGAGGTTGACGGCGCGCTTGGTGCCGGCCCGCACCGGTACGCCGGTGAACGGGAGCCCGTGCCGCCGGTGCAGATCCCGTACCAGCTCGCCCTCCCGGTCGTCGCCGACCACGTCCAGCAGCGCCGTGGGTACGCCCAGTGCGTGCAGGCCGAGCGCGACGCCGTCGCCGGTCTGCCCGGCGCGCATCTCGATCGCGGGTACCGGATAGCTGTCCGCGAACGGTACCGGCAGCTCCGGCACGTACACGATGGTGTCGACGCCGCTGCCGCCGAGCACCACGACTTCGGGATCCGTCATGCCGCGGCCGCCGCCTTGCGCAGGTACCCGAGCACCAGTGGATCGATCCGCCCGGGCGCCAGCCGCTCCTCGAAGTTCGCGACGCTGGCCCAGCCGGCCAGCGCCGCGTCCAGCTCGTCCGGCTCGGGCCCGGCGGGATGGCCGGTCGCCGCGAGGAGCCGGCGCACCTCGTCCCCCAGCTCGCCGCCGAGCAGCAGCATCTCCGCCGGATCCGGCCGGTCGAAGTAGACGCCGTGCAGGTCGAGCAGGCGGGCCAGCTCCCGTACCGGATCGGGGTGGTCATCCACGCGCAGGTCGACCACCACGTCGCTGGTGCCCCCGTACCCACCGCCCCGGCACACCACCAGCAACGCCGCGCTCTGCCGGCCACGCCGGTCGCCCCCGGCGTCGTCGCCCGCGCGCAGCGCGGTCAGCAGCCGCCGCGCCAGCGGAACGCCCTGATCGGAGGCGAGCCAGGTGGCCCGCATCACGTCCACCACGTTGGGGCCGGCCAGGATGTTGCCCTGGATGGCGTACCCGTCGCCGGCCGTGCCGCCCGCCCAGTCGCGGCAGTCGCCGCCCGTGTAGGTGGCGCCCGGCCCGTCGGCGCCCACGACGCCGAGCTGGCGGGTGGCCCGGCCGGGGTCGGCGGCGACCAGCCCGGCGACGGTGTCGGCGGCGCAGACGCCGGTGCCCAGCAGCGCCAGGCCCTGCGGGCGGTAGGCGAGGTTCGCCTCGGCCTGCGTGGCGATCGCGCCGACCTGGGCCGCGGCGGCGGGTACGAACGCGCCGACGCTGAGGAACTTGCTGGCGACCGCGACACCGTGTAGCTGGCCGTCGGCGGAGCGTCCCACGATCGAAAACGTCATGTACCCATTCTGTCGTGCGGGCTGACCAGGCCGGACTCGTACCCCAGGATCACCGCCTGTACCCGGTCGCGCAGTTCGAGCTTGGCGAGGATGCGGCCGATGTGCGTCTTGACGGTCCCCTCCGACAGGTGCAGCAGCCCAGAAATCTCCATATTGGACAGTCCGCGCGTGACGAGCGTGAGCACCTCGCGCTCCCGGGCGGTGAGCGCGGCGAGCCGCTCCTTGTGCCGGGCGCGCATCGGTGCGGTACCGACGAAGTGCTCGATCAGGCGCCGGGTGACGCTCGGAGACGCGACCGCCTCGCCGGTGGCGACGGCGCGGACGGCGGCGAGCAGGTCGTCGGCGAGCGCGTCCTTGATGAGGAATCCGCTGGCGCCCGCCTGCAGCCCGGCGTAGACGTACTCGTCGAGGTCGAACGTGGTGAGGATGATGACACGCGGTGGCTCGGCTGAGTCCACAGTGGAGGATCTGATCCGGCGGGTCGCCTCGATGCCGTCCATGCCCGGCATGCGTACGTCCATGAGGACGACGTCGGGACGGGTACGGGCCACCACGCCCAGCGCACCGGCCCCGTCGGGCGCCTCGCCCACGACCACGATGTCCTCGGTCTCGTCCAGGATCATCCGGAATCCGGTGCGTACCAACGCCTGGTCGTCCACGAGGACCACGCGGATAGTAGTCATGCCCGAACGGGTTCTAGGGCGTCGAGTGGCAACTCGGCGTGTACCCGGAAGCCGCCGCCGTCGACCGGGTGTACCTGCAGCCGGCCGCCGAACAGCGCCACCCGCTCGGCGATCCCGCGCAAGCCGTTCCCATGCTCCACACTGGACACAGTGCCGCAGCCGTCGTCGGCGACCTCGATGTCGAGCCGGTCGGGTGCGAACGCCAGCCGTACGCTCGCGCGCGCGTCGGGGCCGGCGTGCTTGAGCACGTTGGTCAGCGCCTCCTGGACGATCCGGTACGCGGAGAGGTCGACGCTGGGCGGCAGCGCCTCGGGCTGCCCCTCGACCCGCAGCGCCACCTCGGTACCGGCCGCGCGTACGTCGTCCACGAGCGCCGGGAGGGTACCGATCCCGGGCTGCGGTACCAGTACGGCGCCCTCCCCCGGCTCCTTGCGTACCACGCCGAGCAGCCGGCGCATCTCCGCGAGCGAGGCGCGCCCGGTGCCGACGACGTGGGTCAGCGCGTCCGCCGTACGCTCCGGGTGGCGGGCCAGCGCCGCGGCCGCCCCCTGCGCCTGTACCACCATCACCGAAAGCCCGTGCGCCACGACGTCGTGCAGCTCGCGGATGATGCGCGCGCGCTCGGCCGCGGCGGCGAGCGCGGCGCGCTGGTCGCGTTCCCGTTCCAGGTCGGCGGCGCGCTGCTCCAGCGCTTGGAAGAGGGCGCGCCGGCCGCGCACCCCGCTGCCGACGACGAACGCGAGCACCACGAGCAACCCCACGCTGTAGTAGGTGGTGGCGGCGTTGTACAGCACGGTGCCCGTGGACGCCACGCCCGCGCTTCCCTTGATGTCCGCGGCCCTCCGGTTGGTCATCAACTCGCTGGCGGCGATGCATGTGTACAGGCCCACGGTGAGCGTCGCCAGCGCGGCCCAGGAGATCCACCGCGGCCGGTTCAGGCTCGCCAGCGTGTAGAGCGGGAACAGCACGCACAGGTCGATCGGCAGGGTCTTGAAGTACCCGCCGATCAGATGGGCGCCGACGCCGACCGCGGTCAGCGCGACCGCCAGCACCGGCCAGCGGTGCTGGATCGCGACGCCGGCGGCGCAGATCGCCGCGAAGAGCCACCACAGCAGGATGCCCCGCTGCAACTCGGACCACCCGCCGAGCGCACCCGGGTCGACCGAGCGGCCGAGCTTCCGGATGGGTTCGGGCGGGAAGAACATGCCGTAGCCGACCACCATGCTGGCGGCGGTCAGCGCGAGCGCCACCGCCGCGTCCATCAGATAGGTGCGGCGCGGCATGGGCCCATGGTACGGAGGCGGTGGCGGCGCGGGCATCTGTCCGCGGTCGTACCCGCGGTCGGACCCGGGTCGTACTCACCGCGAAGGAAGACGGGACCCGGCGCAGACGACATCGACGCCCCGGTTCGCGACCGTTGCGGCATGACGAACTCAGCAACCCTCCGAAGCGCGGCCCGCGCCGGCCTGGCGGCGGTGTGCCTCGCCGGCGCACTCGCCTGGCTGGGCGCGTGCGGCAGCGGCCACCACCGAGCGGCCGGCGCCCGCCCCAGCGCGACGGCGAGGCTCAGCGACGCGCAAGTCCTCGCGATCGGCCGGCAGTTCTCCCAGTGCATCCGGGCGCACGGCATCCCCAACTTTCCCGACCCGATAGTGGAAGGCGGGGAACTGAAGATGCCCTCCAGCACCACGGACTACAAGGAGCTGCTGCGGAACAACCGGGCGGCGGGGGAAGCGTGCAACCACATCATCGCCGGGCTGCCGGCGCACGCTGGACGGAGCCCCCAACCCGTCACCCAGCAGAAGATGCAGATGCTCGTCAGGTTCGCCCAGTGCGTCCGCCAGCACGGGGTGCCGAACTGGCCGGACCCCGACGCCAACGGCGACTTCCCGCTGGCGGCGGCCGGCATCACCGGCAAGACACCGCCGGTGGCCGCCGCGCTGGAGGCGTGCCAGCAGTACAACCCCGATCGGAAGTCCCGGTGAGCCGCCGCCGGCGCGCCGCCCGTACCACCGGCGCCGTCGTGGCGAGCAGCGCGGTCGCGGCGACGGCGATCGCGGTCGGGTACGCGATCGCCGCCCACCCACACAGCGCGGCACCGGTGGCCGCGGTGGTACCGACGGGCACCGCCGCGGTCACCCGGGGCACGGTGCACGAGCGGGTACCGGTCGCCGGCACCCTCGGCTTCGGTGGCGGGTACACGGTCGTCAACCAGTACCCGCCCGGCGTGCTCACCTCGACCGCGGCCGCCGGTGACACGGTCACCCGCGGCGGCGTCCTGTACGCGGTCGACGGGCATCCGGTGCGGCTGCTCTACGGCGGCGCCCCGGCCTACCGCGGCTTCGCGTCGGGCATGCCGGACGGGCCGGACGTGCGCGAGCTGGAGGCGAACCTGGCGGCGCTGGGCATGCGCCCGGGCACGGTGGACAACCACTTCACCTCGGCCACCGCCGCCGCCATCAAGCGCTGGCAGGCCGCGCACGGCGTACCCGTGGCGCAGCGCACCGGCGCGCTGAACTCTGGCGAGGTGGTGTTCCTGCCCGGCCCGGTGCGCGTCGGCACGGTGTCGGCGACGGTGGGCGCGCACGTGGCGCCGGACGCGCCGGTGCTGAGCGGCACGGGTACCACCCGGGTGGTGAACATCGCGATGTCCACCGACCAGGTGTCGCTGGTACACGTGGGCGACGAGGTGCTCGTGGCGCTGCCGGGCAGCGGCGGCGAGGTGCCCGGCCACGTGACGAGCGTCGGCCGGGTGGCCACCGCGCCAGCGACCACGAACGGTGGCGGCGACGGCCAGCCGAGCACGCCGACGGTACCGGTGACCGTCTCGGTGGTGCTGCCGGCGAGCGCGGGCGGGCTGGACCAGGCCCCGGTACAGGTGGAGATCACCACGGCCGAGCACCCGGACGTCCTGCTCGTACCGGTGACCGCTCTGCTGGCCGCGCCGGGCGGCGGGTACCAGGTGCGGCTGGCGAACGGCGCCTACGTGTCCGTGCAGCCCGGCCTGTTCGACGACTCGACGGGCACGGTCGAGGTCGCCGGCGACCTGCAGGCCGGCACGCAGGTGGAGGTGCCGTCCTCATGACACCCGTTCTGGAGTTGGCCGGGGCGTGGAAGGTGTACCCCGGCACGCCGCCGGTGGAGTCGATCCGGGGCGTCACCCTCACAGTCCACAGTGGAGAGATGGTCTCCGTGGTCGGCCCGTCCGGCTCCGGCAAGACGACCCTGCTCAACCGCGCCGCCGGGCTGGACCGGCCCAGCTCGGGTTCGGTGCGCATCGCCGGCCAGCCGATCGAAGGGCTCTCTGACCGGCGCCTGTCCGGGCTGCGCGCGTACCGGCTCGGCGTGGTGTTCCAGCAGTTCTTCCTGCTCGACCACGTGAGCGCGGCGGAGAACGTGGCGAACGGGCTGCTCTACCGCGGGGTCCCCGCGCGGGAGCGGCGCCGGGCCGCGGCGGACGCCCTGCACCGGGTGGGGCTCGCGCACCGCGCCGGGCACCGCGCCCAGCAGCTCTCCGGCGGCGAGCGGCAGCGGGTGGCGATCGCCCGGGCCGTCGTCGGGCGCCCCGCGGTCGTGCTCGCCGATGAGCCGACCGGCAACCTCGACAGCGCCACCGGGCGGGAGATCCTGGACCTGCTGCGGGAGCTGAACTCCGAGGGCACCACGATCGTGGTCATCACGCACGACGCGGAGGTGGCGGCGGCCGCCGGGCGCCGCGTCGAGCTGCGCGACGGCGAGGTCGTACGCGATACGGCGGTCCTGTCGTGAACGTGTCGAGAGTGCGCCTGGCGGACCTGCTGCCGGTGGGTACGGTCGGGCTGCGCACCCGCCGGGTACGGACCGTGCTGTCGGTCATCGGGGTGGCGATCGGCATCGCCGCGCTGGTGTCCGTGCTGGGCATCACCCGGTCCAGCCAGGCCGACCTGCTGGGCCGCATCGACCGGCTGGGCACGAACCTGCTGACTGTCGTGAATGGACACACGATCGGCGGTGACGAGGCGGAGCTACCGGCCACGGCCGGCGGCTCGGTCGCCCGTACCGACGGCGTGCTGGCCAGCGCGGCCACCGCGGAGCTGACCTCGGTGCGGGTGTACCGGTCCGACATGGTGCCCGGCTATCGCAGCGGCGGGATCGGGGTACGCGCCACCGACCTCCGGCTACTGTCCACGTTGGACGGTCGCCTGGCGCACGGTACCTTCTTCAACAGCGCCACCGCCGGGTACCGGGTGACCGTGCTCGGCTACGCGGCCGCCCAGGCGCTGGGCATCGGGGACCTGCACGGCACCCCCCGGATCTGGATGGGCAACCGCTGGTTCACCGTCATCGGCATCCTCCGGCCGTTCGAGCTGGCCCCGGAGGTCGACCGCTCGGCGCTGGTCGGCCTGCCGATCGCCGCCCGCGAACTCGGCTTCGACGGGCACCCCAGCCGCATCTACGTGCGCGCGGTGACCGAGCGTACCGGCGAGGTCTCGGACCTGCTGGCCCGCGCAACCGACCCCGAGCACCCCGAGCAGGTATCGGTCAGCCGCCCCTCGGACGCGCTGGCCAGCCGCATCGCGGTGGCCGGCGCCACCACGTCGCTCTTCCTCGGGCTGGGCGCGGTGGCCCTGCTCGTGGGCGGCATCGGCATCGCCAATGTGATGGTCATCTCGGTGCTGGAGCGGCGCAGCGAGATCGGGTTGCGGCGCGCGCTGGGCGCGGCGCGACGGCACGTGGCGACGCAGTTCCTCATCGAGTCGGTGCTCCTGGGTGCCGCCGGCGGCGCGACCGGGGTGGCGCTCGGCACGGCGGTCACCTACGGGATGTCGTACCAGCGGCACTGGCAGCCGCTGGTGCCGAGTACCGCCGTGTGGGCGGGGCTGGGTTGTGCGGTCGTGATCGGGGGCGTCGCGGGCCTGTACCCGGCGCTGCGAGCCGCGCGCCTGTCGCCCACCGAGGCGCTGCGTACCGCCTGAAGTTTTTGATGCGCGCCCGCGCCGCCCCGCCCACCCCCGCCAAAAGGTGGTGCGGGCCGGCGCGGGCCACCGGAGGGTACTCCGGCGTCGCGGCGCCCCGGGTCTCGCCGGCACAGGGCGGCCGGCGGCGCGCGCCACCGGTAGCGCGCCGGTGGGGCGTCGCGGGTACAGGCCGGCTCGCTGGCCGGCCGGATTGGTGTGTCAGGCCGACTGAGCTAACTGGCCGGCACGGGACAGGACGGACTCGCGGACCTCGGTCAGTACGCCGCCGACCCAGATCAGCGCGTCCGGCCCGACCCGCAGCCGCAGCAGTGTGGTGAGTAGGTAGTGGCCCAGCCGGTCGAAGTCGTCGTCGATCAGGCCCATACCCTGATGCGCGGCGACCAGCTCGCTCGGCCAGTACGGTTCGGTGCCGGCGAGCGCCATCGTCAACAGCCTGGACAGGTAGCTCTTGAGCCGGCGCAGGTCCGCACCGACGAAGTACGGCGCCAACTGATGGTCACCGAGGACAAGCTGGTAGAAGCGCTCGACTGCATGCCGGGCGACCAGAGACTCCGTTCCCGCAGCGTCCATATCCCTCCTCGGGTAAGCCCAGGACCCGCGAAGCGGCGCTCGCTTACCCATCCGCCGCGCACTCAAACACCCATGTTTGGAAATGGCACTAACCCGGGTACGGATGCGCCCGGTTTGCTCGCAAGCGCCCGGGGTACCGCTGCTTTATGGATAATTCCGAGGAATCTTCGGCCGCGCGCGGAGCCAGGAGTGCCGAGCCGGCGGGGCGGACCGGGGCCGAGCAGCCTTGGGACCCGGAGGACCTGGCCGTGGCGAAGGGCCAGGACCCGACGCCCGCCAACATCGAGCGCAGCCGGCGAGAGCTGGACCGCGATGGTCCGGCCGCGATCGAGAAGACGGTACCGTGAACCTCACCTTCCTACGTCCGCTGTACCACCGGCCCGGCCCGGTCGCGTCGGTGTACCTGGACGCCACCCACGACACCGACGACGCCCGGCGCCGCCTGGAGCTCTCCTGGCGGGCGGCGGACGAGGAACTGGCCGGGGCCGGCGCCGACCGGGCCACCCGGGACGCCCTCGGCGCGGCGGTCAAGGCGCACACCGGCCCGGGGCGGTACGGGCTGGCCCTGTTCGCGACGGGCGGCCGGGTACTCGCCGAGGTCCCGCTGCCCGACCCGCCGCCGGTACCGGTGACCGCCTGGTCACCGAAGCCCAAGGTGGCGCCGCTCGTGGCCGACCTCGACGGGCGGGTGCGCTGGCTGCGCGTGCTGGTCAACCGGGTCGGCGCCGACCTGGTGCTGTCGACCGGGCACCAGCCGGTGGGCTGCCGCCTCTCGGGTACCGAGCAGTACCCGGTACACAAGGCGAAGCCGGGCGGCTGGTCCTCGCCCCGGTACCAGCGCGCCGCGCAGGTGTCCTGGGACCGCAACGCGCGGGAGGTCGCCGACGCGGTGACCGAGGCGGCGACCGCGGAAGGCGCCGACGTCATCGTGCTCGCCGGGGACGTACGCGGCCGGCAGCTCCTGCTGGAGCACCTGCCCGAGACGGTGGCGCAACGGGTGGTCAGTACCGACCGGGGTTCGCGGGCGCCGGGTGCGGATACCGAACCGCTGGACGAGGCGACCGCGCAGGCGGTACGCGAGTACGAGGCCAGCCGGCGCCGGGACACGCTGGACCGGTACCGGACCGGTCGGGGGCACGGGCGCGCGGCCGCCGGGCCGGACGAGGTACGGGCGGCCCTGGATCGCGGCCAGGTCGACACGCTGCTGGTGGATCGGGAGGTCCCGGTACCCGAGGAGCTCGTCGGGCTCGCCGTGGATACCGATGCCGAGGTGACCGCGGTCGGGGCGGACGAGGAGCGGTTGCCCGGCGGGATCGGCGCGGTGCTGCGGTACGCGGACCGGCCGCCCGAGCCGGGTGCGATGGCGGGGGGCGCCGCGTGAGCCGCCGTACCCGCGAGAAGCAGGCGCCGCGTGACCGGTCCCGGTCGGCGGAGACCGGCGACGGGGACGGGGACGACTTCGCGTCCGAGCACGCCAAGGCGACCTTCGTCGACGAGGTGCGCGACGGGCCGGAGCACAGCAAGGACCCGGACAGCCCGGCCGGCCTGGCCGGGGCCGACCCACAACAGGCGTGACCAGCCTCGCCAGGGCTGTTTGATGCGCAACCAGATGGGACGAGGCGAGCATGAGCGACCAACAGGGACAGGGACAGTGGCGCGACGACCGCAAGCTGCCGATCGACGAGCTGGCGCAGGCGATGGCGACCTACTCGGCGGACGGACAGGTCGACGACGCGACCGGCGGTGACGCCGGTGCCGAGGAGGAGTTCGGGCACGATCCGCTGCCGCGGCGCGTGCCAGGTGCCATCGGCGACCCGGACCCGGACACCGCGGAGGGGCGCGCGTGGCGCCCCTCGCCGGAAGGCCGCACCGGCCCGGTCTGACCGGACCTACTCCAGGTCCTCCGGGGGTACCCGGTGCATCGCGAGCTCCTCCGCGCTCGCGCCGCCGCCCGCGGCGCCCTCGTCGAAGGCGATCTCGGTGCTCTCCCGATCCGGGTGCGCGCCGTCGCCCGGCCGCACCAACCGCCCCAGCGGCACGGTGTCCGGCACGCCCGGCTCCGGCCGGTCGTACATGGACACCGGCGAACCGAGGTTCGGGTCGATCGGCCCCTCCTCGGCCAGTACCTCGGTGTCCTCGACCACCTGGCCGGCCGCCGCCTCGCCGGTCGCCTCATAGGCGAGGCGCGGCTGCGGGTCGACCGCGATGGAATCGGGGATGAGGTCGGGCTGCTCCCGGGCCAGCCGCGCCTCCAGCGGCTCGCCGACGCGCTGCTCCTCGGCCGTGGTCCCGAACTCGTCGATCGCGGCGGGACCGGCGTCCCGGTCCGGGGTCAGCGGCGCGGGATTCGGGCCGTCGGCCACCCGCGGCGAGTTGACGTCGTCGTAGGCGGTCGAATCGTCGTCGGCGTAGTCGGGCAGCCCTTCGGCCGCGGGATCCGACACGGGCTTCGGATAGCTGTCGTCCATACCGGTCGGGTACCCGGTCCCGCGCCCGTGACACTTTGGCGCCGGAGAGACCGGCCGCTTAACCGCCCCACCCAAACCCCAGGTGGGGCTGGCGGCCGGACAGTTTGCCAACCACGGCGTCCGGGTAGCGGGACGGGATGGCGGATGTGATGCGGCGGCTGCGGGGCATGGCCGAGGGGTACGCCCCGGGCGAAGGGCGGCCGCTGCGCGGGTACCTGCTGACGCTGGGCGGGTACCTGAGCGTGTGTGGGGCCCTGGTCGGGCTGGCTCGGCTGACCGGCCGCCAGCTCCCGGAGCGTCTGTCCACAGAGGACGTCGTGCTCATCTCGGTCGCCACGCACAAGGTGAGCCGGATGCTGGCGAAGGACAGCGTGACCAGCCCGTTGCGGGCGCCGTTCGCGCGGTTCGAAGGGCCGACCGGCGATGCGGAGCTGGGTGAGCGGGTCCGGGGTACCGGCGTCACCCATGCCGTGGGCGAGTTAGTCACCTGCCCGTTCTGCCTCGGCGTGTGGGTCGCCACCGGGATGGCGGCCGGGCTGGTCTTCGCGCCCCGGCTGACCCGGATGTTCGCGGCCACCTTCACCGCGGTGGCCGCCTCCGACGCGCTGCACCTGTGCTACGCGTCGCTGCAGCAGTCCGCGCGCCGCGAACCCGGGTAGCCGGATCCGCGACGCGCGAAAGTATCAGCTGCCGCGCGGCGTCAGCTGCCGTTGTGGCCGAGGCTGTTGATGATGCTCAGGCCGCAGCAGCAGATGATGATCAACGCGATGAGGCCGAGGCTCACCCACAGCACCCACATGCCGTTGTACTTCTGCGGCGGCGGGCCGAGCGACCCGGCGGAGAACGCCCACGCGGGCGCCCGGTACTCGACTTCGACGGTCTGGCCCGGGCCGACCGGTACCACCGTGTCCGCCGGCCCCACCTTGGGGGGCAGGAAGTACGGCGTGTGTACGTGGACGGCGTGCTGGCCGGGCGCGACCGGGATGACGGTACGGCCCCAACTGTTCTGCGGTACCTGGTAACCGTCCACTGTGACGTTGGGCTTGACCAACAGGAAGATGAACGACAGCGGGAAGAACTTCGTGGTCAGTGCGATCGCCGAGCCGCCCGGGCCGGGCGGGGGCGCGCTGGGTTGCGGTGGGTACGGGGCGCTCACACGGGCTCCTCTCACGAAACGCGCACACGATACCCGATCTTCAGGCCCACAGGTGTACCGGCACGTTGTCGTGCATCTGCCTGATGTACTCCCGCAGCAGCACCCGCAGCGCCTCGTCCCGCGAGGCGCCGTTGCCCTCCTCCACGGCGTGCAGCGTTTCCACCTGCCACGTGGCCCCGTTGCGACCGCGCAGGCAGCGCTCCTCGATCACGCGCAGCAGCCGGTCGCGCATCTCGGCGGCCACCCCCCACGCGTCCAGCCCCTCGTGCGCCACCGGCAGCAGCCGGCGCAGCACGAGCTCGGTCGCGGGCACGTAGCCCAGGCCGGGCCAGAAGAGCTGGGCCTCGATACCGTCGCGGGCGGCACGGTGGAAGTTCTCCTCGGCCGCGCTGAAGGACATCTGCGACCAGACCGGCCGCTGTTCGGCGGCGAGTACCCGGACCGCGCCGAAGTAGAACGCGGCGTTGGCGAGCGTATCCACAACTGTCGGGCCGGCCGGCAGCACGCGGTTCTCGACGCGCAGGTGCGCCCGGCCGTGTACCACGTCGTAGACCGGCCGGTTCCACCGGTAGATGGTGCCGTTGTGCAGCCGCAGCTCGGCGAGGTTCGGCGTATCGCCCCGGGCGAGCGCCTGCGCCGGGTCCTCGTCGTCGACGATCGGCAACAGCGCCGGGAAGTACCGCACGTTCTCCTCGAACAGGTCGAACACCGAGGTGACCCAGCGCTCGCCGAACCATACCCGGGGCCGTACCCCTTGCGCCTTGAGCTCCTCGGAGCGGGTATCGGTCGCCTGTTCGAACAGGGGTACCCGGGTCTCCGCCCACAGCTGCTTGCCGAGCAGGAACGGCGAGTTGGCGCCGAGCGCCAGCTGCGCGGCGGCGAGCGCCTGGGCGGCGTTCCAGTACGCCGGAAACTCCGCCGGGCTGACCTGCAGGTGTAGCTGGGTGCTGGTGCACGCGGCCTCGGGTATCACGGTGTCGGCGGTGGCCGTCAGGCGCTCCGCGCCCTCGATGGCGATCGCGATGTCCTCGCCGCGGGCGGCCAGGATCTGCTCGTTGAGCAGGGCGTACCGGGGGTTGCTCGACAGCGACTCGCGGCGCAGGTGTTCGCGGCGCAGGGTGGGCAGGATGCCGACCATCACCATGTGCGCGCCGACCGTGCGGGCCTTGCCCTCGGCCGCGTTCAGGCTGGCCCGAACCTGGCTCTCGTAGTCGGCGAGGCCGCTGCCCGCCAACCGGCGCGGCGCCACATTGATCTCGATGTTGAACTGGCCCAGCTCGGTCTGGAAGTCCGGGTCGGCGATGGCGGCCAGCGCTTCGGCGTTGCGCATGGCCGGCTCGGCCGCCTCGTCCACGAGGTTGAGCTCGATCTCCAAACCACTGAGCGGCCGGTCGAAGTCGAAGCGGGACTCGCGTAGCAGTTGGGCGAACGCGTCCAGGCAGCGCCGGACCTTGTGCCGGTACCGGGTGCGGTCCGCGCTCGTGAAGACATGTGGCGTCACCTCCTCGCCCATGGCCTCACTCCGTTTCCGCTACTCCCACTCCCAGTAGAAACCGACGATCGACTTCTCCACCCGCCCGAACCGGGCGTGTACGGACAGCTCACTGTCCAGCTCGGCCGGCTGGCGCTCAATGATGTGACCCTGATCAATGCGATCCCACCGGCCCGACCACACCCGGGCCGGTACCCGATCGGGGTGGAAGCGAACCCAGATCGTCAGCTCATCGGTGGCGCGCAGTACGACACGGCGGAACTCCAGTGGCGCCTCGGTCTTGTACGCGAAGGTGAAGTGCGAGTGCAGCAGCGTGGTCTCGCCGAGCGCGAGCGGCTGGCTGAGCATGATGTCAACGCCGTACACCGCCTCGTTGACCCGGTACACCTGGGGGCCGACCTGCCCGCCGCGCACCACGTGGACCATCAGCTCGTCGGTGTCGAACCGGTACGGCACCGACTCGAGCCACGGTACCGTCGACTTGATCACCTGGATCGTCTCGTGCTCGGTGGGCCGCCCGTCCGGCCCGATCGTGTGCAGTTCGTGCATGGCCAGCGTGTCGTGGTGCGGCGGGCCGGCGTGCCGGAACGCCTCGCCGGGCGGCAGCGCGCCACGGTAGATCGCGCGTACCGACGGCGAGCCGCGGCGCAGCTCCCGCAGCCGGTGTGCGTGGCGCTCGGACAGCTCGAACCCGCGGATGAAGGACTCCATGTCCACCGGGTCCAGTACGGTGCCGTCCAGCGCGTGCCGCGCGACCCTGACCAGCGGCTCAGCCGGCCGGGTCAGCACCGGGTGAGCACCGGAACCGGAGCGCCACGAGGTGACCGGCGCACCGCCAACCTTCGCCTGCGCCAGTACGGTGGCCACGGCCGTGGCGTCGACGGCCGGCTCGGCCACGGCGCGGCGGGCCGGTTCGGCGTGGCTTTCCCAGCGGGTCCGGTAGTCACTGGGGCGGGTGAGCAGCATCCGGAGATAGGCACAGGCCTGTTTCACCCGGTCGTCCTCCGGCACCTCTGGCACCTCCACTCGCCCGCGGCATCGCCCACAACGCGACTACGATCTAGCAGCCCCGCGAGCCCCCCGCCCCGCTTCCGATCAGGGTAGCGATCCGGTGACCGGCTGCGAAGGGGCCGTTAGGCCGGTTCACCACGGGCTACCGGCTGACCAGGGGCTCAGTCATGCGCCGGCCCGGGCCCTCTCCGCGTCGACCCGGCGTCAGGCGAACCGCACCTCCCGGTTCGCGGCCGCCGGCGCGAGGAACGCGAGCAGCCCGGCACCCTCCTCAGCTGTTGCGGTCCTGTCTTCCGCGGAGAGCTTGCGGGTCCGCGAATTATCCTCAGTGGACAGTCGTTCGAACGGGGTGATCGTCAGCACCGCCGTACCCTTTCCTGTCTGTGCCGTCCACGTCGCGACGGTGAACCCGTCCACGAGCACCAGGCGCGGTACCGGCCCGTACGGCTGGACGGGGAGTTGCCGGTACGCATCGGTGATGACCCGGCCGCGATCTGCGTGCGAGAGCAGCAGGTTGTCGAAGTCGTACAGGAAGCGCGGCGGGGCGGGCGTCTGCGGATCGGGGCGGGGCGCGTCGGGCAGGTCGAACAGCTCCACGCCCTGCTCGTCGCGGAAGGTGGCCAGGCGCGGTCGCAGCCCGTCCAGCACCTCGCCCAGGCGGGTCAGCCCGGACCAGACCTGTACGTCCCGCACGCTCGCCGGACCGAACGCGGCCAGGTACCGCAGCACCAGCTCCGGCACCGGGTACCCGTCGGTAAGCTCGCCGGACAGCCAGGTGGACAGCGGCGCGTGTACCGCCGCCCCGCTGGCACCCCACACACCGCGCGGCGGCAACTGCGCCAGCGGTACCCACGCCCGTACCGCCATCGCGAGCGCGTCGGGTTCCCGGTCGGGCCACCGCAGGGCCAGCTCCCGGCCGAGGTCGCTGAAGGTACGGGGCTTCTCCGCCAGTACCTTCAGCGCGGCGGCGACCACCTCGTCGCGGTCCAGGCCGGCCAGGCGCTTGCCGAAGGTGCCGTTGGTGGCGCGCTCGATGACCTGCTGCAGCGGCGGCCGCAGCCCGAGCGCGTCCCGCGCCGTCACGAGGTGGATGGTGGAGCGCATCAGCGCGACCCGAACCACCTGCCGCGTGGTCAGCAGGTCGCCGACCTCCTCGGGACGGCAGCCGGCGAGGCGGCTCCACAGCCCGACGTACCACGTGTGGGTGGTCTGCGCCTGCAGGCCGGCGAGGTGCTCGACCGCCTCGATCGGGGACAGGTCGCAGCGGCGCAGCAGGAGTTGCCGTTCGAGGGTGGCGCGGTTGAGCGCCCGGCGGGACAGCAGCGGCGTCATGCTCCTGACGCTACGGTCCCAATAGGAAAGTTCGGTTCCTAAGGCTCGGCCCGCGGCGCCGGTAGGAGAAGATCGTCAAGGCGGCCGGCGGGGTCCAGAATGGACGCCCCGGGGCCGGCTCCGGTGACGCCTGAAGGTTACGCCGATGGGGTTGGTCGCATCGCCCGTGGAGGTGGCTAAGTTGCCCCATTTGTATGTCGACTAGTCGACCGTCGCGCGGCAACCGCCGGCCAAGTGTCTGGTCAAGCCATGACACGCGGGTGCGACCTTTATCGCGAGAAGGCGTGACCGCTTGACCGCACGCAGTTATTTGGTTGTACTAATCCGGGCCCCGGCGTCACATCAACCCCTCAATGATCGCCCGGGTATGGAATGACGGAGGCGAGAAACGTGACCGCGATTGACATCGCCTCTCCGTCCGGCGCGACGGACGAGACCGGTACCACGATCACCGCCACTCTGGCCCCTCTCGACGTGCCGAACTACGCCGGCTTCGAGCGCAGTGGCTGGGAGGTCCGCTACGTCCGGCTGCTGGCAGTCCTAGATCTGCTGGTCGGGATCATCGGCGCCGGCGCCGCGCTGGCGTTGCGTTTCGGCGCCTCGGCGAGCCAGACCTACAACCGCGATTATCTTTGGGTCACTGTCGCTCTTCCGTTCGCGTGGCTGATCTCGCTGACAATTAACCGTGCGTTTGAAACAAGGTACCTGTTCGTCGGAAACGATGAGTACGAACGGGTGTTCCGCGCCGGCGTCGGGCTTACCGCCACGCTCGCCGTAATCTCATTCTCATTTGACCTTCGACTGGCTCGCGGATATGTCCTTATCGCCATGCCGCTGGCGACCGCGGCGAGCCTGGCCGGCCGGTACCTGATGCGGCATTGGCTGCACCGGTCGTGGGGGCGTGGCGAGCGGCTGCGCCGGGTCATCCTCGTCGGCCACGAGCAGGCGGTGTGGCAGACGACCCGGCAACTGCGCCGCGAGCGGTACCACGGCATGGGCGTGGTGGGCGTGTGCCTGCCCCGGGTTCCGGTACTCGGCCGGGTGATGCTGCGCGGGCAGCAGTCGATGCCGCCCGTCTACGGCACCTTCGAGGATGTCGCGCACGCGGTGGCGCGCGCTCAGGCGGATACCGTCATCGTCCTGTCCTGCCCCGAGCTGGACGGCGCCGCGCTGCGCCGGCTGGCCTGGAAGCTGGAGCGCGACGACATCGACCTCATCGTGGCCAGCACGCTGGTCGACGTGGCCGGCGACCGCACCACCATCCGCCCGGTCGACGGCCTGCCGCTGCTGCACGTCGACCACCCCCGCCTCAAGGGTGCCCGCCGCCTCTTCAAGGCCATCTTCGACAAGGTGGCGTCGGCCTTCGGCCTGCTCGTGCTCAGCCCGGTGCTCCTGCTCATCGCGGCGCTGGTGAAGTTCTCCTCGACCGGACCGGTCATCTTCAAGCAGATCCGCGTCGGCCGCAACGGCAAGCGCTTCGTCATCTACAAGTTCCGCACCATGTACGCGGACGCCGAGGCCCGCCTCGCCGAGCTGCGGCACCTCAACGAGAACGACGGCACGCTCTTCAAGATCCGGAAGGATCCGCGCGTCACGGCGATCGGCCGGTGGCTGCGGCGCCTGTCCCTGGACGAGATCCCGCAGCTGCTCAACGTCGTCAAGGGTGACATGTCACTCGTGGGGCCGCGCCCACCGCTGCCCCGCGAGGTCGACGAGTACCCGTTCGACATGCGCCGACGGCTCGTCGTCAAGCCCGGGCTCACCGGACTATGGCAGGTGTCCGGCCGCTCCGACCTGTCGTGGGAGGAGTCGATCCGGCTGGACCTGCGGTACGTGGAGAACTGGTCGTTCTCGATGGACCTGATGATTATGGCCCGTACCGTCTTCGCGGTGTGGCGCAGCTCAGGCGCTTACTGAGTGCTCAGTCAGTTTCCCGTCCCGCTCGACGTACTCCTCACCGGTACGCGGGCAGGCGTACCGGCCGTCGCCCTTGGCCGCCAGCGGTACCCCGGCCCGCCCGACCCAGCCGACGCGGCGCGCCGGTACGCCCACCACGAGCGCGAAGTCGGGTACGTCCTTGGTCACCACGGCTCCGGCGGCGACCAGCGCCCACCGGCCCACGGTCACCGGAGCCACGCACACCGCGCGGGCGCCGATCGACGCACCCTCGCCCACCACGACACCGACGGCGTGCCAGTCGTCGCCGGTCTTCAGCCGCCCGTCCGGCGTGACCGAGCGCGGGTACTCGTCGTTGGTGAGCACCGCGGCCGGCCCGATGAACACCCCGTCGGCGAGTTGCGCGGGTTCGTAGACGAGCGCGTAGTTCTGCAGCTTCACATTGGCGCCCACGCGTACGCCCGGGCCGATGTACGCGCCGCGGCCGATGTTGCAGTTTTCGCCGACGGTCGCGTCCTCGCGCACCTGAGCCAGGTGCCAGATCGAGGTGCCGTCGCCGATACTGGCGCGCTCGTCCACATCGGCGCTCGCCGCGACGCGGATACCCATGTGGAACCGTCCTTTCGGGCGCGGACGCGGCCGGATCAGGGGTTCCGCCCCGCGCGCCCGCGCCGTCACAGTCATCGTGAGATCTCCGGCCACGCCACCGAGCGCCCGAAACCCTGCGCCCCGGTGGCGGCCGACTGACACGGTACCGTCGCGGTCAAGGCCGCGTGCGCAAGAGGAGGAAGCGTGTACGTCTCGGTGCGGGACCGGCCGGTTCGGCAGGCCGGACCGGGTACCGCGGCGCGCCGGGTCGCCTCGACCGTGGTCATGCTCGGCATCGTCAGCATGCTCACCGACATCTCCTCGGAAATGGTCAACGCGGTGCTGCCGCTGTACCTGACCGCACAACTCGGTCTGGGACTTCTCGCCTACGGGTTCATCGACGGCCTGTACCAAGGGGTGAGCGCGCTCGTCCGCATCCTGGGCGGGTACGTGGGCGACCGGGGCCGACGGCCCAAGTGGGTCGCTGCGAGCGGGTACCTCGTCTCCGCCGTCAGCCGGTTGGCGCTGCTGCCGGTACACGGCTTCGCCGCCATCACCGGTGTCATCACGGCCGACCGGCTGGGCAAGGGGCTGCGCACGGCACCCCGGGACGCGCTGATCGCCGACGCCACCGAGCCGAGCATGCTGGGGCGCGCCTTCGGGGTACACCGCACGCTCGACACGGTCGGCGCGGCGATCGGCCCGCTGGCCGCGTTCGCGTTGCTGGCGCTCATTCCCAACGGGTACAGCTCGATCTGGGTGGTCTCATTCGCGTTCGCCGCGCTCGGCGTCGCGGTCATCTTCCTGTTCGTGCCCGACCGGCGCCCGGCGGCGGCGCGGACGCCCACCCGGCACCTGCTGCGCGAGATGGCCGGGGCGCGGCTGCGCCGGCCATTGGTCGCCGCGGGCCTGCTCGGCCTGCTGACGGTCGGCGACGGCTTCCTGTACCTGTCCCTGCAGAAGCGGGACGACTTCGCGGCACTGTGGTTCCCGCTGCTGTACGTCGGCACCAACATCGCCTACCTGGCGCTCGCGCTGCCGCTGGGCCGCCTCGCCGACCGGATCGGCCGGGCCAAGGTGCTCGTCGGCGGGCACGTGGCGCTCGTCGCCGTGTACGTGGCCGCCGCGCTGCCGGTACACGGTACACTGTGGACAGTCGTCCCGCTGCTGCTGCTCGGCGTCTTCTACGCCGCCACCGACGGCGTGCTCCCGGCGCTGGTGAGCCGGCTGGTCGCGGCCGACGCCAAGGGCAGTGGCATCGCCGCCGCGCAGACCGTGGTGACGGTCGCCCGGTTCGGCTCCTCGGTCGCGTTCGGCACCCTGTGGGTGGCGATCGGGCCGACCCGCGCGCTGGTACTCGCGGCGGCGCTGCTCACCGCCGCGGTACCCGCCGCCGCGTGGCTGCTGCGCCCGGCAGAGGCGGCGGCGTGACACTGCGCATCCGGATCGCGGTGCTCGCGGCCGTGGCGCTCCT